>NZ_JAMYVL010000006.1:0-317443 GCF_040323955.1 Mesorhizobium sp. M0018 | reverse complement strand
ATCAGAAAATCCAAACCATCGACCTCAACCTCGTCGAGAGATAGCATGGAGCACTGTTCGCGATGTCCTCGCACACCTGTTCGCGATGTCTCCGGTCCAAACAGGGGGGAGATTGGCAGCTTCGATTTCTGCTCCAGCCTTGCACCGTTGAAGATTGGCGAAAGCCAGCGCGACAGCCAATCTCCCCCCTTGAGGGGGAGATGTCCGGCAGGACAGAGGGGGGCGCGACGGAACGCAATCATCTCGGAAGCACTCTCCCCGCAACTCGCCTCAAAACACTGTCCGCGACTTCAGTGCTGCGGCCAGCGTACCTTCGTCGAGATAATCGAGTTCGCCGCCGACCGGAACACCGTGCGCCAGGCGCGTCACCTTGATGTCGAAGCCGGAAAGCTGGTCGGTGAGGTAGTGCGCGGTGGTCTGGCCCTCGACAGTGGCGTTGACGGCGAGGATCACTTCCTTGACTTCGCCACCGGCGACGCGATCGACCAGCGAACGGATGTTTAGCTCATCAGGACCAATGCCGTCGAGCGGCGACAGCGTACCGCCGAGCACATGGTAACGCACGTTCATGGCTGTCGCCCGCTCCAACGCCCAAAGGTCGGCCACGTCCTCGACGACGATGAGTGTAGTGGGGTCGCGGCGGGGGTCGGTGCAGATCATGCATGGATCTGAGGTATCGACATTGCCGCAGGTCGAGCAGATGCGCACCTTGTCGACCGCCTCGCCCATGGCGGCGGCGAGCGGCGCCAGCAGCTGTTCCTTCTTCTTGATGAGGTGGAGTGCTGCGCGCCGTGCCGAACGCGGACCGAGCCCCGGCACCTTGGCCAGCAGCTGGATCAGGCGTTCGATCTCGGGACCGGCGATTCGCTTCGACATCGCACCGGTTTAGGATTTTTCCGCACGCTTTGGAACAGTTGAGCGGCCAGGGGCTCCGCTCTTCCCTTCTCCCCTTGTGGGAGAAGGTGGATTGGCGCGCAGCGCCAAGACGGTTGAGGGGTGTTGGCCGGAGCGCCGTCGATGCCAAGCTGGAGCACCCCTCATCCGACCTCGCTCCGCGAGGCCACCTTCTCCCACAAGGGGAGAAGGGAAGGCCGACGTCGCGGCCAGTGCTGCCGCCCTCAGTTTTCTTCCAGCGGCCGGGTCTGGCCGGCGATCATCGCGCCGATGGCGTCGGTGTTCTCGGGCGTCGCCTCGAACGACATTGTCGGCTCTGCCGGCGCGGCCTGGAAGGAGGTGACAGGCCGCTCGCTCACGGTTCCGCCAAAACGGGCCGCATCCGGCTCCTGCATTGGCTCTTGCAGCGCCACAAGCATCGGCTTCTCCGGTGTCGCCCTCGCCGCGGTTGCTATCCCGGCGGTCACCCTTGTCTGCTTTGCCGGCAGCGATGCGGCGGCGGTCACATAGGTTGCCTTGGCGAATGTCGGCTTGACCTCGCGAGCCGGCTCCGCCGAGGCGACAAGTATGGCCTGAGCGGCAGGCGCTTGCGGCTTGGCTTGGGCCATGGCGACCACCGGTTCGTCCGGCAGCGGCTGCCAGTTGCGGCCGCGCTTTTCATAAAATGCATTGCCGCCCGCGACCATGGTGTAGTGCATGTTCTTGTAGGGGAAGCGCAGGCCGGCGGTGTGGAAATACATGGTGTTCTTCAGCTTGGCTTTGCGCTCGCCCTTGAGCACCGCCTCGGCGGCCTCCTCGACGTCGGGCATCGCCTTCGAATTCATCGGCCGTGTCATGACGCCCGGCGCGAACTGCCCGCGCTCGCCGACGACCTGGCAGATGGTGTTGCCGTGATTGCCGGACCGCAGCCGGTTCATCACCACCGTGCCGACCGCAATCATGCCGTCACGGCTCGACCGATTGGACTCGAAGAACATTGCCCGCTCCAGGCATTCCTTCTCCTTCGGCGTGGAATTGTAGGAGCGCGAGCTCAGGAAACTCGGCGTAATGGCATCGGTCAGGCTGGACATGCCGTGCGAGGCGGTCTGACTGCAAGCGGCCAAAAACAGCGGCGAGATAACGACGCCGAGCCGCAACGGCGTCTTCCATCGGGTAGAGATCAACAGGTGTCCCCTCAATTCTGCTGCCAGCCCGCCCCTGGTTGCGGCAAGAATGAGACACTTTCAGGCAAAAAGATGGCTAAAGCGTTATTAAGTGTGGGGAGTTGCCCAATAGACACAGTTGGCGGGCTTCCGAGAACCGGAGCGGAGCGTATGTTTCGTGAGCACCGGAAGCGCAGGAAGCCGCCGTTTGCAGGCCGGCATCACCTGGATATCAACACACCTTAGAACGGCAGTTTCATTCCCGGCGGGATCGGTAGGCCCGCGGTCAGCGCCCTGGTCTTCTCCTGCATGATCTGCTCGACCTTGGTCCTGGCGTCGTTGTGGGCAGCGAGAAGCAGGTCCTCGAGAATCTCGACCTCGTCTTCCTTGAACAGCGACGGGTCGATCTTCAGCGACTTCATCTCGAATTTGCCGGTCAGCGTCACGCTGACCAGGCCGCCGCCGGCCTGCCCGGTGGCTTCCAGCGTGGCGATCTCATCCTGCATGGCCTGGAACTTGGCCTGCATTTCCTTTGCCTTGCCCATCATGCCGAGAAGGTCTTTCATCGCACGGTCCTTTGCAGCTGGTCCTGGTTGTTCAGGTTTCGTCGTCGTCGGCCGGCGGCTCGACCGGCACTTCGGCCTCGTCGGCTTCCGGCGCGTCGGGAATGCGCACGTCGATGATCTTGGCACCGGGAAAGCGCGCCAGGATGGCGGCGACCGTCGGGTCGCTCTTGGCATCGAGGAAGGCGTTTTCGCGCTTTGTCGATTCCATCTCGGCCAAGGTCTGGCCGCCCTCGTCCTTCGACAGCGACACCAGCCAGTTGCGGCCCGTCCAGGCGCGCAGCTTGGCGGTCAAATCATTGAGCAACATCTTCGGCGCATCGTCGGTCAGGCTGACGTCGATACGACCGGGCTCGATGCGCACCAGGCGCACGCAACGCTTCACCAGCACCTTGAAGGCCATGTCGCGCTGGGCGTCGGCAAGGGCGATAATGTCGGCCAGCGATTTCACCGGCACCGGCGACGCCTCGACCGCCGGCTCCGGCGGAGCAACGAAGTTGGTCGGCACGGGCTCGGCCTCGACCAGGCGCATCGTCTCGACCAGGCGCATTGTCTGGGCGCCGCCATTGGACGTCGGCATCAGCGCCTGCGCCACGGCGCCACCGCTTGCAGGCGCATGGTTTGCCGGGCCGGGGCTTGCCGGCGTGCCATTCACGCGCGGCGCAGCGCCCGGCAGTGTACCGCCGTTCTCCAGCGATTTCAGCGCCTCGTCCAGCGTCGGCAGGTCGGCGGCATGGGCCAGCCGGATCAGCACCATCTCGGCGGCGCTGACCGGGCGGTTGGAGGTCTGCACCTCGGGAATACCTTTTAAGAGCATCTGCCACGTCCGCGACAGCACCTTGACCGACAGCGTGCTGGCGAAATCGGCGCCGCGCCGGCGCTCGTCCTCGGACAGCGAGGCGTCGTCGATGGCAGCCGGCACGAAACGCAGACGGGTGACCAGATGGTTGAACTCGGCAAGGTCGGTCAGCACCGCGGCAGGATCGGCGCCGGTATCGTACTGGGCACGGAATTCGGCAAGTGCGGCGGCGACGTCGCCCTTCATGACATGTTCGAACAGGTCGACGATGCGGGCACGGTCGGCAAGGCCGAGCATGGCACGCACCGCTTCGGCGCTGACCGCGCCGCCGCCATGGGCGATCGCCTGGTCGAGGATCGACTGCGCATCGCGCATCGAGCCTTCGGCCGCGCGCGCGATCATCGCCAGCGCATCGTCTTCGACTTCGATGCCCTCCAGACCGGCTATCCTGGCAAGGTCGGCCTTGATCATTGCCGCATCGATGCGCCTGAGGTCGAAACGCTGGCAGCGCGACAGGACGGTGATCGGCACCTTGCGGATTTCGGTGGTGGCGAAGATGAACTTGACGTGCGGCGGCGGCTCTTCCAGCGTCTTCAGCAGGCCGTTGAAGGCCTGGTTGGAAAGCATGTGCACTTCGTCGATGATGTAGACCTTGTAGCGCGCCGACACCGGGGCGTAGCGCACGCGCTCGATGATGTCCCTGATGTCGTCGATGCCGGTATGCGAGGCGGCGTCCATCTCGATGACGTCGACATGCCGGCCTTCCATGATCGCCTGGCAATGCTCGCCGAGCACGGCAAGGTCGACGGACGGCTGGTCGACGGACGATGTTTTGTAGTTCAGAGCCCGCGCGAGTATGCGCGCGGTCGTCGTCTTGCCGACGCCACGCACACCGGTCAGCATCCAGGCCTGGGCGATGCGGCCGGTGGCAAAGGCATTGGTCAACGTGCGGACCATCGGCTCCTGGCCGATCAGTTCGGAGAAATTCGACGGTCGGTATTTGCGCGCCAACACGCGGTAGGCGGCAGGCTTGTCCAATTTCCCGGCCTCGTTTCCGGCTTCGCTCATTCGCCCGTTAAGCTCCAAGGGCTGCCACTGGAGGCGGCCGATTCCTGCGCATAGTTTCGCCCGCACGGCTTGGCGCCGTCAATGTCGGGGCAAAAGGCGAAGAGGCGGGAGGCTGGAACAATGACCCGTTCCGGGCTCGTTAGGGCTGCTTCCTTCCGGACCTGACCCGGTTGGCGAGTGGACCGTCCACCACCAACCTCCCAGCCTCCATATCGGCAATCCGGCGATGAAATGCAAGTGCGGATGATAGGGGCCTTGAGCGACGGCGAAAGCTGAAACCAAAAACCCGCCTCGGCGGGCGGGTCGTTGGTGCGAATAATCACCATAGCGAGATTAGTAGCATAGCTGCCGGCACAAAGCAAGAACAAAATGTGGCCGCGATCAAAATCGTCGCCTCGGCGGGGCAGCGCCAAGCTGATGCAATTTGCCCGGGCCTCACTTCTTCGCGCACAATCAGCGCCGCGACGGCCAATGTTGCTTGCTGGCCCCTTGCGGCCCTTCGGAAGCCGCTCTAGCGTCGATGGAGTTCAAAAAACGTCAAAAAGTGAGGGAAACGCCGATGCTGCCGGGCCTCAAGGCCGGATTCACGCTTGACGCCCAGCTGGAAGCCGACAGCGAACAGCTGATGTGGCTCGGCCTGTGCGAATTGCGCGTCATGAACGACCGCCGCTGGCCATGGCTGCTGCTGGTGCCGCAGCGGCCGGGCATCGAGGAAATCCACGACATGACGCCGCTGGACCAGGCGATGCTGACCTTCGAGACCAACATGGTGGCGCTGGCGCTGAAGCGGGTGACCGGCTGCACCAAGATCAACACCGGCGCACTCGGCAACATCGTGCGCCAGCTGCATGTACACGTCATTGCGCGCTCGGAAGGCGATCCCGGCTGGCCTGGCCCGGTGTGGGGGCACGGCCTGCGCGAGCCCTATCAGCGCTCCGACCTTCGCAAGTTTGCGGAAAAGATCAAGGCAGCGCTATAAGCCTCTCCCGTGTCCACCTTGAACCTTCCCGAGTCTGCATGAGCTTTCGCCTGTTTGACGCGCCCTTGCGCGAGCCGAGCCAGTTCGTCGGCTTCGCCGGCAACATTATCGACCGGCAGTCCGAAAACCGCGCCGACGATTCCGTCGAAAAGGCACTCGCCGATCCCTCGGCGCGGCTTTTGCTGATGCGTGGCGGCCGGCTCTATCTGAAGCTTGCGCAAGGCGCATTCGACCCCTGGTTCGGCGTGGCCGAATGCCGGCCGCTCGAAGCATCGCTCGAAAACGGCGTCCTGCTCGGTTTTTCCGAAAGCGGCCCGGTGCTGGCGGTGCCGGCCGGGGTCGAGCCCGAGCAGCTTCCCGAGACGATCAAGGCGATCGACTATCGCTCGGTCTATATGCAGGGGCTGATCGACGAAGCGGCCGCCGGCGCGCTGGCGCAAGGGGCGGCGCTGCTCGCCTGGCATGCCAGCCATCGCTTCTGCAGCAAATGCGGCACCGAAGCCGAGATGCGGGCGGGCGGTTACAAGCGGCATTGTCTGGCCTGCGGTACGGAGCACTTTCCGCGCACCGACCCGGTGGCGATCATGCTGACGGCAACACGCGAAAAATGCCTGCTCGGCCGCGGCCGGCATTTCGGGCCCGGCATGTATTCGGCGCTCGCCGGTTTCATCGAGCCGGGCGAGACGATCGAGGCGGCGGTGCGCCGCGAAACGCTGGAGGAAGCCGGCATCAGGCTCGGCCGCGTCGTCTACCACGCCAGCCAGCCCTGGCCGTTCCCCTATTCGCTGATGATCGGCTGCTTCGGCGAACCGCTCAATGACGATATCCAGCCCGACCTCAACGAGCTGGAAGATTGCCGCTGGTTCTTTCGCGACGAGGTGCTCTCGATGCTGGCCCGCGAGCATCCGGGCGGCCTGGTGACGCCGCCGAAAGGCGCGATCGCCTATAACCTGATCCGCGCGTGGGCCGACAGCGCGTGACACGAAGACATCGCAGGAGCAGAAAATGATCCGTCACACCGTCGTGTTCACGCTGAAACACCCGCCGCATTCGCTCGAGGAAAAACGGTTCCTCGCCGACGCCAAGAGGATTCTCACGGCGATAAAGGGCGTCACGCATTTCGAGCAGTTGCGGCAGGTCAGTCCCAAGAACGACTACCGCTTCGGCTTCTCGATGGAGTTCGCCGATCAGCGGGCCTATTCCGGCTACAACGACCATCCCGACCACGTCGCCTTCGTCCGCGACCGCTGGATCCCGGAAGTCGAGGCGTTTATGGAGATCGACTACGTGCCGCTCGGCTGGGGCTGAGACTGGAAAGCGGCGCTCTAAAAAATTAATACCCGGCGTCGCGATCCACTACATTTTCCAGCGCTTCGCCGCGCTCGAAGGCGTCCATCTGGCGCAGCATGATCGGCGCCAGGTGGACCGGATCGGAAGTTGCCGCCGCGTGCGGCGTCACGAACACTTTGGGGTGGCTCCATAGCGGGCTGGTCTTCGGCAGCGGCTCGACCTCGAAAACGTCGAGGCTGGCTTCCTTCAGCGTGCCGTCGTCCAGCGCGCGCAAAATGTCGGCGTCCTTCTGCAGCCTGCCGCGCCCGGCATTGATCAGCACCGAGCCGCCGAGGCCGTTGCGCTTCCGCAGCTCCTTCAGCACGCCGTGGTTGATGATACCGTGCGTCTGTGGCGTCAGCGGCAGCAGCACCACCAGGATGTCGGTGGCGTTTAGGAACGGGATCAGGCCGGCCTCGCCCGCGTAAGTCGAGACACCTTGCATCGGCCGATCGCTGCGCGACCAGCCATTGACGGGAAAGCCGAGCGACAACAGCACCGATGCCGCCGCGCGGCCAAGCGTGCCGAGCCCCATAATGCCGACCGAGATGTCGCTGGCCGGCCGCTGCTGCGGCTCATGCCAGATCTTCTTCTGCTGCTGGGCGCGGTAGAGCATGCCTTGGCGATGGTGGTCGAGCACCCGCCAGACGACGTATTCGGTCATGTACTGGGTCAGGTTGTCGGCCACCACCTTGACGACCGGTACGTCGGGCAAGGTGGGATCGGCGAAGATGTGGTCGACGCCGGCGCCGATCGAGAAGATGGCGCGCAGATTGGGCAGCGACGACAACAGGTTCGGCCGCTGTTTCCACACCACCGCATAGGTGATCGAGGGATCGCCGGCGCCGTTCGGCTCGAGCACCACCTCGCGCTCCGCCGACAGCAGTTCGCGCCAGCGCAGCGGATGAATACCGGTGAGGGCAAGCAGGATGCGGCCTTTTTCCATTGCGGATTGTTTTTCCCTTTTACCAACAGCGTTCGCGTCCCGACGCGCAAGGCGCGGCTGCGTTTTGATTTTGTGCATGATCTCTGGCGAAAATCTACTCGCTGACGATGCCGACCGGCGCCGTTTCGATCTTGAAGGCGGCCGAGATCAACGCCTTTGTATAGTCGGTCCGCGGTTTGCCGAAAATCTGTTCGGAAGGACCGGCCTCGACGATCCTGCCGTTGCGCATGACGATGACTTCGTTGGCGAGCGCGCGGATGACCCTCAGATCGTGGCTGATGAAGAGGTAGGCGAGGTCGTGCTTGGCCTGCAGGCTGCGCAATAGGTCGACGACCTGCGCCTGCACGCTCATGTCGAGCGCCGAGGTCGGCTCGTCCAGCATGACGAAACGCGGGTTGAGCACCATGGCGCGCGCGATGGCGACGCGCTGGCGCTGGCCGCCGGAGAATTCGTGCGGATAGCGGTTGCGCGTCGCCGGATCGAGGCCGACTTCCTTCAGCACGTCGACGACACGCTCGTCGCGCGCATCAGGCGACAGCTTCGGCTCATGGATCTTCAACCCTTCCTCGATGATCTCGGCGACCGACATGCGCGGACTGAGCGAACCGAACGGATCCTGGAAGACGATCTGCAACTCGCGCCGCAACGGCCGCATTTCGTTGAAGGAAAGCTGATCGATGCCGCGTCCGTTGAACTGGATGGTCCCGGTCGACGAGATCATCCTGGCCAGCGCCAGGCCGAGCGTCGTCTTGCCTGAGCCGGATTCGCCGACGACGCCAAGCGTCTGACCGGCCCGCACGATGACGTCGATGCCGTCGACCGCCTTCACATTGTGGACGGTGCGCCGGAAGAAGCCCTTCTTGATCGGGAACCAGACCTTGACATCCTTGCCGACCATCACCGGCTTGGCGGCCTGGTTGGCCGCCGGCGGCTTGCCTTTCGGCTCGGCGGCAAGCAGATGCCGCGTGTAGGCGTGCTGCGGATTGGCGAATATCTCCTTGGTCGGGCCGGTCTCGACGATCTTGCCCTTGGTCATCACGCAGACCCGGTCGGCGATCTTCCTGACGATGCCGAGGTCGTGGGTGATGAACAGCATCGACATGTTCTTGCGGCTTTTCAGGCCGGCGAGCAGCTCGAGGATCTGCGCCTGGACGGTGACGTCGAGCGCCGTCGTCGGCTCGTCGGCGATCAAAAGTTCAGGCTCGTTGGCCAGCGACATGGCGATCATGACGCGCTGGCGCTGGCCGCCGGAAAGCTGGTGCGGATAGGCGTCAAGCCGCTTCTCCGGCTCGCGGATGCCGACCTCGTGCAGAAGTTCCAGCGTGCGCGCCTTGGCTTTGCGATCGCCCAGGCCCTGATGCAGCTTCAATACCTCGACGATCTGCTGCTCGATCGTATGCAGCGGGTTGAGCGAGGTCATCGGCTCCTGGAAGATCATGGTGATCTTGTTGCCGCGCACGCGGCGCAAGTCTCTCTCGTCGGCGGCAAGCAGGTCGGCGCCGAGGAACAGTATCCTTCCCGACGGGTGGCTGGCGGTCGGATAGGGCAGCAGCTTCAGCACCGACAGCGCGGTGACCGACTTGCCGGAGCCGGATTCGCCGACCAGCGCCACCGTCTCGCCCTTGGCAAGGTCGAAGGAAATATGGTCGACGGCGATCGACTGGTCGCCGGCTTGCGTGAAGGCGACGCTGAGATCCTGGACCGAGAGCAGCGGGGTGTCGCTCATCTGAACGTCTTGCGCGGATCGAAGGCGTCGCGGGTGGCCTCGCCGACGAAGACCAGCAGTGACAGCATCAGCGAGATGACGACGAAGCCGGAAATGCCGAGCCAGGGCGCGTTGAGATTGCGCTGTGCCTGCTTCAGCAACTCACCCAGCGAGGCGGCGCCGGGCGGCAGACCAAAGCCGAGATAGTCGAGCGAGGTCAGCGTCGAGATCGAGCCGCTGAGCAGGAAGGGCAGGAAGGTCAGCGTCGCCACCATGGCATTGGGCAGCAGATGCCGGAACATGATGGTGATGTTGGAGACGCCGAGCGCGCGCGCCGCGTTGACATATTCGAAATTGCGGGCGCGCAGGAACTCGGCCCGCACCACGCCGACCAGCGCTACCCAGGAGAACAGCAGCATCAATCCAAGCAGGATGAAGAAGCCGGGCGGCAGGATGGCGGCGACGATCAGGAGCAGATACAGCACCGGTATTGCCGACCAGATCTCGATGAAGCGCTGGAACAGAAGGTCGGTCCAGCCGCCGAAATAGCCCTGCAAGGCGCCGGCCGCCACGCCGATCAACGCCGAGCCGGCGGTCAGGATCAGGCCGAACAGCACCGATACCCTGAAGCCGTAGATGACGCGCGCCAGCACGTCGCGGGCCTGGTCGTCGGTGCCCAGCCAGTTCCAGTTGCCGACGTTGCAATTGGGGTCTGCCTCGCCTTTCGGATACTGGTTGCAGCGCGTCTTCTTGTCGTAGAGCCAGGACGGCTTGGTCGGTGCTGCTTCGGGAATAGCGTTGTTGACGGTCTGGTAGGAGTAGCGCACCGGCGGCCAGACCATCCAGCCATTGGCGTTGATCTCGTCCTGGATCACCGGATCGCGGTAGTCGGTGACGGCATAGAAGCCGCCGAACTTCTCCTCGGGATAAGCGACCAGGACCGGAAACAGGATCTCGCCCTTGTAGGAGGCGATGATCGGCCTGTCGTTGGCGACCAATTCCGAAACCAGCGACAGCACGAACAGGAACAGGAATATCCACAACGACCAGTAGCCGCGCCGGTTGGACTTGAAGTTCTGCAGGCGCCGCTGGTTGAGCGGCGACAGAAAGGGCCGCGCGATCCGAGCCGGCGCCGTTTCGGCCATGGTCCGCGCCATCAGACGTCTCTCCGCTCGAAATCGATGCGCGGATCGACCCAGGTATAGATCAGGTCGGACAAAAGCCCGACGAACAGGCCAAGCAGCGAGAATATGTAGAGATTGGCGAAGACTACCGGATAGTCGCGCTGCACCACCGAGTTGAAGCCGAGCAGG
The DNA here is from genome assembly GCF_040323955.1 of Mesorhizobium sp. M0018. Taxonomy (NCBI): domain Bacteria; kingdom Pseudomonadati; phylum Pseudomonadota; class Alphaproteobacteria; order Hyphomicrobiales; family Phyllobacteriaceae; genus Mesorhizobium; species Mesorhizobium sp. M0018. Next base: position 306,705 of record NZ_JAMYVL010000006.1, on the reverse strand, counting down.
CCGAGGCCGTCGAGCGAAAATATGTTCTCGATCAGCAGCGAGCCGGTGAAGAAGGCCGAGATGAAGGCACCGGGGAAACCGGCGATGACGATCAGCATGGCGTTGCGGAAGACGTGGCCATAAAGCACCTGCCGCTCCGACAGGCCCTTGGCGCGGGCTGTGACCACATATTGCTTGCGGATTTCCTCGAGGAACGAATTCTTGGTCAAAAGCGTCGTCGTGGCGAAGGCCGATAATACCAGCGCGGTCAGCGGCAAGGTCATATGCCAGAAATAGTCGACGATCCGCGCCGGCCACGACAGCTGGTCCCAATTGTCGGAGGTGATGCCGCGCAGCGGAAACCAGTCCCAGAACGAGCCGCCGGCAAACAGCACCATCAGCAAAATGCCGAACAGGAACCCAGGAATGGCGTAGCCGACGATGACGACGCCGCTGGTCCAGACGTCGAAGGTGGAGCCGTCCTTGACCGCCTTGCGGATGCCGAGCGGGATCGAGATCAGATAGGACAAGAGCGTGATCCACAGCCCGATCGAGATCGACACCGGCATCTTTTCCAGGATCAGGTCGAGCACCGATATGTCGCGGAAATAGCTGTCGCCGAAATCGAAGCGGAGATAGTTCCACAGCATCATGCCGAAGCGCTCGAGCGGCGGCTTGTCGAAGCCGAACTGCTTCTCCAGCTTCTTGATGAATTCGGGATCGAGCCCTTGCGCGCCGCGGTATTTCGAGCCGACGTCGCCGGCGACATCGACATTGGCGCCGCCGGCATCACCGCCGCCGCCGCCGAGGCGATCGCTGCCGCCCTGGTTGGTCAGCCTGGCGATGACCTGCTCGACCGGCCCGCCTGGAGCAAACTGGATGACGGCAAATGACACCGCCATGATACCGAACAGGGTCGGGATCATCAAAAGGATGCGGCGCAATATGTAGGCGCCCATCAGGCTTTACCCTCCTTGAGGACGACCATTGTGTCTGAAGGTGCCCCTAAGGCAATCGCCCCAGGCCAATTGCCGAAGACGGTGCCGCCCCTCATTGCCCTGCCGGACATTTCTCCCCGTATAGTGACGGGGAGAAAGGGGCTGGCCGTAGTCTCGGCGCTTCTATAGCGACGCTTATGGTCGGCGAAACCATCGATGAAGGCGCCCCTCTCCCCGTCGCTATACGGGGAGAGTATGCCGGCAGGCAGGTGAGGGGCGGCGCCAGCGCTCGCAAGAAATTCAGGCTTTGCCAATTTTTGCCGCCTTGTCTTTGTCGAACCACCACGACGTCTCGACCGGAAAGTCGTAATCCGGCTTTTGAGCGGGAAAGCCGAACATGTCCCAGAAGGCCGCCCGGTGATTCGCCAGATGGTATGTTGGAATCCAGTCTAGCCGCGCGCGCAAGACCCGATCGAGCGCGTTGAGCGCGGTGACGAGTTCGATCCGGCTCTGCGCCTTGGCGGCTGCCTCGATCAGCGCGTCGATGGCTTTGCTTTTCGTACCCGGATAGTTGCGCATCCCCGGCGTTTTCGCCATCCGGGAAGCATAGAGGATCTCCAAACCATCGGCGGTTGGCGTCGCTCCGATCGACCATGCGAGCATGTTGAAGTCGAAGTCGAAATTGCTCTGCCGCGCTTCAAACTGCGCCGAATCGACCTGCCGGACCGAAGCGTCGATGCCGATCGCCTTCATATTCTCGGACCACGGAAGGAAGATGCGAACGAGGCCATCGTCCTCGGCCAGCATTTCCACCCGCAGCCGGTCGCCCTTGTCATTGACGACGAAATTGCCCGTTCGCTTCCAGCCGGCTTCGGCAAGCAGTCTCGAAGCCTCGCGCAGCAGCTTGCGGTCGTGGCCCGAACCGTCGGAGACGGGTTGCATCACCGGATCGCCGAAGGTCTCCGGCGGCAACTCGGCTCGAAACGGCTCCAGCAGTTTCAATTCCTGGGGTGAGGGTAGGCCCTTGGCCTTGTAGTCCGACCGCTCGAAGTTCGATTGCGAACGCTCGTAGGAGTCGAAAAACAGAACCCGCCTGGTCCATTCGAAGTCGAAGCAATAGGCGATTGCCTGTCTCACGCGAATGTCGCGGAACTGCGGACGGCGCTGATTGAGTGCGACAGCCTGCATGGATGGCGTTTTCTCGCCGGGAAATTCGCGTTTGACGACCCTGCCATCCTTCAGCGCTGGAAAGTCGTAGCCGGTCGCCCATACCCGCGCGGTGAACTCCTCGCGAAAATGCGTATCCCCTTTCTTGAACGCTTCAAACGCTGCCTGGCGATCAAGGTAGAAATCGATACGGATACGGTCGAAATTATTAAGCCCGCGGTTCACGGCCAGATCGCGGCCCCAATAATCGGCGACGCGTTCATATTCGACAGTCTGCCCGGCCACCACCCGCCCCACTCTGTACGGTCCGGAACTGAGCGGTGGGGTCATCGTCGAGGCGTCGAAATCATTGGCCGTGTAGAAAACTTTGGACACGATCGGCATTACGACGATGGCGAGGATATTCTGCGCGGACTGCTGGCCGTTGAAGGTAAGGCTGACTGTAAGCGGATCGATTGCGACCGCATCCGTCATATGCCGCAGTGCTTGGGATAGGTTCGGATGTCCCCGGTCTTTGTAGAGGTTCAAGGCGAAGACAACGTCCTCAGCCGTCAGCGGCGAGCCGTCATGAAAGCGCGCTTGTGGCCGCAGGCTGAAGCGGAAGCCGTTGCGGTCCTGCGACAAGGTGACGGATTCGGCAAGCAGGCCGTAGACCGCATCCGGCTCATCGACTGCCCTTGCCATCAGGGAATCGAAGCAGAGCTCGGTGCGCGGCGGCGAATCCCCTTTCAACACCAGCGAGTTCAGCGTGTTGAAAGTCAGGAAGCTCTGATTGAGGGTGGAGTTCGGCGGGGCGAAATTCATCCGGCCGCCCTTGGGAGCGTCCGGATTGACATAGTCGAAATGCGTGAAATCCGGCCCGTATTTGAGATCGCCAAAAGCCGACAACCCGTGCAGTTTCACGCCGGTCGGAATGGCGGCGAAAGCTCGGCCTGGCAGCAGTGCCGCAGCGGCGGCGGCACCGCCCAGGGCGAGGAAGTCGCGACGGGGCAGCGCCGTCATCAATTGCCACTCTTGTATTTGGCCGCCAGCGCCTTTTCCTTGACCGGATCGACCCACCAGGAATTCTGGTCGACGCCACTATAGGCGGGCTGCTTCTCCGGCATGCCGAACTTGTTCCAGTAGGCGAGCCAGACCACGGCACGGTAATATTGCGGCACGACGTAGAAATTCCACAACAGCACCCGGTCGAGCGCATGGGTGGCGGCAACCAGATCGTCGCGGTCGGTGGCATAGATGATCCGGTCGACCAGCGCATCGACGACCGGATTCTTGATGCCGGCGTAATTGCGCGATCCCGGCGAATCGGCGGCCTTGGAACTCCAGAAATCGCGCTGTTCATTGCCGGGAGAGTCCGACTGCCCGAGTATCGAAGTGACCACGTCAAAGTCGAAGTGAGTGACTCGGTTGATATACTGGGTCTGATCGATGAGGCGCAGCGTCGCGTCGACCCCGATCTTGCGCAGATTGGCGATGTAGGGGCTGGCGATGACCTGGTCGGTGTCGTTCCAGCCGAGGATTTCGAACTTGAACGGTTCGCCGGTCTTGGCGTTGACCATCTTGCCGCCTTTGATCACCCAGCCTGCCTTGGCGAACAGATCGACCGCGGTTTTCAGGTATTTGCGCTCCGCCTGGGCGGTGTCGTAGACCGGCAGCTTGAATTCCTGGGTGAAGACTTCAGGCGGCAGCTTGTCGCGGTACTGCTCGAGGATTTCCAGTTCCTTGCCTTGCGGCAGGCCGCTCGACGCCAGCTCAGTGCCCTGGAAATAGCTGCTGGTGCGGGTGTTGGAGCCAAAAAACAGCGTCCGGTTCATCGTCTCGAAATCGAACGGATACATCAGCGCGGCGCGCACCAGGCGATCCCTAAACAGCGGGCGCCTGGTGTTGAGCATGAAGGCCTGCATCGGTTCGGGCGACGCGGTCTTGAATTCCTTCTTGATGACGTCGCCGGCCTTGACCGCCGGGAAGTCATAGGCCGTGTTCCAGCGCCTCGAACTGTTCTCCGGCTTGATGTCGTCCAGCCCGCCCTTGGTGAAGGCCTGCCAGGCGGCATTGTCGTCGAGAAAATAGGTGAAACGCTGCCTGTCGAAATTCTCACGGCCAACTTTCACCGGCAGCTTGGCCGCCCAGTAGTCCGGCACGCGCTGCCAGATGATTTCGGACCCCGGCTTGAAGCTGGCGATCTTGTAGGCGGCCGAGCCGAGCGGCGGCTCCTGCGTCGGCTTTGTGACGTCGCGCTTCTTGCCGTTGGCGTCGGTGCCTTCCCACCAGTGCTTGGGCAGCACGACGAGACCGCCGAGAATCTGAGGTAACTCCCGATTGCCCTTCTGGTTGAAATGGAACTCCACCTCGCGATCGGAGATCGCAACCGCGTCGGTGACGTTCTCGAAATAACGGCTGTACATCGGGCTGTTCGCCTTCAGCACCTGGAACGACCAGATCACGTCGTCGGTGGTGATCGGCTGGCCGTCATGCCATTTGGCGCGCGGGTCGAGCCGGTAGGTCGCCGAGGAATAGTCGGCCGGGTATTTGTAGGCATCGGCGATCAGCGGATGGTTGACGCTGCCCTCATCCGTCGCCTGCTCCATCAGCGTGTCGTAGAGCAGGCCGCCGCCGAACTGCGCGAAGCCGGCGGCCGGCGAACCCTGCACGATGTAAGGATTGAAGCTGTCGAACGTGCCGAGCACCACTGAGTTCACTGTGCCGACCTTCGGTGCATCCGGATTGACGTAATCGTAGTGCTGGAAATTATCGCCGTATTTGGATTCGCCGATCAGCGACGAGGTCGTGCGCCATTCGTCCGCGAAGGCCGCCTGCAGGCCGCCGGCAAAAGCAGCCAGCATCAGCACCGATTTCAGAAGCGTCCGCGCTCGGCCAACCGTCATGCGTTCTCCTCTTCGCGATATAGCGCCGTCACCATAGCGTCTGGGGCCCAATCTAGATCATTTGGCGGCGCTGAAAACCGCAACCGAGCGGCTTTGTCGTCGCATATGCATTTTTCCTAACGAAAAAGCCGGGCTGAACCCGGCTTTTTCAAGGATAATGTCATTACAGTTTTGTTATTTTGCGGGCGCCGCCGGGGCGGCTGGCGCCGCGCCTTCTGCCGGCTTGGCAGGGGCTGCACCTTCGGCCGGCTTGGCGGGCGCGTTTTCGGCCGAGGCGCCGGGCGCCGGCAGCGGCTTCGGATTGTCCGACAGCGTGCGCAGATAGGCGATGACGTTGGCGCGGTCCTCATCCTTCGGCAGGCCAGCGAAGCCCATCGCCGTGCCCTTCACGAACTTCTTCGGCGAGGTGATGAAGTGGTTGAGATTGTCGTAGGTCCACTTCTCGCTGCCGCCCTTGGAGAACTCCTTCATGCCGGCCGAATAGGCAAAGCCCTCATGCTCGGCGACCGGACGGTCGACGATGTCCCAGAGATCGGGCCCAACCTTGTTGGGGCCACCCTTTTCGCCGGAGTGGCAAGCCTGGCATTTCTTGAAGATGGCGGCGCCCGCTTCGGCGTTGGCGGTGGTCAGCAGCTCGGCGATCGGCTTCACGGCCGCGGCGGGAGCGGCCGGGCCGCCTTCGGCGGGCTCGGTCGCCTCGATGGCGAAGCCGGGCTTTTCAGGCGCCGGCGAGGCGAACAGCGCGTCGGACACGATGCCAACGGAAAAGACGATGAACACGGTGCCGAGAAAGCCGGCGAGCAGCTTGTTGACTTCGTTGGAATCCATACGCCCCAGGCTCCCTTTTCCGGCGGACCGATCCGTCCACTCCGTCCGTCGGTATCGTGAACCACCCTGCGAGGCGGTCAAATCGCGCGGAAACTAGGTCTTTTGCTCCGGCGTTGCAACACCTATAAGGGCGCTGCCGGTGAGACCTTTTGCCACTTTTGTCCCCCTCTTTTTCGAGCCCCTGCCCGCCTCATGTCCACGCTCATCCTGATCCCGGCCCGCATGGCCTCGACCCGCCTGCCGGGCAAGCCGCTGGCCGACATTGCCGGCACTCCGATGATCGTCCACGTCGCTCGCCGTGCTGCCGATGCCGGGCTCGGCCGGGTCGTCGTCGCCACCGACACGCAGGGCGTTGCGGGGGCGGTGCGCGCGCATGGTTTCGAGGCGGTGATGACGCGGGCGGACCACGAAACCGGTTCCGACCGCATCTTCGAAGCGCTGACCATTCTCGACCCTGGCAACAGCGTCGAGACCATCGTTAATGTGCAGGGCGATCTGCCGACCATCGACCCCCTTGTTATCGGCGCCGCGCTGAAGCCTTTCGAGAACGCAGCGGTGGATATCGCCACGCTCTGCGTCGAGATCGTACGCGACGAGGAAAAGACCAATCCGAACGTCGTCAAGCTGGTCGGCTCGCCACTCTCGACGACGCGGCTCAGGGCGCTCTATTTCACCCGCGCCACCGCCCCTTGGGGCGAAGGCCCGCTCTACCATCATATCGGCCTCTATGCCTATCGCCGCGCCGCGCTCGAACGCTTCGTTGCGCTGAGGCCGTCGCCGCTGGAGCGCCGCGAGCGGCTGGAGCAGTTGCGGGCGCTTGAGGCCGGCATGCGCATCGATGCGGAGATCGTGCAGTCGGTGCCGCTTGGCGTCGACACGCCGGACGATCTCGAACGCGCCAGGGCGCTCCTTTCCGACTAAGAAATTCCCTCAATTCCCGAGACTCCGCGCATGCCTGAAAAGACCAACAAAATATCCTTCCAGGGCGAGCCGGGCGCCAATTCCGACACCGCCTGCCGCAACATGTTCCCGTCAATGGAGCCGTTGCCGTGCCCGACCTTCGAGGACGCCTTCAACGCCGTCGAGACCGGCAAGGCCGATCTGGCGATGATCCCGATCGAGAACACCATTGCCGGCCGCGTCGCCGACATCCATCATCTCTTGCCGGAATCGAAGCTGCACATCATCGGCGAATACTTTCTGCCGATCCACTTCCAGCTGATGGTGCTGCCCGGCGTCAGGCGCGACGAGATCAGGACCGTGCACAGCCACATCCACGCGCTCGGCCAATGCCGCAAATACATCCGCAAGAACGGCTGGAAGGCGACGGTGGCCGGCGACACCGCGGGCGCCGCCAAGATGGTCGCCGCGATGAAGGACCGCACCATGGCGGCGCTGGCGCCGGCGCTGGCCTCAACGCTCTACGGGCTCGACATCATCGAGGAGAATGTCGAGGACACCGACAGCAACGTCACCCGCTTCGTCGTGCTGACCAAGAACAAGCAATGGGCTGAACGTCCCTCGGCCGACGCCAGGATGATGACGACCTTCATCTTCCGCGTCCGCAATGTGCCGGCGGCGCTCTACAAGGCGATGGGCGGCTTCGCCACCAACGGCATCAACATGACCAAGCTGGAAAGCTACCAGCTCGGCGCGTTTACAGCGACGCTGTTCTACGCCGATATCGAGGGTCATCCCGACGATCCGCTGGTGAAGCTGGCACTCGACGAGTTGCGCTTTTTCTCGCGCGAAATGCGCATCCTCGGCGTCTATCCCGCCAGCGCCTCGCGCGAGCAGTGGAAGGTGGCGGATTAAGATCCGGTCAGGTCAGGCCGAGCTTGTTCCGTTTGGCCGGCTTGCCGCATTCGCGCCGGCTGATCGACCGGTTCATGGCGTCGATCTTGCCGCTTGCCTGGTCGGCGTCGCGTTTGGCTTTTGAGCGCATATCCGGCGTGAACGGGCCAAAGCCCGTCGCCGGGTTGGAGAACGACGGCTTGGCGTCCACCGGCAGATGATATTGCTGCGCCAGGCCGTTTCGTTGCGCCAGCAATTGATCGCAAGGCACCTTGTCAAATAGCAGCGAGGACTGGACGTTTTCGTCCTGCCGTTCGGACATCGAATTGCCGACGCAGCCGGCCATCGCCAGGCAAGATGCCAAGACCGTCATGTTCCAGCGCATGAACGTGCTCCTTGTCTTTCGCAGCTGCGGCTTCTCATGCGCAGCGGCAGAAGTCTTAGCCAGATTTTACGCTGCCGGAAAGCGAGCTTGCCACTACGGCCAGCCCTTCGACCGGTTGGCGGCGATCCTGCCGGATGATCGTTGCCTGCAGCGACAGGATCGAAAAGCCGTCGGCATCCAGAACCCGCTCTACATAGCCTTGCGAATGCGCGTAGCGGCGCGACGGCTGCAAGGCGAAGCCGGCGCTGTCAGACGATTCTCCGCTCGGGAGCGTCTCGACGGAGAACGCAAACAGACCGCCGCCGGCAAGCATTCCGGCAATCTTGTTCACCACCCTGTCGAGCGCGCCGGCATAGATGAACACATCGGCCGCCGTCACCAGATCGGCTTTCGGGCCAGAATAGCAAAAGTCCTGCAGGTCCGTCTTGACGAGCAGATCGTAGACGCCTTTGGCGCGCGCCTGCCTCAGCATGCCGGCCGAGATGTCGTAACCCTCCAGCCGGTCGGCGATCGGCCGCAGCCTCTGGCCCATGAGGCCGGTACCGCAGCCGAGATCGAGCGCCAGCGAAAACCGGCCCGGCCGTGCTGCCCGGATGGCGCGGTCGAGGCATTCGGGCAGACGGTAGCCGAGCCTGTCGACCAGTTCACCCTCGAAACTCCCGGCATAGTGGTCGTACAGCGTCTCGACGAAGGCGCTGGGCGGCGCCTGGGCCGCCGCCGCCCTGCCGATCAATTGCAGCTTGAGCACCGCGCCGAGCCTGTCCGCCGGGTCCAGCCGCAGCGCCGTCGTCCAGGCCTGCGCGGCACGATCGCGCGCGCCCGCCGCTTCCTGCATCTCGCCGAGGCGGAACCAGCCGGCTGGCCATTGCGGCGCCAGTTCGAGCGCGCCGAGCAGCAATTCCGCCGCTGCCGCATGATCGCCGGATGCATAAAGCATTTCGGCATAGTCGGCGCGGCGGTCGGCGGTCAAATCGCCGGACGAGGTCTGGAGCGGTTTCATGCGATCGGGTTCCGCCGGGTGTTTGCAGCCGGCTTGCGCTCTATGCTGGAGTCAGCAGTGACTTACAACAGGCTTCCCGCGCCGGAATTAGCGCCTATCTTGGGGCCATGCGCGCCAGCGACCTGCTTCATCCCCGGCCGGAAGGGCTGTATTGCCCGCCCGGCGATTTCTTCATCGACCCGGTGCGGCCGGTCAACCGGGCGCTGATCACACATGGCCATTCCGACCATGCCCGCTCCGGCCACCGCTCGGTGATGGCGACGCAGCAGACGCTCGACATCATGGGGCTGCGCTACGGCGACAGTTTTGCCGGAACGACGCAAGCCGCCGTGCTCGGCGAGACGATTGCGCTCGACGGCGTCACCGTCAGCTTTCACCCGGCCGGCCATGTGCTGGGCTCGGCCCAGATCAAGGTCGCGCACCAGGGCACGTGCATCGTCGCGTCCGGCGACTATAAACGCCAGAAGGACGCGACCTGCGAGCCGTTCGAGCCGCTCAAATGCGATGTCTTCATCACCGAGGCGACGTTCGGCCTGCCGGTGTTTCGGCATCCGCCCGATTCCGAAGAGATCGCCCGGCTGCTGAAATCGACCGAACAGTTTCCCGAGAGAACGCATCTGGTCGGCGCTTATGCGCTGGGCAAGGCGCAGCGCGTCATGCGGCTGCTGCGCGATGCCGGCTACGAAAAGCCGATCTACATCCACGGCGCGCTGGCCAAGCTCAGCGAATATTACCAGAGCCAGGGCATCGATCTCGGCACATTGGAACCGGCGACCGTCGAGACCGGCCAAAAAAGCGACTTTGCCGGCGCCATCGTCGTCGGCCCGCCATCCGCCTTCGCCGATCGCTGGGCGCGGCGTTTTCCCGATCCGATGTCGTGCTTCGCCTCAGGCTGGATGCGCATCCGCCAGCGCGCCAAGCAGGGCGGCGTCGAGCTGCCGCTGATCATCTCCGATCACTCCGACTGGGACGAGCTGACGGCGACGATCAAGGAGACCGGCGCCGAAGAAATCTGGGTAACGCATGGCCGCGAGGAGGCTCTGGTGCGCTGGTGCGAACTCGAAGGCATTGCCGCCAGGCCGCTGCATCTCGTCGGCTACGAGGACGAGGGCGATTGATGGTGTTTTTGGATCCAGCAATCGCCGGTACGGCGCTCTGCGGCAAGCCTTTCTCATTGGCGTCGCCCCTTCCATGAACCGCTTCGCCGAGCTTCTCGACCGGCTGGTGCTGACGCCGTCGCGCAACGGCAAGCTGACGCTGTTGACCGACTATTTCCGCAGCGTCGAGGATCCGGACCGCGGGCTGGCGCTGGCGGCCATTACCGGCGATCTGTCCATCGCCGCGGTCAAGCCGGCGATGCTGCGCACACTGGTGATCGAGCGCATGGATCCGGTGCTGTTCGGCTATTCCTACGACTATGTCGGCGACCTGGCCGAGACCGTGTCGCTGGTCTGGCCGCAAGCGCCGGTCGACGTTGCGAACCACGAGCCGACGCTGGCCGAGGTGGTGGCCAAGCTGCAGGCGGCGAGCCGTTCCGACGGGCCGCAGGTGCTGGCCCGGCTGCTCGACAGCGCCAGCACGTCGGCGCGCTTCGCCATCATAAAGCTGGTCACCGGCGGCCTGCGCATCGGCGTCTCGGCGCGGCTGGCCAAGCAGGCACTGGCCGATTTCGGCAAGGTCGATATCGCCGAGATCGAGGAACTCTGGCACGGGCTGACGCCGCCCTATATCGGGCTGTTCGCCTGGCTGGAGGGTAAAGCGGAAAAGCCCAGGAAAACGGCGCTGGCGCTGTTCAGGCCGGTGATGCTGTCGAATGCCGTCGGCGACGGCGACCTCGAAAGGCTCGACCCGGCCGACTACGCGGCCGAATGGAAATGGGACGGCATCCGCGTCCAGGCGGCTTGCGAAGGCGGCATTCGCCGGCTCTATTCGCGCACCGGTGACGACGTCTCCGGCGCCTTTCCGGATCTTGCCGAGGCGATGGATTTTTCAGGCGCCCTCGACGGCGAGCTTCTGGTCGGAGACCCCAGGCAGGCGACGGGCACGTTCTCGGACCTGCAGCAACGGCTGAACCGCAAGAGCGTGTCGCCCAAGATCCAGCAGCAATACCCCGCCTTCATGCGGTGCTACGATGCGCTGCAGATTGGTGACGAGGATTTGCGCGGACTTCCCTTCCGCGAACGGCGCGGCCGGCTCGAGGCCTTCGTCAGGACGCTCGATCCGAGCCGCTTCGATCTGTCGCCGCTGGTCGAATTCACCAACTGGCAGGCACTCGAGGAATTGCGCCGCAAGCCGCTGCATCCGGTCATCGAAGGCGTCATGCTGAAGCGCTGGGATTCGCCGTATGTGGCCGGTCGGCCGAAGGGCCCGTGGTTCAAATGGAAGCGCGATCCGCACACGGTCGACGCCGTGCTGATGTATGCCCAGCGCGGCCACGGCAAACGCTCGAGCTTCTATTCCGACTACACATTCGGCGTCTGGTCCGGGCCGGAAGGATCGGAGGAGCTGGTGCCGGTGGGAAAGGCCTATTTCGGCTTCACCGACGAGGAACTGAGGCAGATCGACAAATATGTCCGCGACAATACGATCGAGCGCTTTGGCCCGGTCCGCTCGGTGCGTGCCGACCGCAGGAACGGGCTGGTGCTGGAGGTTGCGTTCGAAGGGCTCAACCGCTCGACGCGGCACAAATCCGGCGTCGCCATGCGCTTTCCGCGCATTTCGCGGCTGCGCTGGGACAAGCCGGCGGCCGAAGCCGACCGCATCGAGACGCTGCAGGCGCTGCTCGATAGTTAATGCATGTCGCGCAAAAAACAGTGCAGCGGTTTTGCGGTAACGACATGCATCAGAACAAGAATCTGAAGCGCGTCGCATGAGGCCGGTCCGAACGCGACGTGCTTTAGGGAACGACTGAGACGCGGATCTCGTAGATGTCGACCGACTTGCCCTGCTTGTCGAAGTCGGAATTGATGGCGATGGTGCCGGCAGCGCCCGGACGCTTGTCGGGAAAGCGCACGTCGAACAGATATTCATTGCGCTCGCGACCGACCGCATAGCGCTTGCGGCCGCAGTCGCCGAGTTCGCCGAAATTGCAATCGACGGAAATCTGCGTCTCCTGGCCCTCCTCGGAGCGCGCGATGATGTCGAATGTGGCATGCTTGCCGGCCAGTTTTTCCAGCACGCCTTGTCCGACGTCGAAGCTGATGGCCGAGCCGGATGCCCCCGAGCGGATGCGCAGGAAGGAACCGCTTTCGTCCTGGATGACGTCGGCCTTGGTGTCCGACGGTGCATTGACCTGCGTCGGGTCACCCGGCGAAAAGACATTGATCCAGTCGTGCGCCTGGTCCTGCTCGCCCTGCTTCGGCGGCGAAGCAGTGTCGTCCGGCGTGAAATCATCGCCGTCGACCGTTGGCGGCGCTTCCGGCGGCGCCGTGTCGAGCTCGGTCGCCGATTTGAAGACGCCGGTCTGGTTGGCGAAATAAAGGCCGATGCCGGCGGCTGCGAGCAGCGTCACACCGAAGAAGATCGCGCTCAAGGGCAGGCGCCGCCGTCTCGCCCGCCGGTCGTCGCGGTCGGGCGTCACTTCCGCGTCGTCCGTTTCGGCGTCGGCTTCGGTCGGAACCGAGGCCGCCATGTCGATCACCGGCGCCTCGGCAACAGGCGCATCGGGCATGATGTCGGGAACGACCGGCAGGACGCGCGACCGCGGCGCATCGGATTCGGGCGGCTGCGCCGGACCGTCAACGACGACATCGGGCGACGGCGCGGCTTCAGCTTCGGCCGGGGGCTCCACCTCCGGTGCTGCCTCCAAACTGTCGGTCGGCGCGGCGACGTCGGCAACCGCCGGCAGGAATTCCGATTCGATTTCGGTGATCTTCGCCTGGACCGCCTTGCGCCGCTTGATGGCGACTTCCACCGTGACGTTTGGATTAGCCTGCAGGGCACGGTCGAGTGCCGCGAAAGCCGATCGATAGACCCGCTCGCGAAACGCCCGGTCGTCGGCATTGCCTTTCTCGAAGGCATTACGGATCGCTTTTTCGATCGCGTCCAAGCGAATTCCCTCTGCAATTTCACTCACATTGCCATGATCGTTAGCCGCAGGCGACCAATCAATCAACAAGCGAGCGGCCGCATTCTGCCTTGCCGAGGGGCACAAAGCTCATTTCGGCGGTTTTCGGTAAAGGAATCAACATTTTTCCCTGATTTTCCCGCCGCGGCCAACGTGGCGGATGGGACGGCCTGCCGATACGGCATCACGCGGCCAATGGTAGATCCGCGCGGCGGCTGCCCTTGCGCCCGGCCGGAGGCGGCACCAATTGCCTCGTCCTGAAATCGCGACTGCCATCTTGAATTCGCGGCCGGTTGCGTCTATCACGCAGCCCATCTTGGAAGCTCGGCTTCCCGGGCCGCTTTAGCTCAGTTGGTAGAGCACATCATTCGTAATGATGGGGTCAGGTGTTCGAGTCACCTAAGCGGCACCAAACGGCCTATCCCGCGCGCCTGCTTCAACCGGCGTTCAGCCGAGTGGAAAAGCTGCCGCCGCCGAGACGAGGGCGAGCATTGCCAGCACGATCCCCGCCGCCCGACAGATGACGCGATGATGCCGCACGGCGGCAGCGCGCACGAGCGGACGCGAAAGCGCGACGGCCAGGAATCCGTACCAGCCTATGTCGATGATGGCGACGATGGCCGCGACCATCAGCATCTCGTTCGAGGTCCGGATCGGCAGCATCAGCCCCATGAAGGCGACGGCGAAGAAAGTGGCGGTTTCAGGCGAGAGAATGCTGATGAGAAACCCTCCGGCAAACAATCCGGCCTGCCGAGGCGCTTCGCCGATGGCCGGCGGCGCCGTTCTGGCGATGCGCAGGGCCATCCAGCCAAGGACGGCCGCACCGGCGATCTTGACCGCCGGCACCGACAGCGACCCGGAAAGATGAACGGCGCCAAACGCCACCAGGACCGCCAGCACGGCGGTACCGGCGCCGATCCCGGCCACCAGCGGGATCGTCCTGCCAAAGCCGTGCAAGGAGGCAAGGCTGCCGGTCGCGAGGCCAATAGGGCCTGGCGTGATCATGATCACCGTATATGCCGCCAGGAATTGCAGCATCGCCGTCGACAGAATAAGCGAACTTGACATGCCAGTCTCCCGTTTGCTGCGCCGGTTACAGATTAGAGAAGAATCACCGTCGCGCTCCCACTCCCTGTTTCTCACCATGCGACGCGAAAATGCTTAGATGTTTTCAGATTTACTTTCCAAATAGAAGAATATCCCCGCGTGCCCAAAGCAGGTAACAGACGAGAAGCGTCGCAGGGATTGCGATAGCCTGGATCTGATCGGTGCGAGCGTCAGCAATGACGCGGGCGACTTCGGTCGCGGTGACGATAATTGCCGGAAAGCGGCTGAGCAGTACCGAAAGGCGGAAGAGCTCCGGCATTTTGAGGCCGAAGAGCACCGCGCCATGCGCGCCGAGCCTGAAGGCGCTGCCGAACTTGCCCACGGCATGGAGCAACCCCGATGTCACGACCAGGATTGGATTGCCGACGAGCAGCAGACTTGACCCGAGCACCAATGACCCGGTGCCGGACAGAAAATCTGCGCGCTGTATTACCGACGGGTCGAGATGTCCGTTGCTGAGGGCGCGATGATACTCCTCGCCGCTGCGCAAGAAGATGGCGCTCGCCACCAGCAGCGCCAGTGAGTTCCAGCCGCCGGCGAGGTCGTGGCCGAACATTAGAGGCGCGGCGAAAGTGCTGCTCGCCTCGGTTAGCGCCAGCCGAATCTGCATGAACATGGCCATGCCGAGGCCCAGCACATTGCCGGCAATATAACAGCCTCCGGGTCCTGAAAGCCGCACCGCGACCGCTTGTGCCAATCGTTGTCCTGGCCAGCGCCGCTGGGCATCCGCTTTTTCGCTTGCCGACATCGCCCCTGCTCCTGGTACGATCCGCCCCAGCGACGGACGCCGGCGGCGGCCCCCGTTCCGCCGCCGTTGCCCGCCTTCTCCCCCGGATCGTGAAGGCGTCGTGGTGTTGGGAGGTCCATCCACGCTGCGAGCAGAAGCCTACGCGGAGCGGCGGGCGTGCAAATCGGTACCGCCACCCATTTTTAGGCGGTCGATTTCCCAGTTTTCGCGGAAATTTTGCTGTGGGAACTACCCAGAGCCTGTTCCATCCCGACAGAATCGGCTGGGATCATGATCCAGTCTGGTGCGGTTCCAGCGGATGGGTGCCCGTCAACAGCCACGGCTCGCCTCGCAGGCGCAGGAGGATTTCCATGCGGTTTGCGGCATTGAGCTTGCCGAGCAGCGAGGAGACGTGATGCTCGATCGTGCGGGGCGAGCGCGACAGATGTCGCGCGACCTCCTTGTTGCTGATGCCCTGGGCGATCAGGGCGAGCACCTTCTGCTCGTGCCGTGTCAGGCCGAGTGGATGGCGGCGAGCTGCCGCATAGGGTCCGCGCTGCACCTTCGGCAGCAGGCCTGACAGGCCCTGACGCTGCGCAAGCTTGCGCGCGAGCGCCGCGGCCGCGGGCGCGTCGATCTGGTCGAGCATCGCCACGGCGCGAGCGAGCGCCGCCCCCGCATCCGCCCCACGAACCTGCATGAGGGAAAGCGCTGCCTCATAGGGCAGCGACAAACGCGTCCACTCCGCCGCGGCGGTCTGCGGATCGCCGAGAAGCTCGGCGGACCAGGGCGAGGGAATCGGCGCCGATTGCGCCGGCAGCGACCCGGGCATTCCGCATCGACGCCACCAGACCGACAATTCGCCAAGGTCCCGGGGGCGGAAATTGTCGAGGTTCATAGCCGCCAGCTCGGTAAGCTGCGCGTGGCTGGCGCCGACATCCTCGGCAAGCCAGGCCGCCTCCGCCAGCGCCAGGCGAACCGGGACGATACGCTGCGGCTCGCCGGTCGTCTGGCCCTCCACAAGCGCGCGCTGCAAAAGGTCGACGCCGTCGGTCTCGCCCAGCCTTACGCGGACCGTGCCAAGCACGGTGAGCGCCGGCAAGTGCATCACCATCGGCAGGCGTTCCACATTCATGACGCCCTGAGCGATGGTTGCGGCCTCGCGAAACCGGCCCTGTTCCATGCAAAGCTGCGCCTGCCGGCCGAGCAGGTATTGCGCCGCCGAATCGAGGTCGTGCCTGGTGCAGAATGCGATGCCTTCGGCCAGCAGCCGCTCCGCCAGCTCGAAGTCCTTGGCCACCACCGCGCATTCCGCAAAGTTCGTATAGGCCCGCGCCGCATGGTCGTGGAGCCCGTGCTCGAGCGCCAGGGCAAGGCTTTCCTCCAGCCGCTCAACGCCGCCGGGGCGGTTGGCAAACATGAGCGCGGTTCCGACATTGTTGAGGGCGTGAACACGCGTCTCGACCTCGCCCAGCCGATCGGCCAGACTGATCGCGCGCTCGCCCCATTCGATCGCCTCATCGAAACGATAGTGCAGCATGTGGAGCTGCGAGCGCGTGCTGTGGGCCATTGCCACCTCGGGACCGGGCGGCAGGCTTTCCACCTCACGCACGGCCTGGTCCGCATATTCCTCCGCTTGCGGGCCTTCGCCGCGCCGCCAGTGCAGGCGCGACAGCCAGCGTAGATTAAGGCCTACCTTGTCGATCCGGCCCAGCTGCCGCCAGATAGCGATGGCGCGATGCCGGGCCTCGATGATGGCGTCATAGACAAGCAGCGCCAACCCGGCCTCGTACGCCCAGTCCTCATGGAGCTGCGCGGCCAGCTCCGGCGGGGCCTGGTCGACATATCTGAGTGCGGTCGCCAGATGCGAGGCCGCCTCCCGATGCGCCCCCAGGCGCGCGGCTTGGCTGGCGGCGAGCGGCGCAAGTTCGAGCACGCGTTCGCCATTGTCGGCGCCGCCGGCGTGGTGCACGCGGCGCGAAAGCAGAGCACTTGCCTGCGAGGCCGGAACTTCCGAGAGTGCCGCTTCGACCTTCGCATGGAGCGAGCGTTGCACAGAGGGGGAGAGCCGGTCGAGCGTCGCTTCCCTGGCAAGCTCGTGACGAAATGTCAGCGCGCCCTGGTCGTCCCGCCGCAGCAATCCGCGCACGACACATCGATCGACGAGCACTTCGGCCTCGGCCCCGAGAAGGGCCCGGATCAGCCACGGCTCAACGCTGCCCGGCATGATGCTCATGACCTCCAGGACGTCGCGCTCTCCAGGCGTCAGGCGCGACAGGCGCGACCACACCGCGTCGCGTATGGAATCGGGCACACGCGCCGATTCGGTCTCGCTGCTGGACAGGAGCTCGGTAACGAAGAAGGGATTGCCCTCGGTAATGCGATAAAGCCCATCGGCGGAGCGGCCGGCCTGTTCGGCCAGCATTGTCACCGCCTGGGGAGACAGCGGTCTAAGCGTCACGCGGCGTACCGAGGCGGCGGGAAGATCGCCGAGCACGTGGGTCAGCGGGTGATCGGCGTTCAAATCCTCTCTGCGCATGCTCAGCACCAGCATGGTGCGGAGCAGGGAGACGCGGCGCCCGAGATATCTTACGAGGTCGAGCGTCGCATTGTCCGCCCAATGCATGTCCTCGAAGATGAGCACGGTCGTGCCCTTGGCGCGCTGCAGCGCATTCAGCAATGCCGGGAAAAGCCGCTCCGGCGCAGCGGTCTCCTCAAGCAGCGCCGCCACGCGCGGGTCGAGCAAGTGCGCCATGTCCTGGAGAGGGCCCAATGGGCGCGGCGTGAAGAGCGCCTCGCACCAGCCCCACAGCACCCGGCAGTCCCGGTCGGCGTTTTCCGCGAATTCGCGCAGCAGAGAGGTCTTGCCCAGGCCCGCCTCGCCGTGCACCAGCACGGTCCCGCCATGTCCGGCAGCAGCTCTCTCGGCCGCGGCCAACAAAGCTCCAAGTGGGTCCTCTCGCTCAAGCAGCATCAAGCCCGCGCCTCCAGAATATTGAAGGTACAACAGCAGGCAATGAGTGCAACACAGTCGTTTCACATGGCCGGGAATGTTTGGCAAATAGCCGCTCGGAACCGGGCGTCATTTGTCCTGGAGCAGATATGTTTGCCGCTGCCGTAGGCACGAAGGCCACAGAACAGGCAGACCCCGCCACGGCGGGCGTTGACAGCCCAGGCGAAGCGGACTGTAGTTCTGCGAAGCAACCACTGCCCCGAGCCTCGAAAAAGGCCGCTCACTTCACCGGATTGTCGCCCAGCGACGCCACAGTCTTCAGCGCGCCGTCGAGCATGTCGCCCTTCTCGTCCTTCAGCGCCGCTTCGCGCAGGCGCCGGATCCAGTCTGCGGCGTCCGGGCGGCCCTTGAGCTGGTCGAGCGCCGACAGCACCCGGTCGAATTTCGACTGGGCGCGGGCGTGGGTGTCGCTGTAGCCCTTGATCAGCCGGCGGCAGTTGAGGATCTCCGTGCCAAGCGCGTAGTCCTGGCCGACTTGGCCCAGCGCCAGCGCATACCAGCGCTCGATATGCGCGGTCTCGACCTTGTGGCGCAGCAGTCGGCGGCGCCAGCGGCGCAGGCCGCCGATGAACCACAATGCGGCAAAGCCGGCGAAACTGTCGGTGCGGATGCGGCGGCCGCGGTTGATGCGGCGGTCGAGGAAGGCGGCGAGCTTCGGCCGGCTTTCGATGTAGCTGCCGAGCCCGGCCGGCAGCGTGCCGCAGAATTCCTCGATGCGCGGATGGAAATATTCGGTCACCTGCAGGACCGAGCCGTCCCTGACGCCGACCTCGCGGCGTACGCGTCGGTCGCGGCTAGAGCGCGTCTTCAGGTCGGCGACGCGGATCATGTCGTCGTAGCACATGGCGTTGGCCAGATGCTTGGCGGCGGCGATCGACAGCGCGTAGGCGTGTTCGACATCGTCCAGAGCGACGGCCTTGTCGAGCCTATCGAGATACTCGCCGCCATAAGCAACGTCCTGATAGTCAACCACTTTTTTCAGGCCGCGAAGCGCCATGTCGCGCACGGGTACAGGCAGCGTGGCGACGCGCGCCGCCAATTGTTGCCAGCCTTTTAACAGGCTTTCCGGACCGCTGACTTTTGTCGTTGCGGCTAAGCCGGTTTCGGCGGCTGCCGGCTGTGCAGTCTTGTCGCCCGAATGCACACTCGCGATGCCGCGCGCCCGATCGTAGGCGGCGCCGAAGGCGGCGAGGCTGGCCTTGACACCACGGCCGCCGGCACTGACCGCCCGCTCATAGCTTTCGCGACTGAACGGCAAGGCGTCGGAGCCGGCCAGCGCGCCGAGCAGGCTGGCCGAGATCATCGAGCCATTGTCGGCGGCGATCCTCTCCATGTCGAAGGCGATGAAGCGCTTGGCCGCGGCTTCCGCCGTGGCATGCACCTTCGAGGACGAGGCGCGGCCATCGCCGGGCTCGATCTTCTCCGAGACCGCGGCGATGCGGTGCGACGAGGCGATCAGCGTCGTGCGCTCGGGCGTGACGAAGCCGCGGATGATGGCGCGGCCGGCTTCCATCAGTTCGGCGGCAATCAGGATGTCGACGTCGCCCTGCGACGGCGACAGCGCGAAGACCGGCTGGCGGCCGGTATCGCGGCACATTTCGACATAATAGATGGTGGCGCCGGTGCGCTGGGCGACGCCGGCGACCGAGGTCGATTGCGCGACGTAGCCGTTGCGCTCGGCGACGTCGGTGATCCAGTCGGCCAGCACGCCGCCGCCCTGGCCGCCGACCGCCAGCACGGCAAGCTTGATGACGCGCTCGTCGTCCGGCGCGCCGGCCTTTGAACGGGTTGATGGAACGGCGTCAAGCATCGGCGAATATCAGGCGCCGGCTTTCACGGCGCCGCTGCAAGAGACCGATCATGGCGCGACGCGCGGCTTCAAGGAAACGGTCCCAGCGGCTCGGATTGTGCACGACATCGGCGCGGTAGAAGGACGGGCAGAGCACCGCCGCATCGGCAACCTCGCCGCAATTGCCACAGCCGACGCAGCTTTGGTCGATATGCGCCACCGGATCGTCGCGCAACGGATCGTCGAGCGACTTCACCGAAAGCGACGGACAGCCGGACAGCCGCATGCAGGCATGGTCGCCGGTGCAGATATCTTCGTCGACACCGAATTTCGGCTTGACTATGCGCGTCCCGCCCTTGATCGCCTTGTCGACCAGCGGCTTTTCGCGGCGCTGCCGGTTGAGCATGCATTCGGACGAGGCGACAATGACTTTCGGGCCCTTCTCGTCCGTCGTCAGCGCCTCGCGCAGCGTGTCTTGCATCCTGGTTACGTCGTAGGTGCGGTCGATGTGGCGCAGCCATTTGACGCCCATGCCCTTCACCGCCTCGGTGATCGGGTGCTTGGTCGACTTGGTCTTGTTGCCGGCGCGGGACGACAGGATGTCCTGCCCTCCGGTCGCGGCCGAATAGAAATTGTCGACGATGACGATGACGCCGTCATTCTTGTTGAACACGGCATTGCCGACCGAGGAGGTCAGGCCGTTGTGCCAGAAGCCGCCGTCGCCGACGAAGGAGATCGAGCGGCGCTTGGCATCGGGCGAATTGAACGCCGAAGCCGAGGCCGGCCCAAGCCCGTAGCCCATGGTAGTGGCACCTAGCTCGAAAGGCGGCATGATCGAGAACAGATGGCAGCCAATGTCGGAGGCGATGTGGTGCTTGCCCAGCTCCTGTTCGACCAGCTTGGTGGCGGCGAAGATCGGCCGCTCCGGGCAGCCGACGCAGAAGCCGGGCGGTCGGCCCGGGACGACGTTGATCAGGTCGGCGGTGTCGAGCCCGTCGCCGATCTTGTTCGGCGCGCGGACCTCGCTTGGCAGCAGATGCGGGATGGTGGCACGCAGGAACGATCCGATGCCGTCGAGCATCACCTGGCCGGTATATTCGCCGGCCATAGGCAGATGTTCCTTGCCGACGAGCCTGGTGCCGCGGCCGGCCTTGTGCAGCATCGCGGCAAAGGCCTGTTCGATGTAGTTGGGCTGGCCTTCCTCGACGACGAGAACGGCGTCCTTGCCTTCGCAGAAGGACAGGAACTCGTCGTCGACTAAGGGATAGACGGCGTTGAGCACATAGAGCGGCACGTCGGTGTCGCCATAAGTGTCGGCGAGGCCGAGCCGCTGCAGCGCCCGGATGACCGAATTGTACATGCCGCCCTGCATGACGATGCCGACCGAGCCGTGCTCCGGGCCGAAAAACTCGTTGATCTTGTTGGCGCGGATGAAATCCACCGCCGCCGGCCAGCGTTTCTGCACCTTTTCCTTCTCGTGCAGGAACGACGCGGGCGGCAGCACGATGCGGCCGGTGTCGCGGCGCGGCGCCTCGAGCGCATCGGCCACAGTCATTGCCGGGCGCTTGTTGTCCTTGGCGATGAAATGGCCGTGGACATGGCAGCAGCGAATACGGACCTGCAGCATGACCGGCGTGTTGGAAACCTCGGACAGCTCGAAGCCGTCCTCCACCGCCTTGACGATCGACGGCAGGTTCGGTCGCGGGTCGAGCAGCCAGACCTGGCTCTTCATGGCAAAGGCGTGGCTGCGCTCCTGCATGATCGAGGAGCCTTCGCCGTAATCCTCGCCGACGATAATCAATGCACCGCCGGTGACGCCGCCGGAAGCGAGATTGGCGAGCGCGTCGGAGGCGACATTGGTGCCGACCGTCGACTTGAAGGTCGCCGCGCCGCGGATAGGATAATGCACGGATGCCGCCAGCATAGCGGTGGCGGTCGCCTCCGAGGCGCTCGCCTCGAAATGCACGCCGAGCTCGCCCAGGATATCCTGCGCGTCGGCCAGCACGTCCATCAAATGGCTGATCGGCGCGCCCTGATAGCCGCCGACATAGCCGACGCCGCATTGCAGCAGCGCCTTGGTGATGGCGAGAATGCCTTCGCCGGAAAACTCCTCGCCGGCGCCGAGCCTGAGCTTTTCGACTTCCTTGGCAAAAGACCGTTCGGCCATTTTGGGCTCCTTCCGTTACCGCCCCGATGGCGGCGCGTAAGATCAGATGTCGTGCTTGCGAATGTTCTTCAGCATCTTCTGCAATGTCGCGATCAGCGCCGCGTATTCGGCATCGTCGACATCGTCGAACATTGCCTCGAAAGCGTCGTGCATGGCCGGCCAGGCGCGCGCGAACTCGGCGCGGCCATCGTCGGTCAGGAACACATGGCGGATACGGCTGTCGGTGACCCCCTGCTCGCGCCGCACAAACCCTTGCCCCTCCAGCGTGTCGAGCGTGCGGCTCAAGGTCGACTGCTCGATGACGGTATAGACCGAGAGATCGTTGACGGTGACGCCATCGGTGACCGACAACACGGCCAGCGTACGCACCTGCGGAATGGTCAGGCCCTGCTTGCGGAAATTGTCACGTAAGGTGGCGTTGTAGCGGCCCATGATGCGGTTCATCAGATAGGGCGCGAATTGCTGCAGGCCGATCTGGCCCAAAGTCGAGATGCGCTGGCGCTTTTCAACCTTCTGTTCCATCACAGCCTCCCCGCCAGGAGAAAGCCGGAGCCGCCGCCCAAGCCAGCACCCGGATGGGTCGAGGCACCGATGTGGTAGAGACCCCTGACCCCGGTGGCGTGATTGCGGCTCGTCTTGAACGGCCGCCACAGAAACGACTGGTCGATAGCCGAGGAACCGCCATAGGGGTCGCCGCCGACCAGATTGATGTTCATCGCTTCCAGGTCGGCCGGCGAACAGGCGCGGCGTGCGATGACGCTGTCCTTGAACCCATCGATATGGCTGGCAAGGATCGCTTCGGCACGGTCGGCATAGGCTTCGCGCAGCGCCTCGGTCCAGCGACCGTCTGCCGGTGTTTGCAGTTTGCCGGCGGCATCGCCCTTGATATGCCGTGGCGCCTCGGGCAGTTGCAGCCACAGGACCGCCTTGCCGTCCGGGCAGCGCGATGGGTCGAGCGCGTGCGGCTGGCCGATGCACATGGTCGGCACCTCCGGCAGCATGCCGCGCACGGCTTCGTTGCAGGCCTTCGAGACGCCGTCGAGCCCCGGCGTCAGATGCAGCAGCGCGACCTTGTCCAGGCCCTCGCCGCGCCATGCCGGCGGCTTGTCCAAGGCATAGTGGATCTGGAAATTGCCCTTGCCGTAGCGGTATTTTTGCGCTGCCTCGACGTCTGCTTTCGGCGCCGCGTCGCCGAGCAGCCGCTCGTAGAGCTGGGTCGGCGTGACCGAGCAGATGACGCTCTTGTTCACGTTGATCGTTTCGCCCGAAGCCAGCCGCACGCCGGCGGCGCGGCCTCCGCTTTGGACAATAGCCGCGACGTCGGCGCCGGTGCGGATTTCGCCGCCACGTTCCCTGATCAGGGCCTCGAAGGCGGCCAGCAGATTCCTGGCACCGCCCTTGACGATCGGCGCGCCGGCCGCCTCAAGCGCGAAGGCGATGACCTTGGCGATCTGGCCGGAGAACGCGTCCTCAGGCCCGAGGCCGGCATGCAGCACCCAGGGCGCCCACAGCGCGCGCATGGTTTCCGACTGATAGGTGCTTTCCAGCCAACCGCGCGCCGGCACCAGCGCGCTGCCGAGAAAGGCGGCAAGGCCACGCGGGCCGCGCCGCCAGGCTTCACCCGCCAGCAGCCTGGCCGTCGGGTAGGACCACAGGCTGCCACCGAGCAGTCCGAACAGCAGACCGGCGTTGCGCTCGATCTCGCCGACATCGTTTGCGTGCCGGTCGCCGTCGCCCGCGGCAAGCGCATTGATCGCCGCTACATTGGCGATACGGTCGGTGCGCAGGACGGCATGGCTGCCGTCCGGGCGCAGCACACCGGTCGGCGTGGAGCTGTTGCAAAACTCCAGGCCGTGCCGCGCCAGATCCTTGCCCAGCGCCGCATAGGCCGGCGAGGTGATGAACAGGACAAAGGTCGTCGCCATCACGTCGTGGATGAAGCCGGGCGCGGTGATTTCTTCGGTGCGCATGCAGCCGCCGATGCGGTCGTTGCGCTCGAGCACCAGCACCTTCGCCCCCTTGCCGCCAAGCATCGCCGAGCAGACCAGCGCGTTGATGCCGCTGCCGACGACGATGTGATCGGGAGCGCTCATCGATGCGTGCTCCTAGCAGAGATTGGCGCTCTACGGCGCCGTAGAGCCGCAGCTTTGCAAGGCTGCCGCTCCCACTCCGTCACCACAGTGCCACTTCCGCACATGATCTTCTCCCGAAGACCGCAGCTACCCTATTGCCTTGGCACCAACGCCAACGCGCGGATCGGGCTGCCGGTGCCGTGCTCGATCTTGAGCGGCGCCGCGATCAGGATCGCGCCTTTCGGCGGCAGCCGGTCGAGGTTGCAAAGGCTGGCGAGACCGTAGCGGTTAGCCTTGTGCATCAGGCTATGCGCCGGGAACGGCGGCTCCATTCCCCCTGCTTTTCCAGCATCCGTGCCGATCGTCTCGCTGCCCCAGCCCTTGATGTCCTTGCTAATCAGATACTGGATGGCTTCGGCGGTCGGGCCAGGCGTGTGCGGTCCGGTCTCATTGGCGTTGAGGAACTCGGCTTCCGAGCCGTTGCGCTTATACCAGTCGGTGCGCATCACCACCCACTCGCCGGGGTTGATAGCGCCATGTTCGGCTTCCCATGCCTTGATGTGATCGACGGTGAGCAGGAAATCGTGATCGGCTGCCGCTTGCTTGGAACAGTCGATGACGTTGACGGGTCCGACGAAGTTCTGCGCCGGAATGGTGTCGGTGGCGCCGTCCGGATAATCCTTGCCGGTGATCCAGTGGTTGGGCGCGTCGAAATGCGTGCCCGAATGCTCCCCGAGCTTGAGCCAGTTCCACGCCCACCACGGACCGTTCTTGTCATAGGCGGAGATGGCGTGGATCTCGATCTTCGGCGTGTCGACCGCCAGTTCCGGCGGCAGCTTGATCAGCGGTGTGTCGGGCCCGAGCGGCGCCGTCAGGTCGACCACCTGAATGGCGCCTGAAAGCAGCTGGCCGGCGACTTCGCCTAAAAGTTGTTGTGTGTCCATGGTCTCTGTTCCCTCTTTCTCGATGGTGCTGAAGGCTCTCGCGGCCCTTAATATCCTACTAGACGAAAACATATGCATCTGCAATTATCTTTAAGCATAAAGGAAATGGGACGGGGCGTGAGCGAGTTCGACGCCATATTTGTCGGGGCAGGCCACAACAGTCTGGCATGCGCCGCGCATCTGGCGCTCAAAGGCTGGAAAACCGCAGTTTTCGAGCGTAATGCAACGATCGGCGGCGCCGTTCAGACGCGCGAATTGACGCTTCCGGGCTTCCGGCACGATTTCGGCGCGATGAATCTCAGCCTGTTCGCCGGCTCGGCCTTTCACAAGAAATATGCAAATGAATTGAAAACCCACGGGCTGGAATTCGTGCCGGTGGCCGACTGTTTTGCCAGCGCCTTCCCCGACGGTCGCTGGTTCGGCGTCAGCAGCGACCTGGAAGTGACCGCCTCGCGCATGGCCGCTTTTTCCGACGCCGACGCACAGACATGGCGCCGTCTGGTTGCGGCATTCCCGGCGGAGGCCGAGCATCTGTTCCGGCTGCTGGGCTCGCCGATGAGCGGCCGTGCGCTCGCCGGCACCGCCTGGAACCTCTGGCGCAAGAAGGGTTTTGCCGGCGCGCTCGATACAGGTCGGTTGCTGCTTTCGTCACCCCGCGCCTGGCTCGAGGATACTTTCGAGTCACCGCATGTCAGGGCGACGCTGGCCACCTGGGGCATGCATCTCGATTTCGCGCCTGACATCGCCGGCGGCGCGGTGTTCCCTTACCTCGAATCCATGGCCAACCAGTGCTTCGGCATGGTGCTCGGCAGAGGCGGCGCCGACACGATTATCCGCGCTTTGTCGGGCATGCTCACGGCCGCCGGCGGCAAGATCGTCACTGGGGCTGATGTCGCCGAGATCACGGTTTCGGCCGGCAAAGCGACCGGCGTGCGGCTCACTTCCGGCGAGACCCACACCGCCACCAAGGCCGTCATCGCCGGTGTCGCGCCCAAGGCGCTGACCGGGAAACTGTTGCCTAACGGATCCGGCGACACCGGCTTCGACACGGCCGTGAAAAAATTCCGCCACGCGCCGGGGACGTTGATGATCCATCTGGCGCTCGACGACCTGCCGGACTGGCGCGCCGGTGCCGAGCTTCGGCAGTTCGCCTATGTGCATCTGTCGCCGTCGCTCGATGCCATGTCCTGGACCTATCAGCAGGCGATGTCAGGGGTGCTGCCGGACGAACCGGTGCTGGTCGTCGGCCAGCCGACGGCCGTCGATCCCTCGCGCGCGCCGGACGGCAAGCACGTACTTTGGGTGCAGGTGCGCATGCTGCCAGCCGAGATTGCAGGCGATGCGGCGGGCACGATCGCGGTGGCTCACTGGGACGAGGCTAGGGAGCACTACGCCGAGCGCGTCCTCGACATTATCGAGCGCTATGCGCCCGGCCTTCGTCGGAAGATCCTCGGCCGCGCCGTGTTCTCGCCCATCGACCTCGAACGCGAGAACCCGAACCTTGTCGGCGGCGACCAGATCTGCGGCAGCCATCATCTGGCGCAGAATTTCCTGTTCCGGCCGGCGCGCGGTTACGCTGGCTGGAACACGCCGGTCGGCAATCTGCACCTGACCGGGGCGGCAACATGGCCCGGCGCCGGCACCGGGGCGGCGTCGGGCTTCATGCTCGCGCAACAACTTGGCGGGAGGTAGGCTCCATTTTTCATCTAGGGTGAAGGAGGACAAGGCGCGGTTGCCCAAGGAGCCTAAACCCACCGATTGACAACGACACCGCGCATAAAAGCAACAGGGGAACGACCATGACAATCAACAGACGAGAATTGCTCGGATATGGCGCGGCCGCACTTGGCGCCACGGCGCTCGGCCTGCCGCAAATCGCCAGGGCTGCCGGCGAACTGACCATCGCCTACAATGTCAATTTGCCGTCCTGGGACCCGACCACCGGGCCTTCAGCGGTCAACCCGACCATCCAGGGTCTGTACCAGTCGGTGTTCGACCAGTTCATCCCGCAGAAGCCGGATCTTTCTTTCGCGCCCGGCCTGCTCACCGAATGGGGCTGGAACGAGGGTCGCAGCAAGATCATGATGACGGTGCGCGAGGGCGTCACCTGGCATGACGGCTCGCCATTCACGGCCGAAGACGTGGTCTGGTCGCTGCAGCGGGCGGGCGATGAAAAAACCGGCAACCCGATCCAGTTCGTCTGGAAGAACGTCAACAACTTCAAGATCGACGGCGACAAGATCACCGGCGACGTCGTGCAATTCGACCCGGTGTATTTCAAGTGGATGTCGTTCCTGACCGGCTACATCATGCCGAAGGCCTATTACGAAAAGGTCGGCGCCGAGGGTTTTGAGAAAGCCCCGATCGGCACCGGGCCCTACATGGTCGACAAATTCGAGCGCAACGCCTTCCTGCGGCTCAAGGCCAACCCGAACTACTGGGGCAGCAAGCCGGCCTTCGAGAACGTAACCATCAAGTTCGTTACCGATGCGGCGAGCCGCGTCGCCGAGATCGAGTCCGGTTCCTCGCAGGTGACCCTCGAGGTCCCCTATGAGGAATATGACCGCCTGATCGCCAAGGATGGACTTGCCGGCTCATGCAAGAACGTTTCCGACATCGGCATGATCTTCTTCAACGACATCGACGTGATGCTGGACAAGAACGTGCGCCAGGCGGCGGTGATGGCGGTCGACAAAAAGCTTTTGGTCGACCGGCTGCTGCGCGGTTACGGCCAGCCCATCGATACGCTGGAGACGCCGGAATACGCGGCCTACGATGCGTCGATCAAGGTGGAGCACAATCCGGACAAGGCCAAGGAACTGCTGGCCGCCTCCGGCTATTCGCCAGAAAAGCCGGTCAAGTTCACGATACAGACGACGAAGGGCTTCAAGCCCAAGGATTACGAGATGATCCAGGCGATCGTCGGCATGTGGCGCAAGGTCGGCATCGAGGCGACGATCGAGGTCTACGAGATCGCCAAGCACTACGAGCTGCGCGCCGCCGACAAGCTGGCGCCGGCGGCCTTCTACAATTGGGGCAATGCCATCGGCGATCCCACCACGTCGACCGGCTTTGCCATGTATGGCCCGAGCCCGCACTCGGTGTGGGACAGCCAGGACCTGATCGACATGATCAACCCGCTATGGGGCGAGAAGGACGAGGCCAAGCGCATTGCCGGCTGGAAGGCCGTCGACAAATATATCGCCGAACAGGCCTATGTGCTGCCGCTGATCCAGTATGCGCAGCCGATCGTGCATGCCAAGGGCGTCAATGTCGTGCAGCATGTGTCGGGCGCACTTCTGCCGGCGCTGATGAGCCCGGCCTGAGACAGTCTTCGGCTTGTCGCGCGCCGTCCGGAATGACGGCGCGCATTTTCCGCCACGGGCGACCATGCTGCTGCAAAGATTCCTGATCCGTCTTCTGACGATGGCGATCACGCTGTTCGGCGTGGCCGTCGTCGTCTTCGTCGTCATCCGTGTCGCGCCAGGCGATCCGATCGCGATGATGCTGCCGCCCGGTGCAACCGATGCCGACATCGCGCGTCTGCGCGCGCTTTACGGGCTGGACAAGACCATCGTCCAGCAATTTTTCATCTGGCTGGCAGGTGTCGTCAGGGGCGATTTCGGCACTTCGATTTCGCTCCGGCAGGATGTTCTGGGCCTGGTCTTCAACCGCCTGCCGGCGACGCTGGAACTCGCGATCGTCGCGCTTGTGATGGCGCTGGCGATCGGCGGCACGACGGCGATCCTCGGCGCGCGCGAACGCGGCACCGCGGTCGAAGCCGGCATCGACATTGCCAGCGGTGCGGCACTCTCGATTCCCGATTTCCTGTGGGGCCTGGTGCTGATCCTTCTGTTTGGCGTGCTGGTGCCCATCTTCGACATTTCTGGCCGGGTGTCGCCGCAGCTCGACCTGCCCTTCGCCACGCAATTCTATCTGTTCGAAAGCATCGTCCGGCTGCGCTTCGACCTGACCAGGGACCTGCTGGCACACATGCTGATGCCGGCGATTGCGCTGGCGCTGCCGCTGGCCGCGATCATCTCGCAGCTGCTGAAACAGTCGCTGAAGGAAGTGCTCGACCTCGACTACGTCGTGCTGGCGCGGGTAAAGGGCTTTTCGGAAACGCAGGTCATCCTGCGCGAGGCGCTGAAGAACGCGGCCCTGCCGACGCTGACGCTGGTCGGCGTGCAGTTCACCTTCCTCATCGGCGGCACGGTCATCGTCGAACGACTGTTTTCCTATGAAGGTCTCGGCAACATGGCGATCGATGCCGTCATCAACCGCGACCTGCCGCTGATCCAGGGCATCGTGCTGGTCTTCGCGCTGCTGTTCGTGCTGATCAACCTTGCCGTCGACATGATGTACGCCCTGCTCAATCCGAGGCTGCGCCATGGATGAGGCCCGCATTTCGAGACATGGCTCGCGGGCACGCCTGTGGCTGGCCGGCGGCTGGCTGCTGATTGCGCTGCTGGCCGCGATTTTTGCGCCGTTGGTCGCACCGCAGGACCCGCTGGCGCAGGATTTGATGCTGGAGCGGCTGCCGCCTTTCTGGATTGATGGCGCCGAGCCCGGCTACTGGCTCGGCACCGACAGCCTCGGCCGCGATCTTCTGTCACGGCTGATCTTCGGTGCCCGTATCGCCTTCATCGTCGCCTTCGCGGCAGCCTTTGCCGCCTGCCTGGTCGGCTCGACGCTCGGCCTGATCGCCGGCTATTTCGGCGGCTGGGCCGACCGCATCATCTCACGTATCGTCGATGTCTGGATGGCGTTTCCGCCGGTGCTGTTTGCCATCCTTCTGGTCGCCGTGCTCGGCACCGGCTTGAGCTCGGTTATCATTGCCATTGCCGTCATCGACTGGACGCGCTTCTGCCGGGTGATCCGCGCCGAGACGATGGGCCAGTCGCGCATGGACTATGTCGAGAACGCCCGCATCGCAGGCTACGGCCGCATCGGCATCATGCTGCGCGAAGTGCTGCCCAATGTGGTGCCGTCGATCGTCGCGCTGCTGTCGCTGGAGATGGGCATTGCCGTCATCGTCGAGGCGATCCTGTCCTTCGTCAATCTGTCGATCTCGACCGACGACCCGACCTGGGGCGGCATCATCGCCGAGGGTCGCCTGTCGATCCATCAGGCCTGGTGGGTGCTGGTGTTCCCGCTGGTCACCCTGATCCTGACGGTGCTGTCGTTCAGCCAGTTTGGCGAGGGCCTCAGGGCACGTTTCGATCCGGTGCTGCGATGAACGCGCAGGCGAAACCCTGCCTCGACATACGCAGCCTTAGCGCGGTGCTGCCTAATGGCTTGCGCGTGCTGCGCTCGGTGTCGCTCGCCGTCGAGCCCGGCGAGGTGCGCGCGCTGGTCGGCGAGAGCGGCGCCGGCAAGACGATGATCGGCAAGGCGGTGCTTGGCGTCCTGCCTTCGAGCGTGCGCATCGTCGAAGGCGATATGCTGTTCGAGGGCGAGGACCTCGGCAAGCTTCAGCCAAAGGCAAGGCGCACGCTGATCGGCGCGCGCACGGCGCTGATCCCGCAGGATCCGCTTACCGCGCTCAACCCGTCACGCCGCATCGGCCCGCAGATGACCGACCGGCTGGTGCGCATCCTCGGCTGGAGCGGCGAGAAGGCCGATGCACGCATCCGCCGATTGCTGGACGAGGTGCAGATCCGCGACCCCGAGCGTGTCCTCAAATGCTATCCGCACGAGCTGTCCGGCGGCATGCGCCAGCGCGTGCTGATCGCCGCGGCGTTTGCGGCCGAACCAAGGCTGATCGTCGCCGACGAGCCGACCACGGCGCTCGACGTGACGGTGCAGAAGCAGATCCTGCGGCTGATCGCGCAGCTGCAGCGCGAGCACGGCACGGCGATCCTGTTCGTTACCCATGATCTCGGCGTCGTCGCCAAGATCAGCCAGAAGGTCTCGGTGCTCTATGCCGGCAAGGTGGTGGAGGAGGCCGAAACGGCCGCTCTCTTCGCTGCCCCGCAGCACCCCTACACGCGAGCGCTGATGGCCGCGACTCCGCGCTACACCGATCCCTTCGCTTCGCTGAAACCCGTGGACGAGGCGGTACTGGCCGGGCTAGCCGCGGAGATCGCCGCCGCCGATCAGGCCTGGAGGCGCCCGCATGGCTGAGCCGCTGTTTTCCGTGCGTGGGCTGAAGGTCGCGCTGCCCGACATGACGCGCAAGCCGCTGATCGGCCGCGCGCCCTTGGCCGAGATCCTGAAAGGGCTGGATTTCGACCTGCCAAAGGGATCGGTGACCGGCATCGTCGGCGAATCCGGCTCCGGCAAATCGACGCTTGGCCGCGCCTTAGTGCGGCTTCTGGAGCCGAGCGCCGGCAAGGTCATCTTCGACGGCCGCGACATCACACACCTGCCTGAGGCCGAGCTCCGGCCGCTGCGCCGCAATCTGCAGATGATCTTCCAGGATCCGATGTCGTCGCTCAACCCGCGCCGCACCATCTTCAGCATCATCGCAGCACCGCTCAAGCAGAACGGGCTTGGCG
Organism: Mesorhizobium sp. M0018; assembly: GCF_040323955.1. Lineage (NCBI taxonomy): Bacteria > Pseudomonadati > Pseudomonadota > Alphaproteobacteria > Hyphomicrobiales > Phyllobacteriaceae > Mesorhizobium > Mesorhizobium sp. M0018. Next base: position 275,344 of record NZ_JAMYVL010000006.1, on the reverse strand, counting down.
ACAATCTCAGGGATCGTGTCGCGGAGGCGTTGCAGCGCGTCGGCCTGCCGCAAGGCTTCGCCAGCCGCTATCGTCATGAATTGTCGGGCGGCCAGCGCCAGCGCGTCGGCATTGCCCGCGCGCTGGCGCTGTCGCCGAAATTCGTGCTGGCCGACGAAATCGTCTCAGGCCTCGACGTGTCGACGCAGGCACAGATCCTGACGCTGCTGGAAAAACTCGCCGCCGAAATGGGCCTGACCGTTGCCTTCATCAGCCATGACCTGTCGGTGATCCGGCGGCTCTGCCGGCAAGTGATCGTCATGCGCGAAGGCGCGATCGTCGAAGCCAGCGCGACCGACGCTTTGTTCGAGCAGCCGCAGCAGGGCTACACGCGCGATCTCCTCGCCGCCATTCCGCTGCCCGAGATCGATGATGCCTGGCTACTTCCCGCCGCAAAGGCGCCGGCATGAAACACAATCCTATTCGCACGCTAAAGAGCGGGCCTCAGGCGTGCACCCGGCAAAATGTCCCGCGATGGAGGATGACTGACATGAAGAATGCAATCCGCTACGCAGTGCTCACCGCCACCGTGCTGGGAGGCATCGGCACGGCTTACGCCAGTTCCATTCCCGGCATGCGTGGCCACGACCACACCGGCGTCACCGTCCCCGACATGGAGCAGGCGGTCGATTTCTTCACCGAGGTGGTTGGCTGCAAGAAGGCGATGTCGTTCGGCCCGTTCGCCGACGACAAGGGCACATTCATGCAGGATCTGCTGGGCGTCGATCCCAAGGCGGTGATTGAGGAGATCACCCTGGTCCGCTGCGGACACGGGTCGAACATCGAGCTGTTCAAATACACCGCGCCGGACCAGAAGGACCTGACGCCTCGCAACAGCGACATAGGCGGCTTCCATATCGCCTTCTATGTCGACGACATCGCCGCCGCAAAAGCCTATCTTGACGGCAAGGGCGTCAAGACGCGGATGGGACCGCTGCCGGTTACCGAAGGCCCGGCCGCCGGCCAGACCATCCTCTACTTCCAGGCGCCCTGGGGCTTGCAGTTGGAAGCGATCAGCTATCCCAATGGTATGGCTTATGAAAAAGATGCGGAGACGGTGCTGTGGAGCCCGAAGAACCCGGAAAAATAGCCCGGGGCGTCCCTGGCCTGCGCAAGCCGACTGCCGGCAAGCTGGGTTTCTGGGGCGGATTGTTTCAATCCTGAAACTTTAAGCTTGAATTAATCCGTCTCAGGCGTAAACTCGACAAACAGAAGCGAAGAGGAGATCGCACGATGAAAGTTGCGGTTCTCGGCGGCGGACCAGCCGGGCTCTACTTTGCAATCTCGCTGAAGCTCAGGGATGCCGCGCATGAGGTCACGGTGTTCGAGCGCAACCGTGCCGATGATACGTTTGGCTGGGGCGTCGTGCTGTCGGCCGAAACGCTGGAGAACCTGACCAAGAACGACCCGGTCAGCGCCGTCTGGATCCGCAAGCATTTCGCCTATTGGGACGATATCGCCGTCATCCATGACGGCGTGCGCACGGTCTCGACCGGTCACGGCTTTTGCGGCATTGGCCGCAAGCGGCTGCTCACGTTGCTGCAGCGGCGGGCGCGCGAACTCGGCGTCAAGCTGGTCTTCGAAACCGACATCGCCGATCCCAAGCCATATATGGAGACGCACGAGCTGGTTGTCGCCGCCGACGGGTTGAACTCGAAAGCGCGGGGCGCCTTCGTCGACGTGTTCAAGCCCGATATCGACATTCGTAGATGCAAGTTCGTCTGGCTCGGCACCCACCAGAAATTCGACGACGCCTTCACGTTCATCTTCGAAAAGACCGAGCATGGCTGGGTGTGGGCGCATGCCTACCAGTTCGACAGCGATACCGCGACCTTCATCGTCGAATGCAGCGAGCAGACCTGGCAGCGCTTCGGCTTCGGCGCGATGTCGCAGCAGGAATCGATTGCCGTCTGCGAGCGCATCTTTGCCCGTCATCTCGGCGGCCACGCGCTGATGACCAACGCCAATCATATCCGCGGCTCGGCGTGGATCAATTTCCCGCGCGTCTTGTGCGAACGCTGGTCCTACACGAACCTGGCGCTGATGGGCGACGCGGCGGCGAGCGCGCATTTCTCGATCGGTTCCGGCACCAAGCTGGCGCTGGAAAGCGCGGTGGCGCTGGCCGACTATGTCGAGTCCGAGCCAGACCTCGAGGCCGCCTTTAGCAAATATGAGGACGCCCGCCGCACCGAAGTGCTGAAGCTGCAGTCGGCGGCGCGCAATTCGCTCGAATGGTTCGAGGAGGTCGAGCGCTATCTCGGCCTCGATCCGGTGCAGTTCAACTATTCGCTGCTGACGCGTTCGCAACGCATCAGTCACGAAAATTTGCGGCTGCGCGATGCCGAATGGCTGGCCGGCGCCGAGGAGTGGTTCCAGCGCCAGGCCGGCGCCGGGGGCAACAATCTGCGTCGCGCGCCGATGTTCGCGCCGTTCCGGCTGCGCGGCATGGCGCTGCAGAACCGCGTCGTCGTCTCGCCGATGGCGCAGTACAAGGCGGTCGACGGCTGTCCGACCGATTGGCATTTCGCCCATTACGCCGAACGGGCCAAGGGCGGCGCCGGTCTCCTCTACATCGAGATGACGTGCGTCAGCGCGGAGGGCCGCATCACGCCTGGCTGCCCCGGTTTCTATGCGCCCGAGCATGAGGTCGCCTGGAAGCGGCTGGTCGAGTTCGTCCATGCCGAAACCGAGGCCAAGATCTGCGCCCAGATCGGCCATTCCGGTGCAAAGGGGTCGACCAGGCTCGGCTGGCAGGGAACCGACGTGCCGCTGCCCTCAGGCAATTGGCCCGTCATGGCAGCGTCTTCCGTGCCGTGGTCGCGGGAAAACCAGGTGCCGAAGGCGATGGACCGCGCCGACATGGATATGGTGCGCGGCCAGTTTGTCGCTTCGGCCGAGATGGCGGCGCGCTGCGGCTTCGACATGCTCGAAATCCACGCCGCGCACGGCTATCTCCTGTCCTCCTTCATCACGCCCTTGACCAACCGGCGCACCGACTCCTATGGCGGCTCGCTGGAAAACCGCATGCGCTACCCCTTGGAAATCTTTCATGCGGTGCGCGCCGCGTGGCCGGCCGAGAAGCCGATCTCGATGCGCATCTCCGCCAATGACTGGCTGGGCATCGAAGGCGTGACGCCGGCCGATGCCGTAGAGATCGCGCGGCTGCTGCATGAGGCCGGCGTAGACATCTGCGACGTATCGGCCGGCCAGACGTCGGCCGTGGCAAGACCGGTCTATGGCCGCATGTTCCAGACGCCGTTTTCCGATCGCATCCGCAACGAGGTCGGCATGGCGACGATGGCGGTCGGCAATATCTATGAGCCGGACCACGTCAACTCGATCCTGATGGCGGGCCGCGCCGATCTCGTCGCGCTGGCTAGGCCGCATCTTGCCGATCCGTATTGGACGCTGCACGCAGCTGTCACGCTTGGCGATCGCGGCGTCAAATGGCCGGATCCCTATCTGCCCGGCCGCGACCAGCTCTACCGGGTGGCCGAACGCGAAGCGGCAGCGGGGTTGAAAGTATGAGTGCCGCGGTGACGATTTCGCGGCGTCATGCGCTGGTCACCGGCGGCGGCTCCGGCGTCGGCCGCGCGATCGCGCTGGCGCTGGCCGGCGCGGGCGTTGACGTGACCATCTGCGGCCGGCGCGTGGAGCCGCTTGCCGAGGTCGCCGCGGAGAACAAGTCCATCTTCGCCATTGCCGCCGACGTCACCGACGAGACGTCGATGGCGTCGCTCTACGAGGCCGCGGAAGCGGCACGCGGAGCGTTCGACATCGTCGTTGCCAATGCCGGTATGTCCGGCAGTGCCCCGGCGCAGCGGACCTCGCTGGCAGACTGGCAGCGCACGCTCGACGTCAACTTGACCGGTGCGTTCCTGACGGTGAAGCCGGCGTTGGCCGGCATGGCAGTGCGCAAGACTGGCCGTATCATCTTCGTCGCTTCCACCGCCGGACTGAAAGGCTATCCCTATGTCGCAGCGTACGTTGCCGCCAAGCATGGCGTCGTCGGCCTGATGCGGGCACTCGCCGTCGAGACCGCTAAGTCCGGCATAACAGTGAATGCCGTGTGCCCAGGGTTTGTCGAAACCGAGATGCTGGAGAGCACCGTCCAGCGCATCGTCCAAACGACCGGCCGCTCGTCCGAGCAGGCACGGACAAGCCTAGCCGCGACCAACCCGCAAGGCCGCTTCATCCAGCCGGAAGAAATTGCGGCCGCGGTACTTTATCTGTGTGGCGACGCCGCCCGGTCGATTACCGGACAGACGATTTCGATCTCCGGAGGTGAGACATGGTAGCCGGTCCCCTGCCCGCCCCGTCCGGACCCGGCAAGGACCGCCTGCGGCTGTGGATACGCCTGCTGCGCGCCTCGCGCACCATCGAGGCCGAGCTGCGCGAACGACTGCGGCAAGAGTTCAACACAACGCTGCCACGCTTCGACGTGATGGCCGCGCTCTACCGCGCGCCGGAGGGCATGCTGATGAGCGATCTTTCGCGCTTCCTGCTGGTGTCCAACGGCAATGTCACCGGCATCATCGACCGGCTGGTCTCGGAAGGGTTGGTGATGCGGGCCCGACGCAATGGCGACCGCCGCACCTCGATGGTGCGGCTGACGGAAGAGGGATCGAAGATTTTCGCCGTGATCGCCGCCGCGCATGAGAAATGGGTCGGCGAGTTGCTGGGCAATGTGAGCGAGGATGAGGCGCGCCGGCTGACCGGCATGCTGACCTCCTTCCGCAGCAATTGGGAGGGACGGGAATGACGAAGCTGGCCGGCCGCAAGCCGAAGGATTTCCTCTGGCAGGTCGAAGGCAAGATCGCAAAGATCCGGCTCGATCGACCGGAGCGCAAGAACCCGCTGACCTTCGACAGCTATGCCGAATTGCGCGACATATTTCGCGATCTCGTCTATGCCGACGATGTCGACGCGGTGGTGTTCCTTCCCAATGGCAGCAATTTCTGCTCGGGCGGCGATGTCCACGAAATCATCGGCCCACTGGTCAAGATGGACATGAAGGCGCTGCTCGCCTTCACCCGCATGACGGGCGATTTCGTCAAGGCGATGCTGAATTGCGGCAAGCCGATTATTGCGGCGGTCGATGGCGTGGCGGTCGGCGCCGGCGCGATTATCGCCATGGCCTCCGATATCCGCATCGCCACGCCTCAAGCCAAGACAGCATTCCTTTTTGCGCGCGTCGGCCTTGCCGGCTGCGACATGGGGGCCTGCGCGATCCTGCCGCGCATCATTGGCCAGGGCCGCGCCGCCGAGCTGCTCTATACCGGCCGCACGATGAGTGCCGAGGAAGGCGAGCGCTGGGGCTTCTACAACCGGCTGGTCGATACCGCAACGCTTGAGGCCGACGCGCTCGACATGGCCGCGCGCATCGTTTCCGGCCCGACCTTCGCCCATGGCATGACCAAGACGCAGCTGAACCAGGAATGGTCGATGGGTCTCGACCAGGCGATCGAAGCGGAAGCGCAGGCGCAGGCGATCTGCATGCAGACCCGCGATTTCGAGCGGGCGTACACGGCTTTCGTGGCCAAGGAGAAGCCGGTGTTCGAGGGAAATTGAGATGATCGCTTCCACGCTGGCGGGACAGCACCCTCCTCTGGCCTGCCGGCCATCTCCCCCTCAAGGGGGGAGATTGGATATCAGGCCCGCTTTCGCCAATCTCCAACATCGCAGGGAGAGCCGTGGCAGCGAAGCCGCCAATCTCCCCCCTAGAGGGGGAGATGTCCGGCAGGACAGAGGGGGGCGCCGTAGAACGCAAGGTCCGGAGAACAGCGGAGGCAGAAATGCCTGATCCCTCTTTCCTCAACTGGCCCTTCTTCGAGGACCGCCATCGCGAACTTGCGGAGCAACTTGACGCCTGGTGCGCGAAGAACCTGCCGGTCGACCACCACGATGTCGACGCGGCCTGCCGCGAGCTGGTGGCGAGGCTTGGCAAAGACGGCTGGCTGAAGCCAACGGCGTTCGATGTGGACAATCCGGGACCGCTCGACGTGCGCACCCTGTGCCTCACGCGCGAAACGCTGGCCCGGCATGACGGGCTGGCCGATTTCGCCTTCGCCATGCAAGGGCTCGGCACCGGCGCACTCAGCCTGTTCGGCACGCCCGACCAGCAGCACTGGCTGGCTAAGACACGGGCCGGCAAGGCGATTTCGGCTTTCGCGCTGTCGGAGCCGCGCTCGGGCTCGGACGTCGCCAATATGGAAATGACGGCCTTGCGTGACCGCGACAGCTATCTCTTGTCCGGCGAAAAGACCTGGATCTCCAACGGCGGTATCGCTGACTTTTATGCTGTCTTTGCCCGCACCGGCGAAGCGCCGGGCGCCAAGGGGCTTTCCGCCTTTGTCGTGCCTTCCGAAACCGAGGGGCTGATCGTTGCCGAGCGGCTGGAGGTGATCGCGCCGCACCCGCTCGCCCGGCTGTCCTTCGACAATGCACGCATTCCAGCCTCGGCGCTGATCGGCAAACCCGGTGACGGTTTTCGCATCGCCATGTCCGTGCTCGACGTGTTCCGTTCGACCGTCGGCGCAGCGGCGCTCGGCTTTGCCCGGCGCGCGCTGGACGAAAGCATCACAAGAGTGGCCGAGCGCAGGCTGTTCGGTGCGCCGATGGCCGAGCTGCAGATGGTGCAGGGCCACATCGCCGACATGGCGCTGGATGTCGATGCCGCCGCGTTGCTGGTCTATCGTGCCGCCTGGACCAAGGACATGGGCGCGGCTCGGGTTACCCGCGAAGCCGCCATGGCCAAGCTGTTCGCTACCGACAAAGCGCAGGAGGTGATCGACAGGGCTGTGCAGCTGCATGGCGGCGACGGCGTCCGCAAGGGCCATATCGTCGAAAGCCTGTATCGCGAGATCCGGGCGCTGCGCATCTACGAGGGAGCGTCCGATGTGCAGAAGGTGGTGATTGCACGGCAAGTGATGGGAGCGGCCTGAGACGGGAGTTTGCGTGAAATTATTGTCTTCGAGTTTTGAGCGACCGGATTTGAGCATTGGGAGGTTTTGACATGCACACCATCCTGCAGCCGGAAGGCTGGGCGAAACCCGTCGGCTACGCCAATGGCGTCGCCGCGCGTGGGCAGCTTGTCTTCGTCGGCGGGCAGGTCGGCTGGAACGGACAGGGCCGCTTCGAGACCGATGATCTTGTCGGCCAGGTGCGGCAGACGCTGGCCAATATTGTTGCTGTGCTCGCCGAGGCCGACGCCAAGCCGCAACATATCACCTCGATGACCTGGTACTTTACCGACAAGGCGGAATATTTGGCCAATCTCAAGGGGATCGGCGAGGTCTATCGCGAGGTGATCGGCCGGCATTTTCCGGCGATGGCCGCCATGCAGGTGATGGCGCTGGTCGAGGATCGCGCCAAGGTTGAGATCCAGGCCACAGCGGTTATTCCGGAGTGACGGCAACACGCGGCAATTTTTTAAGCTTAAAACTTTCGCCTTGAAAAGCGCGGTACTTTGGATAGCATTCGATGTCTTGCGACTGCCGTGCCGGGAGGGCTTTCCGGCAGTCCCGTCACTTGACGCATCAAAACCGTGCGGGGCCAAACCCGTCCGATCACAACCAGAGGGAACGAAAATGAACTTCACCCGTCGCAACCTGCTGCTTCTTGCTGCTGCCATCGGCATCGCCGGCGGCCCGGCCTACGCCGAAGGCACGCTGAATGTCGGCGCCTATCCGACCAATCCGCCTTTTGAATACAAGAACGAGAGCGGCACGTTCGAGGGTTTCGAAGTCGACATCATCAATGAGGCGGCAAAGCGTATCGGCATGACCACTGATATCGCCGATCTCGGTTTCCAGGCGCTGTTCGCCGCCACCACCTCGAAGCGCATCGACGTCGCCATCTCGTCGATCACCATCACGCCGGAGCGGCTGAAGTCTCAGTCGTTCACGCAGCCCTACTATGATTCCGACATGGGCATCGCCGCGAAGGCCGACAGCCCGATCAAGGCCGAGGCCGACCTCAAGGGCAAGATCGTCGGCGTGCTGTCCGGCTCGACCGGCGAAGCCTGGGTCAAGGCCCACCAGGAAGCGGACGGGTTCAGTGACGTCAAGGGCTACGACACGCAGCAGAACTTGCTGCTCGATCTCAGCTCCGGCCGCGTCGATGCGGCGGTCAGCGATATTCCGGGCCTGGAATATTCTTTCACCAGGATGAAGGATCTCGCCGTAAAAGAGCGCATCAAGACCGGCGAGCAGTACGGTCTGATGATGACCAAGGACCACCCGCTGCTCGGCAAGCTGAACGACGCGCTGACCGCGATGAAGAAGGACGGCACGCTGGCCGCGATCCACAAGAAGTGGTTCGGCAGCGACGCACCTGCCGATTCCTCGACCGTCAAGGAAACTCCTTTGCCGAAGGCCTGAGCGGCAGTTCACGCTTAAATGTCGTGCCGGCTTTCGATGCCGGCACGATTTCGGATTTCGGGCTCGGGCTCGAGCGTCGCGGGACGCCAAACGTTTCGGAAATGCTGCGATGTCGCTGCTGGACACCTTCTTCAACGCCGACGTCATGGTCTCCAGCCTGCCGGCGCTGTTGCGCGGCTTCCTGAACACCCTGCTGCTCGGAATCATGAGCATCGGCATCGGTATTCCCGTCGGCCTCGCGATCAGCCTGGTGCGGCTCTATGCGCCAAAGCCGCTTCGGCTGCTGGCTGTCGGCTACATTGACATTTTCCGGGCGATGCCGGTGCTGGTCGTGCTGATCCTGATCTACTATGCGCTGCCGTTCCTCGGCATTCGCCTGTCATCGTGGACGTCCGCGGTGATGGCCTTCGCCATCATCATGGCGGCCTATTCGGCCGAGGTGTTCCGCTCCGGTATAGAGAGCATTCCGCGCGGCCAGTTCGAGGCGGCGCAGGCGCTCGGCCTGCCGTTCTTGCTGACCTTGCGCAAGGTAGTGCTGCCGCAGGCGATCCGCGTCGTCATTCCGCCAATGACCAGCAATTGCGTTTCGATGTTCAAGGATACTTCGCTCGCTTCCACCGTGGCGCTGCCCGAACTGCTGAAAGAAGCGACCAACGCGCAATCGCTCTATGCCAATCCTTCACCGCTGATCGGCGCGGCGCTGGTCTATCTCATCTTTCTCTGGCCGATGGTCCGTTTCGTCAGCCTCCTTGAACGCCGCTTTCAAACCGAAAAGACCCGCTAATCTGTCAGCGCACTTCGCAGGAGACGACCTTGAACCAGCATCAGATTTCGAAAACCGGCGATGCCGCAGCTTTCCCAGTCGAGACGATCCGCGCCATGTTTCCCGCCTTGCAGCAAGCCGGGGACTTCGTCTTCATGGACAATGCAGCCGGCGCGCAGATCCCGCAAAGCGTGCTCGATGCGGTCACCAACCATTTGGTCGCGCATAATGTGCAGCGCGGCGGCCGCTATGGCCGCAGCGTCACCGTCGACCAAGCCGTCGCCGGCGCTCGCGAAAGCGTGGCCTTGCTGATCAACGCCACCAACCCGGCGGAGATCTGTTTCGGCATGAACGCCACTTCGTTCATCCGCCTGGTCAGCCTCGGCATCGGCCAGATGCTTTCCGAGCGCCCAAACGGGGAGCGTGACGAGATCGTCATCACCGACATGGATCACGACGCCAATATCGCGACGTGGCTGGCGCTGGCGCCCGCCGGCGCCAAGTTCAAATGGTGGCGGATGCGCGACGACGGCAATCTGCATGTCGACGATTTGCGCCCGCTGGTCTCAGAGCGCACCCGGCTCGTCGCCTGCACGGTCACGGCGCATTCGATCGGCTCGATTGTCGACGTTGCTTCCGTGGCTGCGATTGCGCATGCGGCAGGCGCCGAAGTGTTCCTCGACTGCGTGCATTACGGGCCGCACGGGCTGATTGATGTGCAGGCCTGGGATTGCGATTATCTGGTCTGCTCCGGCTACAAGAATTTCTCGCCGCATATGGGCTTCCTGTGGGGCCGCTTCGAAACACTGAAGCGCTTGCCGACCTTCCGCGAGGATTTCATCCCCGACGAGCCGCCCCACAAAATCGAAGCCGGCACGTTCATCTACGAGAACGTCTCCGGCATGGATGCCGCGGTGCGCTACCTCGAATCGATCGGCCGCAATTTCTTGTCCGAGAATAACCGGTCGCGCCGCGACAACATCGTCGCCGGCATGAATGCAATCCGCGACTACGAACAGGTGCTGGCGCGCGAAATGCTGGCGGTGCTCAAGGATTGCGGCGCGACGATCTACGGCGTGGCCGAAGAGGCACGCCTCAGCGAGCGCGTGCCGACCTTCTGCTTCAATGTCGGCACGCTATCGCCGCAGAGGATCGTCGAGGAAATGGCCGAGATGCAGATCGGCATTCGCGACGGCCACATGTATGCGCCGCGTCTGATGAAGCGGCTCAACCTCGGCATGGACAGCGGCGCCGTGCGCGCCTCGCTGGTGCATTACAATACGATCGAGGAAGTCCGGCGCTTCGGCGAGGCGCTGCGCACCATCATCGCCCGGCTGTCCTGATCGGAGTGGGCGGCGGCGCCGGCGCGATCCTCGTGAAGCGCAAAGGCGGTCGCACCCGGGTTCTCCAAGCCGGGGCGCAATTGCATGCTTGGGATCAAGTAATCGCCGCCATTCTGCTGCCGATAACGAATGGGCCGGATTGTCTCGAGCGTTCGCATCCTTTCGCGCAGTCGCTCCGCGACAGGCTCGAAATCCGCCTCCCCGAAACGGTCCACCCTGTAAACCACGAACGGCGGAAGCACGTCGTAGCCCGGATAGTATAGAATCCCGTGATTGATCGGGAACAGCAGGTCGTCGATCGGGCCGTTGACGCCGCGGGCGGAGTAATGCTCTTCCCAGCCGCCTGCGGTCACGATCAGCATTGCGCGCTTGCCGGCGAGCGTTCCCTCACCAAAGCGGTCACCCCACCGCTTGTCGCTGTGCTCGCCAACGCCATAGGCGAAGCCGTAGGCGTACACGCGATCGACCCAGCCCTTGAGGATCGCCGGCATGGCGTACCACCACAGCGGGAACTGGAGGATCAGGGTGTCGGCCCATAGCAGCTTGTCGATCTCGGCTTTGACGTCATCGGTCAGAGTGTTGGTCGCAAAAGCCTTTTTGGAGGCGCCGGCCGGCAGGAAGCGTGCTTCGGGCGGCCACGACGGAAAGTCGGCACGGTCCACCTCGGCTTTCCAGCCGTCGGCATAGAGGTCCGACACCCGCACCTCGTGGCCTTGGGCCTCGAGTTCCCTGATGGCGACGTCGCGCAGCGCGCCGTTGAGCGAACGCGGTTCAGGATGAGCAAAAACAAGCAGGACTTTCATGGGTCTACTCCGAAGAAGGACGATAGACACCAAAGGTAGCCAGCCGCGGAATGATCCGCTATATGTAGGAAATGTATAAGATAATGCCGAATAATGGATAGATCGGACGTCACTCTCGAGCGCATGCGCACCTTCGTTCGCGTCGCCGAGCGCGGCAGCCTCTCGGCGGTGGCGCGCGAGCTCGGAGTTGGGCAGTCGACGGTCACACGGCATTTGCGAGAACTCGAGGAGGCCGTCGGAGTGCCCTTGCTCAGCAGGACCACCCGGCGTGTGATGATGACTGATGAAGGCAGCCGTTACTATACCGACAGCGTCCAGGTCCTGCGCCTCGTTGAGCAGGCCGGCGATGAGGCGCGGGGCACGCGCGGCGCGTCGGCCGGCACGATCCGGATATCCTGCACGGCGGCGCTCGGGGTCTTGCACGTCAGCCGGCTGATCTTCGCCTTTCAGGACCGCTATCCCGATATCGGCATCGATCTTAGCCTCACCGACGAGCGCATCGATCTTGTGCGGGAGGGCGTCGACATTGCGCTTCGCCTGGGTCCGCTCACCGACAGCTCAATGAAACTGCGGGCGCTCGGGCAATCCCGGCGTCTGCTGGTGGCGGCGCCGGCCTATCTGGCGGCGCGGGGCAGACCGGCTGTCCCGCAGGATCTGCCTGGCCATGAAGGCATCCGGATGTCGAACATCGCGGGAAGCGACACGCTCACCTTGCAGGGGCCGGGCGGCGAGACCTTTGCGGTGCCCTTTGGCGGCAGATTTCTGGTCGACCATGGGCTTGCTGCGCGCGAAGCCCTTGTCGCCGGACGCGGCATCGCACCCGCCCACCACTGGCTTGTCGACGATCTTCTGGCGGCCGACCGGCTGGAAGTGGTCCTGCCGGGCTATTTTCCGCCTCCCGTCCCGCTGAGCATGCTGATCGTTCCGGAGCGTGCGGGCATTGCCCGGGTGCGGCTGCTGGTCGACTTTCTCGCCGAGCATATCTCCGGCATTCCGGGGATCGAGAAGCGGTAGCCGGCCGGCAAACCTCGCCGGATCAGGCGGCCCTCTTCTTCGCCAACCGTGCCTTGATGCTGGCAACGTCGGCACGCGGCGTCGCCGCGAACAGCGTCCTGGTGTAGCTGTGCTTGGGGTCGGCGAAGACCTCGTCGCGCGAGCCGTATTCGACCGCTTCGCCGAAGTACATTACCATCACGTCGTCGGCGATGTAGCGCACCACCGACAGGTCGTGACTGATGAAAACATAGGTTAGCTGAAACTCGTCCTGCAGGTCGGCGAGCAGGTTCAGCACCTGCGCCTGCACCGAAAGATCAAGTGCCGAGACCGGCTCGTCCAGCACCAGAAGGCTGGGGTTGAGCATCAGCGCGCGGGCGATGGCGATCCGCTGGCGCTGGCCGCCCGAAAACATATGCGGGTAGCGATTAAAGTGCTCGGGGCCGAGACCGACCTTCTTTAGCATCTTCATGGCAAGATCGCGCCGCTCGTCGGCCGTGCTGTCGGTGTTGATGAGCAGCGGCTCGCCAAGCACGTCGCCGATCTTCTGGCGTGGATTGAGCGAACCATAAGGGTTCTGGAAGACGATCTGGACCTTGCGGCGCATTTCCTTCGACAGGCCATTCCTGCCGATGTCTACCTTCTTGCCGTCGATGAAAAGCTCGCCGGAGGTCGCCGGGTCGATCAGGGTGATGATGCGGGCGAGTGTTGACTTGCCGCAGCCGCTCTCGCCGACGATGGCCAGCGTCTTGCCCTTGTCGACGCTGAACGAAACACCCTTGACCGCATGAACCGTACGGGAGGGGCGGAAAAGCCCGCCACCGACATGATAGTCGCGCACGATGTTCTTGCCTTCGACTACCGTCACGCTCATGAGGCGGTTCCTCCTGCGGACCGGGCTGCGACTACAGATGGGGCCGGCTCGAACAGCATGTCGGAAACAGTAGGCAACCGGTCGCCGACGGCATTTTCCGGCAGCGCCGACAGGAGCGCGCGCGTGTAGTTGCTCTTGGGGGACTCGAACAGCGACAGCACGTCGGCCTCTTCCATCTTGCGGCCCTTGTACTGGACGATGACACGGTCGGCGGTCTCGGCAACCACCCCCATATTGTGGGTGATCATGATCAGGCCCATGCCATATTTGGCCTGCAGGCCGACCAGCAGATCGAGGATCTGCTTCTGGATGGTGACGTCGAGCGCCGTGGTTGGCTCGTCGGCGATCAAAAGCTTGGGATTGCAGGCGATGGCGATGGCGATCATGACGCGCTGACACTGACCACCCGACATCTGGTGCGGGAAGGAGCCCAGCCGATCCTCGGGGTCGGCGATGCCGACCAACTTCATCAATTCGATGGCACGCGCCCGGCGCTGGGCGCGGTCCATGCCCATATGGAAGCGCAGCACCTCCTCGATCTGGAAGCCGACGGTGAAGCACGGGTTGAGGCTGGCGACCGGCTCCTGGAAGATCATCGAAATGTCCTTGCCGACGATCTTGCGCCGCTCGGATGGGCCGAGCTTGAGCAGGTCGATGCCGTCGAAGGCCATGCGGTCGGCCCTCACCGTCGCGGTGTTGGGCAAAAGCCCCATCACCGCCAGCATCGCCACCGACTTGCCCGAACCGGATTCGCCGACGATCGCCAGCACCTCGCGCGGTTCGACCGACAGGTCGATGCCTTGTACCGCCATGAATGGTCCAGCGGCGGTGTCGAAGGAAACGGTCAGGTTCTTGATCTCGAGAAGAGGCATTGGATTATGACCTCTTCAGCTTGGGATCGAAGGCATCGCGCAAGCCGTCGCCGATCAGATTGATGGCAAGCACAGTGATCAGGATGGCAAGTCCGGGGAAGGTCACCACCCAAGGCGCGCGCAGGATGAACTCGCGCGCCGAGGCGAGCATCGTGCCCCATTCCGGCGTCGGCGGCTGCGCACCGACACCGAGGAAGCCGAGCGCCGCAGCTTCGAGAATAGCGTTGGAGAAGGACAATGTCGCCTGCACGATCAGCGGTGCCAGGCAGTTCGGCAGGATCGTCCTCACCATCAAGCGAAGATGACCGGCACCAGCCACCTTGGCGGAGATGACATATTCGCGGTTCTTTTCGGCCATCACGGCGGCGCGGGTGAGGCGCGCGAAATGCGGCTGCAGCACCAGCGCGATCGCCAGCATGGCATTGAACAGGCCCGGGCCGAGGATCGCCACCAGCACCAGCGCCAGAAGCAGCGACGGGAAGGCCAGGATGATATCCATGATGCGCATGATCAGAGTGTCGACCCAGCCGCGGAAATAGCCGGCGAGCACGCCAAGCACGATGCCGCTGGTGAGCGAGAAGACAACGACCACCAGACCGATGAACAGCGAGAAACGCGCCCCGAAGATCAACCGTGAAAGCATGTCGCGGCCGACCGCGTCGGTGCCGAGCAGGAACATCGATTTGCCGCCTTCCTGCCAGGCAGGGGGTGCCAGCAGCGCATCGCGAAACTGCTCGTCGGGCGAATGTGGGGCGACGAACGGCGCAAAGATCGCCACCAGCACCAGCGCCGAAAACACGACAAGGCCGATGACCGCGCCGGTGTTCATCGAGAAGTAGTGCCAGAACTCGGCGAAAGCCCGTTGCCTGCCGCCTGTCGGGATGGAGGCGGCGGTAGCTTCGGCGGCGGATTCGTCGGTCATCTCACTGCACCCGGATGCGCGGATTGATGACGGCGTAGAGCACGTCGACGATCAGGTTCACCGCCATGACGATCAGCGCGATGATCAGCAATCCGCTCTGGACGACGACATAGTCGCGCTTGCCGATGGCATCGATCATCCATTTGCCGATGCCCGGCCAGGAAAAAATGGTCTCGGTCAGAATGGCGCCCGCCATCAAGGTGCCGACCTGCAGTCCAATGGTGGTGACTACCGGGATCAGCGCGTTGCGAAAAGCGTGCAGACCGATGACGCGGCGAGGCGCCAGGCCCTTGGCGCGCGCGGTGCGGACATAGTCCTCGCCCAGCACCTCGAGCATAGCCGAGCGCGTCTGGCGCGCTATGACGGCAAGCGGGATCGTCGCCAGCACGATCGACGGCAGGATCAAATGGCTGACGGCAGATTTGAAAGCGCCGCTCCTGCCGGAGATCAGGCTGTCGATGAGCATGAACCCGGTCGTCGGCCTGAAGAAATACTGCAGGCCGATGCGGCCGGAAACCGGCGTCCAGCCGAGATAGCCGGAGAAGAAGATAATGAGCAGCAACCCCCACCAGAAGATCGGCATCGAATAGCCGGTCAGCGCGACACCCATCGTAGCCTGGTCGAACCACGAGCCGCGCTTGACCGCGGCGAAGATACCGGCAGGAATGCCGAGCAGGACGGCGATGATCAACGCCACTGTCGCCAGTTCCAGCGTGGCTGGAAACAGCGCCTGGAATTCGCCGAGCACTGGCCGCTTGGTGGCAATAGATATGCCGAAATCGCCGGTCAGGACCCTGCCGATATATTCCAGGTATTGGATGACATAGGGCCGGTTGTAGCCAAACTGCTCGATGAGCTGGGCGTAGCGCTCGGGGCTGACGCCGCGCTCGCCCGCCAGGGCCAGGATAGGATCGCCGGGCAGAAGCCGGACGAAAGCAAACGCCGCCAGCGATATGCCGAACACGGTCGGGATGATCAAAGCGAGCTTGTGGAGGAGATAACGGAGCATCTTGCTTCATAGAACGGCGGCGCGGGAAGTCCAGCGCCGCCGTTCAATTTCTCAGGACTTATTCGGTGACGTCGACGCCGTCAAACCGATGAATGCCGAGCGGGTCCATAACGAAGCCCGACACCTTCTTGTTCATCGGCATGAAGACCTTGGAGTGGGCGATGGTCAGCCACGGAGCCTCACGCTTGAACACCACCTGAGCTTCCTCGTAGATCTTGGTGCGCTCGGCGACGTCCGTCGTCGCCTTGCCTTTTTTCAGCAGGGCTTCGAATTCCTGGTTGCACCAGATCGCATAATTGGACTGGCCGATGGCATCGCAACCGAGCAGGAAAAAGAAGTTGTCCGGATCGCCATTGTCACCGGTCCAGCCCAGTTGGAAGGCGCCGTCGCGATCCTTAGCCTTGCCGCGCTGGCGATACTCGGTCCATTCGTAACTGACGATCTCCGCCTTGACGCCGACGGCGGCATAGTCGGCCTGGATCAACTCGGCGACGCGCTGGGCGTTGGGGTTGTAGGGACGGCTGACCGGCATAGCCCAGATCTTCATCGACAGATCCTTGACGCCTGCATCGGCCAGCATCTTCTTGGCCGCCTCCGGATCATAGGGATCGTCCTTGATGTCCTTGTTATAGGACCACATGGTCGGCGGGATCGGGTTGATGGCCGGCGCGCCGGCGCCCTGATAGACCGCGTCGATGATCGCCTTCTTGTTTACCGCCATGTTGAGGGCCTTGCGGACCTCGACCTTGTCGAAGGGCGGCTGCGTCGTGTTGTAAGCCATGTAGCCGATGTTCAGGCCTTCCTGCTCGTCGACCTTGAGGTTCGCGTCAGCCTGCAGTCCGGCAATGTCGGCCGGCGCCGGGTATGACATGATATCGCACTCGCCCGCCTTCAGCTTCTGCGCGCGTACGGCCGGATCGGGCGTGATGGCGAAGATCAGATCGTCGATCTTCTGTCGCCCGCCATAGTAGCCGTCCCATGCTGCATAGCGCACGACCGCATCGACCTGATAGTCGACGAACTGGAACGGACCAGTGCCGACCGGCTTCTGGGTGAACTGCTGCCTGGTGCCGGCCTTGTCGAGTTGGTCGGCATATTCCTTGGAGACGATCGAGGCGAAATCCATGCCGAGGTCCGGCAGGAACGCGACTTCAGGCTTGTTCAGCACGAATTTCACCGTCAGGTCGTCGACCTTGACGATTTCCTTCAGGAGATCGGGGAAGCCCATGCCGGTGAAATATTCCCAGCCGGTGCCTTCCAGATAGCTGTACCACGGGCTTTCTTTCTTCCACTGGCGTTCGAAGGAAAAGATCACGTCGTCGGCGTTGAGGTCGCGCGTCGGCGTGAAATAATCGGTCGTCTGGAATTTCACACCTGGGCGAAGCTTGAAGGTGTATTCGAGACCGTCGTCGGAAACCGTCCAGCTCTCGGCCAGGCCGGGCGAGATGGTGGTCTTGCCATGCTCGAACTCGACCAGGCGCGAATAGATGGTGCGCGACGAGGCGTCGAAGTCGTTGCCGCCGCTCCATGGCGACGGGTCGAAGCCGGCCGGCGAAGCCTCCGAGCAATAGACCAGTTGTTTTGCATTGGCCATGCCGCCGAGGACGCTTGCAGCCAGCAACGCGGCTGCAAAAGTCAGTTTCTTTTTCATTGAGCACTCCCTGATGTTCTTCCAAGCCCCTCTATCAGGCTCGCGAAGGCCGCATATAAGCACCGTTTTTCTAGCTTTGGAACTGCTTGTTTGCCTAACCCACGGGAAGCAGAAAAAAATTCCGGCACGCGGCAAATTGTGGAAAAAACGAGCCGAATCCGCAGATCACGACATTATTAGCGACTTCAATTTTTTGTTGATCGGCGATGCCGCCAATTGTGGGAATCGAGCCGTTCGGTTCAAGAGATGCGCATCCGAAAACCGGTCGCGGCCGAGAGGTTTGACGGCAAGTCTTACCGCACTCCAGGTGGCGAGGCTTGCACGGCCGTCGCTTGTGGCAATACATAGATAGGTGGGCAGCGTGCCGGATTTTCCCACGTTCCGGACATTGCGGCAAGTGTGGGATATCGTTGTGATCAGGGCGGTGGTGGCGCGCAAGCATGCCGAAACAATAAGAACGATTGAGGGAGCGACAGGTGGCAAAACCGGCAAAGACAACCAACGCGGCGAAAGCAAAGGCCGAGGCAACATCGAAAGCAGTCAAGTCAAAAGCGGCCGCCGCCAAGCCGACGGCCACCGCGAAGGCAAGCGCGAAGCCGGCGGCGAAGACCACGGCTGGAGCGGCTGCTAAACCGGCACCCGGCAAGACGGCGCCTGCTGCAAAGTCTGCCGCCAAGCCGGCGGCGAAGGCAGTGCCGACAGCGCCACGACTGCCGGCAGGTCCGGCCAAGAGATTACCAAAGGCGATCACGTCGCTGGCCGCCGGCCTGCCGGAAAAACCGTGGCTCAAGAGTTATCCAAAGATCGTGCCGGCCGAGATCGGCGCCCTGCCCTCCAGCTCGATCGGCGACTTTCTCGTCACCGTGTGCAAGCAGTTTGCAAGCCGGCCGGCTTTCGTCTGCATGGGCAAATCGATCACCTATGCCGACCTCGAGCGACAGTCGGCCGCCTTCGGCGCCTATCTGCAATCAACGGGGCTGCAGAAGGGCGCGCGCGTCGCGCTGATGATGCCGAATGTGCTGCAATATCCGGTGGCGATGATGGCAGTGCTTCGCGCCGGCTATGTCGTGGTAAACATCAATCCGCTCTACACGCCGCGCGAGCTGGAGCACCAGCTCAAGGATTCCGGCGCTCAAGCCATTGTCATCCTCGAAAATTTTGCCTGCACCCTGCAAGCGGTGATCGCCAGGACCGCGGTCAAGCATGTCGTGGTCGTCTCGATGGGCGACATGCTCGGCGGGCTCAAGGGAACGATCGTCAACTTCGTTGTACGCCGCGTCAAGAAGATGGTGCCGGCATGGTCGCTGCCCGGCCATGTCAAGTTCAACGCCGCGCTGAAGGCGGGCACAGGCAAGGCCTTCAGGCCCGCAAGGGTCACGGCCGACGACATCGCCTTCCTGCAATACACGGGCGGCACGACCGGCATCTCCAAGGGCGCGATGCTTTTGCACAGCAACATTTTGGCGAACGTCGCGCAGAACGCGCTGTGGGCCGAAGACGCTTTTACCGTCAAGCCGAAGCCGGCGCATCTGAACTTCCTCTGCGCGCTGCCGCTCTATCACATTTTTGCGCTGACGGCGAACGTGCTGGTAGGCATGCAGCAAGGCGCGCAGAATGTCCTCATCCCCAATCCGCGCGACATTCCCGGCTTCGTCAAGGAGCTGCAGAAATACCCGATCCACATCTTTCCGGGCCTCAACACGCTGTTCAATGCGCTGCTCAATAATGAGGATTTTCGCAAGCTCGATTTCAAGCCGCTGATCCTGACGCTGGGTGGCGGCATGCCGGTGCAGAGGGCCATCGCCGAACGCTGGAAGGTGCTGACCGGCTGCCCGATCAGCGAGGCCTACGGGCTCACCGAGACCTCGCCGGGAGCAACGATCAACAAATTCAGCGACGGCGTTTACACCGGCACGATCGGCCTGCCGCTGCCCTCGACCGAGATCGCGATCCGCGACGACGACGGCAACAATTTGCCGCTCGGCGAAGTCGGCGAAATCTGCATCCGCGGACCGCAGGTGATGGCCGGCTACTGGAACCGGCCGGACGAGACCGCCAAGGTGATGACCGAGGACGGCTTCTTCAAATCGGGCGACATGGGCTTCATGGACGAGCTTGGCTACACCAAGATCGTCGACCGCAAGAAGGACATGATCCTGGTTTCCGGCTTCAACGTCTATCCGAACGAACTCGAGGAAGTGGTGGCGCAGCATCCAGGCGTACTCGAAGTTGCCGCGATCGGCGTGCCGGACGAGCATTCGGGTGAAGTGCCGAAGCTGTTCGTCGTCAAGAAGGACCCGGCACTGACCGCCGACATGCTGACGGCTTATTGCCGTGAGAACCTGACCGGCTACAAGCGTCCCAGGTATATTGAGTTCCGCACCGAGCTGCCGAAGACACCGGTCGGCAAGATCCTGCGCCGGGCGTTGCGGGGCTAGGCGCAGCTTGAGCGATTGCATCGCCGGCGCCAACGCCGTGAGCATAGGTTCGCGCCCGGACCCGGCACAGTTCATCCGGGCGAACATGCGGATCGCCCCCGTGCCCACGCTTCCCGAAATTCGGCTTTACACCGCCCATCCGGGAAGCGGGCTCAGGCGGCTTCTCGAATGGAACCAACATGCGACCGAAGAAGACGGACCTGAACCGGAGCCACCGTACTGGGCCTATGTCTGGGCCGGCGGCGCGGTGCTCGCCCGCTACATATTCGACCGGCCGGAGACCGTGGCCGGCCGTCGCGTGCTCGACCTCGGCGCCGGTTCGGGTCTCGTCGGCATTGCAGCGGCAAAAGCCGGGGCAAGCGCGGTCGTCGCGGCCGAGATCGATCGCAACGGTGTGGTTGCGCTCGGCCTCAACGCGACTGCGAACGGCGTCGCTATCATGATCATTGGCGAAGACATCACCAGCGGTCCGCCGCCACCGGTGGATGTCGTGGTGGTCGGCGACCTGTTCTACGCCCATGATCTCGCCGGCCGGGTCGTCCCCTTCCTCGACCGCTGCCTTGCAGCCGGCATCGCCGTGCTGATCGGCGATCCGGGCCGCGCCTATCTGCCCCGCTCGCGGCTTCGCCTGCTGGCCGAATACGAGGTGCCGGATGTCGGCGAAGGCAGGAATGCGGCGATGAAACCGAGCGGCGTGTTCTCGTTCGGACTAGCTAGCTGCGAGTCTAGACTGTCTCGCTGACCCGCGCCGAAAGAAAATCAGGCAGGTCGGCCACCGAATCCAGAATGACGTCGGCTATCTGGGACAGCGATTCACGTGTGCCGGTGCCGGACAGCACGCCGACCGCCAGACCGCAGCCGCCCGCCCGCGCCATTTCAAGATCGTGACGGTTGTCGCCGACCATGGCGATTGCCGAGGGCCTGAGCCCCGTCAGATCAGAGAAGGCAAGGATCGTATCCGGCGCCGGTTTTGGATTGGCCACCGCGTCGTAACCATAGGCGGCGTCGAAAAGCTGCGCGACGCCCAGCGTGACCAGGGTCTTTTCCGCGCCGCTGGTCGAGTCGTTGGTGGCGACACCAAGCCGGTAGGATTTTCTGTGAAGCAGGCCAAGCGTCTCGACCACGCCCGGCAGCGCCACCGCCATTGCCGATCCTTGCGCCGAGGTGATGGCGTTGAAGCGGGCGACGGCAAGCATCTGGTCCTCGTCGGACAGCCGTGGAAACCACAGCTCGACGACGTCCATGTTGGTGCCGGAGGCAAAAATCGAATCCGGCTTGAAGCGCTTGGTGGCGAAGTCGAAGCCCGCCGCCGCAAGCAGCCTGTCTGCTTTCCAGCGATCGCCTTCGGCCGCATCCATCGCCATGAAGTCGGCGATGCCCAGCCATGTCGCGTTGAAATCCACGAGCGTGCCGTCCTTGTCGAACAATATTCCCTTGATGTCCGCCAAGCTTTTCACTCCGGGCCGCGCAAGCGGTGGATGTATTCCACCAGTCCAGCAGTCGAGGCATCCCGCTTTGCGGCGTTCTCCTTGCCTTCAACGACGGGCAGCAGCCCGGTCGCCAGTTCCTTGCCGAGCTCGACGCCCCACTGGTCGAAGGAGTTGATGTTGAACAGCGTGCCTTCGACGAAGACGCGGTGTTCGTAAAGCGCAATCAGCCGTCCGAACGTGTGGGGGTCGAGTTTCCTGTAGAGGATCGTCACTGAGGGGCGGTCGCCGGAGAAGACGCGGTGCGGAGCAATCCTGTCGACATCGGCCGGCTTCATGCCTTTCGCCAGCATCTGCGCTCGGGCTTCCTCAAGCGTGCGGCCCTTCATGAAGGCTTCCGACTGCGCCAGGCAATTGGCAAGCAGAAGGTCGTGGTGATGCTTCAGTTCCGGCTCGTGGCCGACGGCAGCGGCGAGGAATTCGACCGGAATGAAATCGGTGCCCTGATGCAGAAGTTGGAAGAAGGCATGCTGGCCATTGGTGCCGGGCTCGCCCCAGACCAGCGGGCCGGTCGGCGTCGTTACAGCGCCGCCGTCCAGGGTGACGCTCTTGCCGTTCGATTCCATGTCGAGCTGCTGCAGATAGGCCGGCAGCCTGGACAGACGCTGATCGTAGGGGATGACGGCGCGAGCGGGGTATTTGCAGATCACGCGGTGCCACCAGCCAATCAGCCCCATCAGCGCCGGCAGGTTCTTCGCCAGCGGGGCGGTGCGGAAATGCTCGTCCATCTCATGGGCGCCGTCGAGAAAGGCGCGAAAATCCTTCGGGCCGATGGCGATCATCACCGGCAGACCGATCGCACCCCAGACGGAATAGCGCCCGCCGACCCAGTCCCAGAAGCCGAAGACGCGATCGGGCGCGATGCCGAATTTGGCGACCAGGTCGAGCGCCGTCGAGACGGCGGCGAAATGCTTGCCGACCGCTTCCTTGCCGAGCGCCTTCTCGACCCATCTGCGCGCGGTTTCGGCATTGGTCATCGTCTCGACCGTGGTGAAGGTCTTGGAGGCGATGATGAACAGGGTGGTTTCGGCGGAAAGACCCTTCAGCGTGTCGTGGATATGGGCACCGTCGATATTGGATACGTAATGCGCGCGCGGCCCGTCATGATAGGGCGCCAGCGCCAGCGTCGCCATGGCCGGGCCGAGATCGGAGCCGCCGATGCCGATGTTGACGATGTCGGTGATCTTCTTGCCGGTCGCGCCGGCCGCCTTGCCGGAACGCACCGCGTCGGCGAAGGCACCCATCGCGTCGAGTACGGCAAGGACTTCCGCCTTCACGTCCTGGCCGTCGAGCACGATGCCCTTGCCGGTCAGGTTGCGCAGCGCCGTGTGCAGCACGGCACGGCCTTCAGTGACGTTGATCTTCTTGCCGGCAAACATCGCGTCGCGCCGGCCTTCGAGGTCAGCGGCCTCAGCCAGTTTCTCCAGCAACTCCATAGTCGGCGCATCGACCGCGCATTTCGACCAGTCGAGCAGCAGGTCGCCGTCACTGGCGGAGAATTTCTCGAAGCGCTGCGGATCGGCAGCGAAAGCCTCGCGCATCGAGCCCGATTTGGCCGCACGGTGATCGCGCAATGCGTCGAGCTGCTTTTGAAAGGACGATTGATCCACTGCTTCGCTCCGGTCTCTTGAGATGCATCTTATCAGGCCGGATGTTTCCGGCGCGTGTCGTCGCGGCAAACTATCGGGTCGAATTCCATCTGTTTCAATGCGCAGCGATGCCGCAGCGCAGCGTGGGCCGGCTCAAAGGATCACTGGCATAAATCCCAGCGATCAGAAAAATTGATTGGCGCAACACCTTGTGCCACCGGTACATTCGACTGGTCCAGCCAAGTGAAAAAAGCTGGCCATCGAGGAACATCTCCCATGCCACAGCGAAACGACACGGCCATATGGTCCGGCCTGTTCCGGATTTCGGCGGAATCCGGTCAGACCCTGCAGGCGCAGATCCGCCAGGCGATCGTCGCCGCCATCCTCGACCGGCAGATCGCGGCTTCCATGCCGCTTCCGTCCTGCCGGATTCTTGCCGAAAAACTCGGCGTGGCGCGCGGCACCGTGGTGCTGGCCTTCCAGCAGCTGGTCGACCAGGGCTTCCTGGTGGCGCGCGAGCGCCGCGGCCATTTCGTCAATCCCGAAGTGCTGGCGACGCCGGCCAAGCCGCATCAGAAGGCGCCCGACCAGGCCAACGAGATCGACTGGAAGGCGCGTCGGCAGATCGCGGCGAGCGACATGCCGCCGCCGGCCAAGCACGACAACTGGATCAAGTCGTCATACCCCTTCGTCTATGGCCAATTCGACCCGGCGCTGTTCCCGACCGCCGAATGGCGCGAGTGCAACCGCATGGCGTTGGCGGTGCTCGAAATCCGCAACTGGGCATCCGACATGGTCGACCGCGACGATCCGCTCCTGATCGAGCAGATCCAGGCACGGCTGCTGCCGCGACGCGGCATCTTCGCCAATCCGGACGAGATCATCGTGACGTTAGGCGCGCAGAACGCGCTTTACATGCTGGCGACGCTGTTGATGACCAAGGGCTCCAAGGTGGCGATGGAGGACCCGGGCTATCCCGATGCACGTTCGATCTTCCGGCTGGCCGGCGCCGAGATCCAGCCGGTTCCGGTCGACCACTCGGGCATCGTAACCTCGGCCATTCCCAATGATTCCGGCTTCGTCTTCGTCACGCCCAGCCACAATTGCCCGACCATGGTGCCGCTGTCGGCAGAGCGGCGGCAGGAGCTTTTGGCGCGCGCCAACCGGCACAACCAGATCATCATCGAGGACGGATATGACAGCCAGCTCCTGGACGAGGCGCCGCAGCAGGCGCTGAAGAGCCTCGATCGCTCCGGCCGCGTCGTCTATGTCGGCTCGATGTCGAAGACGCTGGCTCCCGGCCTGAGGCTTGGCTACATCGTCGCCTCGGCCGGGCTGATCTCCGAGCTTCGGGCGCTACGCCGCTTCATGCTGCGCCATCCGCCGGCGAACAACCAGCGCGCCGTGGCGCTCTTCCTGTCGCTCGGCCATCACGAGGCACTGGTGCGGCGGCTGTCGAGCGCCTTCGACGAGAGGCGCAAGCGTCTGGTCCATGCGATTTCCGCCTTCCTGCCGGAGTGGCGCTCGACCGATTCGGCCGGCGGCACATCGCTCTGGCTCGAGGGGCCGCGCGGCACCGATTCGCGCGGGCTGGCGGAGGCCGCGGCCTCGCGCAGCGTCATCATCGAGCCTGGCGACCGCTTCTTCGACCGCACCGAAAAGCCATCGCGTTTCATGCGCTTGGGCATTTCCTCGATCGCGTTGCAGCACATCGAACCCGGCATCCGCGAACTGGCGACGGCAGCTGGACGCAGGCCGGCAGCGGCCTGATCTCCCTTCCCCGACCGGAGCCTGGCGCATGTGGTGCGGCTCTGGTTCTTTAGCTCCTTGGCATATTCGACGGGACCGGCTGGCACATAGGCTGTGCCAATGCCGGCGGCATAGTCGCTGTGTAGAGGGACGAAGCAGGCCGATGGTGGACCAACCGCCGCGAGTTCCTGCCGATGAAGGTGGAGTGCTTCCATGCCAGTGGCTGTCGAACAGCAGGACACGCCGGCGAACCGTCGTCCACAGCGCTCCGGTCTTCGCGAAACAGGACATGCCATGCGATCAGCTCCTCTGATGGAGGACACCGGACCACGACACCAGGCCATCGAGAGCGGCAGCTACGGGCCGCTGCGCGGGGATGACTGCGAGCGCATCCACGAGGGCGTGCTGACGCTCCTGGAGACGGTGGGTTTCGCCAATGCCATCCCTTCCTGCATAAAGGTGCTGACCAAGGCGGGGGCGGTCCATGGCGACGACGACCGTGTGCGCTTTCCGCGCGCGCTAGTGCTCGACACCATCAAGCGGGCGGCACGACATTTCACACTTCATGGCCAGGACGCCAGGCACGACATGGTGGTCCAGGGCAAGCGCGTGCACTACGGCACGGCAGGTATCGCCGTGCACCTGGTGGATCTGGAGAAGCGCGAGTACCGCGAATCCAAGCTGCAGGACATTTATGATGCTGCCCGCATCGTCGATGGGCTGGACAACATCCATTTCTTCCAGCGGCCGATGGTGGCGCGCGACATCGCCGATCCGCTCGAGATGGATTTCAACACGCTCTATGCCTGTGTGATGGGGACATCGAAGCACGTCGGAACATCCTTCACCGTGCGTGAGAACGTGAAGCCGGCGCTTGAAATGCTGTACGCCATCGCCGGCGGCGAGGAGAATTTCCGCGCCCGGCCATTCGTTTCTAACTCTAACTCATTCGTCGTGCCGCCGATGAAGTTCGCCGAGGATGCCTGCGGCGTGCTCGAGGCTTGCGTTGAAGGCGGCATCCCGATCCTGCTGCTCTCGACCGGCCAGTCCGGCACCACAGCACCCGCGGCGATGGCCGGCGCCGTCGTGCAAGCGGTGGCCGAAGTACTGGCCGGCCTGGTCTATGTCAATGCGCTCAAGCCGGGCCATCCGGCGATCTTCGGCGCCTGGCCGTTCATGTCGGACCTGCGTACCGGCGCCATGGCCGGCGGGTCGGCCGAGCAGTCGGTGGCAACGGCGGCCTGCGCCCAGATGGCGCAATTCTACGATCTGCCCGGCGGCTCGGCCGCTGGCATGACGGATTCGAAACTGCCCGACATTCAATCCGGCTACGAAAAGGGCATCACCAATGTGATGGCCGGCCTCTCCGGCCTCAACCTCGTCTACGAGGCGGCCGGCATGCATGCCTCGCTGCTCGGCTTCTGCCTGGAGAGCCTGGTCATCGACAACGACATGCTCGGTCATTGCCTGGGCTGCGCACGTGGCATCGACGTGACTGACGAGGCCCTGTCGATCGACAGCATCACCGAGGTCTGCCTCAAAGGCCCAGGCCACTATCTCGACAGCGAACAAACGCTCAAGCTGATGCAGACCGATCATCTCTATCCCGCCTTCGCCGATCGTTCCTCACCGAAGGAATGGAACGAAAAAGGCCGACCTGATATATTGCTGCGGGCGATCACCGAGAAGAAACGCATTCTTGCCGAACGATTTCCGCGCCACGTGCCAAAACAGGTCGACGACAGATTGCGTGCCCGCTTCGGCAGCCTGATCCACCTGCCGCGCACGTATATGGGCGGCTGACCGGAGACGAGTTCGTGCAGCCATACAGCCACCACCCAGAGCCAATTCCGGACGGAAAACCGCTTCACAGTTTTCCTGGAATTGCCCCAGGACCAACCATCGGGCAGAACGACAAATGAGTGCGCATCCTATCCTGCAAGCCCACACCGACGGCGACGCGATCGATCGGCTGGTGGCGTCTCACCGGCCCGGCCACGGCCTGGTGCGTGCCTTCTATCATGACCCGGCGATCTTCGAGCGTGACATGGAACGTGTCTTTCGCCGCCACTGGCATTGCCTGGCCCATGCCAGCGTTATCCCGAACCCCGGCGATTTCGAGCTGTTCAAACTGGGCGATGAGGCGGTCATCCTGACGCGCGGCATGGATGGCACCGTGCATGCCATGCTCAATGTCTGCCGCCACCGCGGCGCCGAGGTCTGCACCAAGGAGAAGGGCAACGCGAAGATGTTCGTGTGTCCCTACCACGCCTGGACCTATTCCAATGACGGGTCGTTGCGCGCTGCCCGCCTGATGCCGAAGGATTTCGACCGCACGGCGCACGGGCTGAAGAAGCTTCATGTCCGCGTTGCCTCCGGGCTGGTTTTCATTTCCTTCGCGGAGACGCCGCTCGATTTCGATCCAATCGAACAGTCGCTGCGCACAAGCTGCGGCCAGTATGGCTGGGGCGACGCCAAGGTGGCGTATCGCCAGTCCTATCCGCTCGACGCCAACTGGAAGCTCGCCGTCGAGAACTATGTCGAATGCTACCATTGCGGGCCGGCGCATCCGGAATATTCGCAGACGCATGCGCTGGAAAAGCCGGCCGAGATGATCGAGCAGCTCAACGCGGCGATGGAGCAGCGCACCTGCGCGCTCGGCATCGAGATCGGCAGCGCCAACCGCTGGCAGAACTCGGCGGCCGGTCAGGAAGCAATCCATACCTTCCGCTATGCGCTCTATGATGGCGTTTCGAGCGGCAGCCAGGATGGCTCGCCGGTGGCCCCGCTGATGGGCCGCTTCACCGACTATGACGGTGGCGTCACCTCCATCCATCTCGGCGGCACGACCTTCCTCGTCTGCTATCCCGATCACGGCATGATCTACCGCTTCATCCCGAAAACGGCGGGCACCTGCGAGATGGAGCTGATCTGGCTGGTGCGCGGCGACGCGGTCGAGGGCCAGGACTACGATCTGGAGAAGCTGACCTGGCTGTGGAAGGTCACCACCCAAGAGGACAAGAAGATCATCGAGCACACAGCGCGTGGCGTGCGCTCGCACTATTTCGTGCCGGGGCCGATCGCGCCGATGGAATACAACGAACTGCGCTACATCGGCTGGTATCTTGAGGAGATCAGCCGGGCTTGATCGACTCGGCTGCCGCGGGGGGATCCGGCAGATCTTGCCTGTCGCGTCATTCCGCGCTGAGCCCGTATCGGTCGACGACTTCGGCGTTGATCAGCTTGGCATGCAGCGTCATCAGCACGATCTGTGCGTCGAAGCTGTCGCCGGCCTCAAGTGCCGCCTCGATGCGGCGCTCGGCTTCCAGCGTCCGTTGATGGCCATTGGCTTGCTCGAAGGTTTCGGGACCCGCGATGCAATAGCTGCACAATTGTGCCACCGACGCATAGATGCCCGGCGGCGGCTCGTCGGGCCAGTGATCCTTCATCAGATTGACGATCGTGAGTTTTACCCCCTCCGGCACAAGGGCGGGATGCAGATCGGCGCCGCGCAATGCATCGTCGAGCTGCCTCAAGTCGCCCGAGCGACCGAACATTCCAAGGAAGCCGAGGGAAGAACGCCGTTGCGCCATAATGGTCCAACCGTTCCCAACCAGTTAGGTGGTTCACAAGCGGAATACAAACGCAGCGGCATTCAAAGCGTCGCGTTTAAGTAGATTCAGGCGATGCGCTTCAAGTCCTTGCAGGCATCAGCTACTTACCGCCAGCAACAAGACACCGGCCAGCGCCGATCCGGCAAGCGTCGGCAGCATACCGATCTTCAGCTTCAGAATGGCGATCATCGAGGCACAGGAAAGCAGCGCCGCGCGCCAGTCTATCGATGAAAGCACCGGCACGTCCATTCCAAGCCCGACATTGCGCACTTCGCCGAAGATGACGTGCAAGCCGAACCATAGAGCGAGATTCATGATGACGCCGACGACGGCGGCGGTGATCGCACCGAGCGCCGCCGATAGCGCCTTGTTGCCGCGCAGCGCTTCGATGTAAGGCGCGCCAAGGAATATCCATAGGAAACATGGGGTAAACGTCGCCCACAGCGTGAACAGCCCGCCAAACAGTCCGGCAACCAGCGGCGCCAGCAAGCCCGGCTGGCGGAACGCGGCAACGAAGCCGACGAACTGCAAGACCAGGATGAGCGGACCCGGCGTGGTTTCGGCAAGTCCAAGGCCGTCGACCATTTCACCGGGTGCCAGCCAGCCGAAGTACTCGACCGCTGCCTGCGCGACATAGGCAAGGGCTGCGTAGGCGCCGCCGAAGGTGACGACCGCCATGACACTGAAGAAGCCACCGATTTGCGTCCAGACGCTGGCAGGGCCGGTGAAAGCCCAGATCAGCAGAACAGGCCCCAGCCAGATCGGCAGCCAGATCGCCAAAGTGCGCGGCGCGTGCCATCGCGTCGGCCTGACGTGGGTCAGTTCACCGCGCTCGAACATCAGATCCACCGCGCCCTTGATGTCGGGAACATCGCCCTTGCCCTGCGATGCGGCTGAAAAAAATGCCGGCGCACTACGGTTGCCGATCCAGCCTGTCAGGCCGGCAAGCAGGACGATCAGCGGAAACGGCACGTTCAACGCGTAGATGGCGATGAAGGCAGCGAGTGCGATCGACACCATGATCGGGTTTTTCAGCGCGCGTCTGCCGATCCGGATCACCGCCTCGATGACAATGGCGAGCACGGTCGCCTTGACCCCGAAAAACAGCGCCGCGACGAGTGGTACATCGCCATAGAGCGCATAGAGGCTGCTCAGGACGAGCATGACAAGCGCGCCCGGCACGACGAAGAGAATGCCGGCAACAAGGCCGCCGGCCGTTTTGTGCAGCAACCAGCCGATATAGATGGCGAGCTGCTGGGCCTCGGGGCCAGGCAGCAACATGCAGTAGTTCAACGCATGCAGGAAGCGCTGTTCGCCGATCCAGCGCCGTTCCTCGACCAGTTCCTTGTGCATGAGCGCGATCTGCCCGGCCGGGCCGCCAAAGCTGAGCACGCCGATTTTCGCCCAGACCTTCACGGCCTGCCGGAAGCTCGGCACAGCGGGCTCCTGAATCTCCGCCGGCTTTTTCGATAGGACGGCGCTCACGATGGTTTGCCCGCGCTGACTGCGCCGGCGGCCGGCCAGTTATGCGTCTCCTCGGTGGCATCGCGGCACCAGCGGAAGAACATATCATAGAGCAGCATGCCGGCCTCGAGCTGCTCCAGATCGTTGCGAAACATCCGTGACAGGCCAAGCGAGGCAGCCAGGAACCCGGCCGCCTGTGGAACAAGATCGAGGCTCGCAGTATCGGCGGCGCGTATGATCGTGGCCAAGCGATCGAGTGCTTCGGATTTAAGCCCGAACTCCTCGATCATGGTGTCGAAGGTGCAGCGTTCGCCGCGGTGGCTCCAGAACACGTTCTCAATGTCGAAAGGCACGGCCTGAAAGCGATCGGCGACGGCCGACACTTCGGCCGGCTCGACGAAGAGAAAGACCGCGTGAGGATCGATGAAGCGCCGAATCAGCCAGGGGCAGGCGATGCGGTCGACCTTCGGGCGCGTACGCGTCACCCAAACGGTGCGGCCCTTGGCATCGCGGGGCGGTATCTTGCGGGCGTCAACAAGAAGCCCCTTGGAGTCGCGCCAGTCTTCAAACCCGCCGTCGAGCGATTCGGCGGCAATGCCCTCGTGGCGCAGCCATGCGGCCACGCCTTGCGAGAGCTTTTTTCCCTGTTGGCAGACGACTGTCACTTGCCAGCCGGCGAAGTCGGCAGCCCAGTTCGAGACAGTCCTGAAATCACGCCGATCCGACGCCGGCAGCAGTCGCGGGTCGGCGTTGTAGTCATCGTCGATGCGGACATCGATGATCGCGGGTGCACCCGGCAGACCAATCAGACGGGATAGTTGCGGTACGGTGATGGTTGTTGTCGACGGCATGGCGTCCACCTCCTGGAAAGAGAAGCTTGGACGCGAACATTGGGCTGACGCCTCACGGGGTCGTCGCGATTAACCCCTTGCGATGATCGTGGATTTGTCGCGCTCGCTTGTCAAGCATTGCCGTTCTCGCAGGAGCAATCGCTGTTGACAAATGACCGCGTCCAACCCTGTGCCGGGCATTTCTGCCCATTATCGGCAGCTATCGCAGGTGGAAAGCCGAGGCTTTCGCTCTGCGATGTGACCCCACCCCTATCCCTCCTGGCGCTGACCTCGGCAAATTGCCTGCACCGGCGGCTGGCTCATGCGACGGACCCTGGTCAGTGATTGTCCCTCGGCACCCCGCTTGTATGAGCCACATCCTGGTATTTTACCGCCGGCTTCAGCACCATGCCTTCGGAAAACTGGTCGACCATGCCGCGCTGGATCTCCTGCCACGGCGTCTGGTGCTTGGGATAGTGATAGCCGCCATTGTTCTGCAGTTCGGTGCGCCGCCGCGTGATCTCGTCGTCGCTGACGAGGATATCGGCGGTGCCCTTGCGCAGATCGACGCGGACGCGGTCACCGGTCTTCAGCAGCGCCAGCCCGCCGCCGATGGCGGCTTCCGGCGAGGCGTTGAGGATCGAGGGCGAACCCGACGTGCCCGACTGGCGGCCGTCGCCGATACAGGCCAGCGCGTGGATGCCCTTTTTGATCAGATAGGCCGGCGGCTGCATGTTGACGACTTCGGCGCCGCCCGGATAGCCGATCGGGCCGGCGCCGCGCATGAACAGGATGGTGTGCTCGTCGATGCCTTGTGCCGGATCGTCGATGCGGGCGTGGTAATCCTCGGGCCCGTCGAACACCATGGCGTTGCCCTCGAAGGCTTCGGGGTCCTTCGGGTTCGACAGATAGCGCTCGCGGAACTCGGGCGAGATGCCGCTGGTCTTCATGATCGCCGAATCGAACAGATTGCCCTTGAGATTGATGAAGCCGGCATTGGCTTTCAGCGGCTCGGCAACCGTGCGGATGACGTCGAGGTTCTCGTTGACGGCGCCCCTGCAATTGTCACCGATGGTCTTGCCATTAGCTGTCATGGCTTCCGGATAGGGCAGCAGGCCGCCCTTCATCAGTTCGGCGACCACGGCCGGCACGCCGCCGGCATGGTGATAGTCCTCGCCGAGATATTCGCCCGTCGGCTGCAGATTGACGATGAGCGGTACGTTGAGGCCGACCTTCTGCCAATCGTCATTGTCGAGCGGCACGCCGAGATGGCGGGCGATGGCGTTGAGGTGGATCGGCGCGTTGGTCGAGCCGCCGATCGCCGAGTTGACGACGATGGCGTTCTCGAAGGCCTTACGGGTCATAATGTCGGACGGCTTCAGATCCTCATGCACCATGTCGACGATGCGCTTTCCGGTCTCGTAGGCGATCTGGCCGCGCTCGCGATAGGGGGCGGGGATAGCGGCCGAGCCCGGCAATTGCATGCCGAGCGCCTCGGCCAGCGAATTCATCGTGGTGGCGGTACCCATCGTGTTGCAATAGCCGGTCGACGGCGCCGAGGAGGCAACGATATCCATGAACTCGTCATAGCCAATCTCGCCGGCCGACAGGCGCTGGCGCGATTCCCAGACGATGGTGCCGGAGCCGGTGCGCTTGCCCTTGTGCCAGCCGTTGAGCATCGGGCCGACCGAAAGCGCGATAGCCGGAATGTTGACGGTGGCCGCGGCCATCAGCATGGCTGGCGTCGTCTTGTCGCAGCCGATGGTGAGCACTACGCCGTCGAGCGGATAGCCGTAGAGCACCTCTACCAGGCTGAGATAGGCAAGGTTGCGGTCAAGTGCAGCAGTCGGCCGCTTGCCGGTCTCCTGGATCGGGTGGCAAGGGAACTCGAAAGGGATGCCACCCATCGAGACGATGCCTTCGCGCACGCGCTTGGCCAGTTCGATGTGATGGCGGTTGCAGGGCGACAGGTCCGAGCCGGTCTGGGCGATGCCGATCAGCGGCTTGCCGGACATCAGTTCGGCCCGCGTCAGCCCGTAATTCAGGTAGCGCTCCAGATAGAGTGCCGTCATGCCCGGATTGTCGGGATTGTCGAACCACTCCTGCGAGCGAAATTTCTTCTTGTGGGTGGGGGCGCCTGCCATCGTGGTCTCCGTATTTGTATGACAAATCGATATGACAACGCGCGGGAGCAGGCAAGGGGCACGCGCCATCCGAATCCGCTCTTTGGTACGAAAGACATACATCTGCCTCCGCGCCAGACGGGATCGTGGTTTGTCAGCCCGCTATCCCGGAGAGTTGGAGCGCGTCGCCGCGGACCCTACCTGACCCTTCCGGCCACCCTCCCCCTCAAGGGGCCCACTTGGGGAGGGACATCCGCATCACTCGAACACGATGCTCGGCACTGCAGCCTCGGCCGCGCCGCGCTCTTCATTGACGCGGTCCCAGACCTTGGCGGCGATGTCGCGATAGATTTTCGCCTCAGCGCCATCCGGCTTGGAGACCACCACCGGCGTGCCGGCATCGGAGCTTTCGCGGATGCCCATCTCGAGCGGCACTTCGCCAAGGAAGGTGACGCCGAGACGCTCGGCCTCGCGGCGGGCGCCGCCATGGCCGAAGATGTCGTAGCGTTTTCCCGTATCGGGGGCGAGAAAATAGCTCATGTTTTCGACGATACCCAATAGCGGCACGTCGACCTTTCTGAACATGTTGAGGCCTTTGCGCGCATCGATCAGGGCCAGGTCCTGTGGCGTCGAGACGATGACGGCGCCGGCCAG
Source organism: Mesorhizobium sp. M0018 (assembly GCF_040323955.1). Classification (NCBI taxonomy): domain Bacteria; kingdom Pseudomonadati; phylum Pseudomonadota; class Alphaproteobacteria; order Hyphomicrobiales; family Phyllobacteriaceae; genus Mesorhizobium; species Mesorhizobium sp. M0018. The sequence goes on along the minus strand of NZ_JAMYVL010000006.1, from coordinate 241,746 downwards.
CGGCACCTGTTGGGCCATGGTCAGCTGGGCGTCACCGGTGCCGGGCGGCATGTCGACGACGAGCACATCAAGCGGTCCCCATTCGACCTCGCGCAGCATCTGCGTCAATGCCGACATCACCATCGGCCCGCGCCAGATCATCGGCGTCTCCTCATCGACGAGGAAGCCCATCGACATGACCTTGAGGCCATAATTCTGCATCGGCTTCAGGATCTTGCCGTCGACGGTCTGCGGCCTGCCACGAATGTTGAGCAGACGCGGCATGGAAGGGCCATAAATGTCGGCATCGAGCACCCCGACCCGCAGCCCGTTGGCGGCAAGCCCAAGGGCGATATTGACGGCGGTGGTCGACTTGCCGACGCCGCCCTTGCCGGAAGCGACGGCGATGATCGCTTCGATGCCGGGTACGCCGCGCTTGCCCTGGCTGTGCGAGGCGGGCGCCTGCGGCGTGGGACGCGCAGGTGCGGCCGGCGGAGCGGGCCTCTGAGCCGGTCTTTGCGGAACCGGCGCCTCCATGCCGCCGCCCTTCTTTTCCGCCGTCAGCGCGACCACGGCGCCGGCAACACCGGGGATCGCCTTGACGACACGTTCGGCCGCCGCACGCAGCGGTTCCATCTCCTGGGCACGGGCAGCGGGAACGGTTATCGAAAAGAACACCTTGGCATCGGCAATGAAAATCTCGGAAACCAGGCCGAGGTCGACGATATTGCCGGTGAAATCCGGCCCATTGACCGTCTTCAGGCGCTCGATAACGATTTCCTTGGTCACGTTTTCATTGGCGGCGGGCATGAGTTTTTCCTCTACTTTTCCGCTCCAGATAATGCAGTTCCGGAACAGAACCAAGCGATGGACCACCAATTGCAGCGGCGTATCGGGGAGGCAGCGAGCATATGACGGCATTTCCAGTGGGAGCAGCCGTCGCCAAATCGTCAGCGCAGCCTATTTCATGAGCATGGAATGACAGCCAGGGAAGGAGACGAATCATGCTCGCAAACAGCAACGCGACGGCCAATCTCGCCGTGAAGGACCTGGCCAAGGCCAGGGCATTCTACGAAGGGGTCCTTGGCCTGAAAGAGGTGCACAATGAAGGTGGCGAACTGATCGTCTATAAAAGCGGCGACACCAGCATCAACGTCTACCGTTCGAACTTCGCTGGGACCAACAAGGCGACGGCTGTGACATGGACGGTCGGCGACGAACTCGGCAAGATCGTTGAGGCATTGAAATCGAAGGGCGTGACCTTCGAGCATTACGACATGCCCGGGCTGACGCTTGAGGGTGACATCCATGTCGGTCACGGCATGAAGGTCGCATGGTTCAGGGATCCGGACGGCAACATCCTGAATCTTGTGGACCGGTAGTCGCCGCGCCAGAGGCGGCTCCAGGCGCCATGATGCTCACATCACCTTGCCAGACCGACCGCGAAGTAGGTGAGAGCCGCGATCGCCGCGGTTGCCGGCAAGGTGACGATCCATGCGACCACGATGTTGCCGGCAATGCCCCAGCGAACGGCGGAGACGCGGCGGGCGGCGCCGACGCCGATGATAGCGCCGGTGATCGTGTGCGTGGTCGATACCGGAATACCGAGCCAGGTGGCGGCGAACAGGGTGATCGCTCCGCCGGTCTCGGCGCAGAAACCCTGCATCGGGTTCAGCCGGGTGATCTTCGAGCCCATGGTGTGGACGATGCGCCAGCCGCCGAGCAACGTGCCCAGCGCCAGCGCCGACTGACAGGTGATGACGACCCACAGCGGCACGTAAAAATTCGCGCCGAGCATGCCTTGCGAATAGAGCAGCACGGCGATGATGCCCATGGTCTTCTGCGCGTCGTTGCCGCCATGGCCGAGCGAATAGAGCGAGGCGGAAAAGAACTGCATAACGCGGAAGGTGCTGTCGACGGCGAACGGCGTCTGCCGCACGAACAGCCAGGAGACCGCGAGGATCAAGACAAGCGCCAGCAGAAAGCCTGCCGCCGGCGATAGCACGATGGCCGCCGTCGTCTTGCCCAACCCGGCCCAGACGATGGCACCGGTGCCTGCCTTGGCAACCCCGGCGCCGACCAAACCGCCGATCAGAGCGTGCGAGCTGCTGGACGGGATTCCGACGAGCCAGGTGACGACATTCCAGACGATGGCGCCGACAAGTGCTGCGAAGATCACTGCCGGCGTGACGATGCTGGCGTCGATGATGCCGGTTCCGAGCGTCTCCGCTACGTGGAGACCGAAGAACATGAAGGCGATGAAATTGAAGAAGGCCGCCCAGAACACCGCATAGTGCGGCCGCAGCACCCGGGTGGAGACGATGGTGGCGATGGAGTTGGCGGCATCGTGCAGGCCGTTGAGGAAATCGAAGAACAGCGCGACGACGACAAGGCCGACCAGCACGGGAAAGGCTATTGCGGCTTCTGACACTATACGTTCTCGATGACGATGCCGCTGATTTCGTTGGCGACGTCCTCGAAGCGATCGACCACCTTTTCCAGCTGGCCGTAAATCTCGCTGCCGATCAGATAGGCCATCGGATCGCTGCGGCCGTGCCGCTTGAACAGGTCCTTCAGGCCCTGCTCGTGCAGGTCGTCGGCCCGGCCTTCGGCGCGCATGACCTCCTCGGCGATGGCGTTGAGGCGCACCGTATGCGCCCCGACCTTGCCGAGCAGCGGGATCGCCTCGGCCACCAACTTGGCGGCCTCGACGATGACACCTCCCATTTCCTGCATCAGCGGGTCGAATTCCTTCTTCTCGAACAGCCTTACCGTCTTGACGGTTTTGTGCATCATATCGATGGCATCATCCATCGACTGGATCAGGTCCTTGATGTCGCCGCGGTCGAAGGGCGTGATGAAGGAGCGGCGCACGGCCAGCAGCACTTCCGCGGTGATCTGATCGGCTTCGTTCTCGAGATCGATGATCGTCTGGCACCAGCGCTCGATGTCGTTGCCCTGCAAAAGCTGCTGCAGTGCCTCGGCGCCACCGACCACGGTGCGGGAATGCCGCTCGAACAGGTCGAAGAAGCGATCTTCGCGCGGCAGCAGCTTGCGGAACCAGCCCAGCATGTTCGGTACTCCCGTCGTGTCCAGTCCACGACCCCGTCTCATCCACATAGCGCCGCATTCCATCGCGGGAAACAGTAAGCCGGCTGAAAGATGTGGATGCGGACGATTTACACAGGCGGCTTGCGGCCGAAGGCGATTTCCCCGACCTTGCGCGCTAAGATCGGACACAGCGTCCATGACAGGCTCCGACGGCATGATCGACAAGCTGGAATTCTTCATAGCACTTGCCAGGGAAGAACATTTCGGCCGGGCGGCGGAGGTGTGCGGCGTCACCCAACCGACGCTTTCGGCCGGCATCAAGCAGCTGGAGGGTCAGCTCGGCGTGATGCTGGTGCTGCGCGGCTCGCGCTTCCAGGGGCTGACGCCGGAAGGCAAGCAGGTGTTGGTGTGGGCGCGCCGCATCGTCGGCGATAGCAGGACCATGCGCGAGGAGATGCGGGCGGCGCGCCACGGCCTGTCGGGGCGCATCCGCATCGCCGCGATCCCGACGGCGCTGGCCATGGTGGCGCGACTGACGACGCCGTTTCGGGCAAAGCACCCCGGCGTCACCTTCTCGGTGCTGTCGCGCACCTCGATCGAGGTGCTATCGCTGCTCGGCAATTTCGACATCGACGCCGGCATCACCTATCTCGACAACGAGCCGCTCGGACGCGTCACCAGCGTGCCGCTCTATGACGAGCGCTATCAGCTGATCACCGCGGTCGGGAACCCCTATTTCGACCGCGACAAAGTGACATGGGCGGAACTCAGCCAGCTGCCGCTCTGCCTGCTGACGCCGGACATGCAGAACCGCCGCATCATCGACCAGCATCTGGCCGAAGCCGGCGTGCAGGTGCGGCCGACATTGGAATCCAACTCGATGATCGTGCTGTTTTCGCATATCCGCACCGGCAAATGGTCGTCGATCATGCCGCTTAACCTTGCGGAAACCTTCGGTTTTTCCGAGCCGATCCGGGCGATCCCGATCGTCGAGCCGGATGCCAGCCACACGGTCGGGCTGGTGGCGGCGCGGCGCGAACCGCACACGCCGCTGGTCTCGGCGCTGTTGGACGAGGCAATGGCGCTGGCGGACGATTTCCACGGCCGCCGCTAGTCTAGACAATGCTGGTGAACGCGAACGATAGAAAATTTCTATCGAGCAACGGATCGGCTTTATTGATTTGGCGGGTTTCCTCTGATTTCCTAACCACTTAGCGGAAGACCGCCACGACCAGGGAGGGCGCTGCATGACGATGCAGCTAGCAAGTACCGAGATCGCATCGCGCACGGCGGCGATCATCCACGAGCTGAAAGGCCTCGAAGGCCCGCTGTTGCCGATCCTGCACGGCATACAGGAAGAGTTCGGTTATGTGCCGCAGGACGCACTGCCGATCATCGCCGAGGCGCTGAACATCTCCAGGGCCGAGGTTCATGGCGTCGTCACCTTCTATCACGATTACCGCAGCCAGCCCGCCGGCCGCCATGTGCTGAAGCTCTGCCAGGCGGAAGCCTGCCAGTCGATGGGCTCGGATGCGATTGCCGCCAAGCTCAAATCATTGCTGGGCATCGGTTTCCACGAGACAACCCGCGACGGTTCGGTGACACTGGAGCCGGTCTATTGCCTCGGCCTTTGCGCCTGCTCGCCGTCGGCAATGCTGGATGACGAGGTGATCGGGCGGCTCGACGGCGAAAAGCTCAACGAGATCGTTGCCGAGGTGCGCTCATGATCCCGCGTATCTATATTCCCGGCGATTCCGGCGCGCTGGCGCTCGGTGCGGAAAAGGTCGCCAAGGCGGTTCGGGCGGAATTGGCCGAGCGCGGCATCGAGGCCAAGATCGTGCGCAACGGCTCGCGCGGCGCCTATTTCCTCGAGCCTATGGTCGAGGTTGCGACAGCCACTGGCCGCGTCGCCTACGGGCCGGTGAAGCCATCCGACGTCAAAAGCCTGTTCGACTGCGGCTTCCTCACCGGCGGCCACCACAAGCGCTGGCTGGGCGCACCGGACAAGATCCCGTTCCTGGCAAGGCAGACACGGCTGACCTTTGCGCGCTGCGGCGTCACCGATCCGCTGTCGCTCGACCACTACAAGGCGCATGGCGGGCTGAAGGGCCTGCAGAATGCAGTGGCGATGACGCCGGCCGAGGTCGTCAAGCAGGTGACCGAGTCCGGGCTGCGCGGTCGCGGCGGCGCCGGCTTCCCGACCGGCATCAAATGGAAAACTGTGCTCGATACGTCGGCCGACCGCAAATACATCGTCTGCAATGCCGATGAAGGCGATTCCGGCACGTTCGCCGACCGCATGATCATGGAAGGCGACCCCTTCGTGCTGATCGAAGGCATGGCGATCGCCGGCATCGCCACCGGCGCGACCAAGGGCTTCATCTATATCCGCTCCGAATATCCGCACGCGGTGGCGGTGATGCAGAAGGCTGTCGAGATCGCCCGCAAGGCCGGCGTGCTCGGCGTCAATGTGCTCGGCTCGGCCAATTCATTCGACATGGAAGTGCGCGTCGGCGCCGGCGCCTATGTCTGCGGTGAGGAGACCGCGCTGCTAGACAGCCTCGAAGGCAAGCGCGGGCAGGTGCGGGCCAAGCCGCCGCTGCCGGCGCACAAGGGCCTGTTCGGCAAGCCGACGGTGATCAACAACGTCATCTCGCTGGCCTCGGTGCCGGTGATCATGGACAAGGGCGCTGCCTTCTACAAGGATTTCGGCATAGGCCGTTCACGCGGCACCATCCCGATCCAGATTGCGGGCAACGTCAAGTATCCCGGTCTCTACGAGGCCGCGTTCGGCATGACGCTCGGCGAGATCGTCGACGATATCGGCGGCGGCACGGCGACGGGACGCCCGGTCAAAGCGGTGCAGGTGGGTGGCCCGCTCGGCGCCTATTTCCCGCGCGCGCTGTTCGACACGCCGTTCGACTACGAAGCGTTTGCCGCCAAAGACGGGCTGATCGGCCATGCCGGCATCGTCGTTTTCGACGACAGCGCCGACATGCTGAAGCAGGCACGCTTTGCCATGGAATTCTGCGCCATCGAGAGCTGCGGCAAGTGCACGCCGTGCCGCATCGGCTCGACGCGCGGTGTCGAGGTGCTGGACAGGCTCGCCCAGAACGTCGAACCGGAAAAGCAGATCGCGCTGGTCACCGACCTTTGCAACACAATGAAGTTCGGCTCGCTTTGCGCTCTCGGCGGCTTCACCCCATATCCAGTGATGAGTGCACTCAACCATTTCCCGGACGACTTTCGGCCGACGCCGGTCGCCGAAGCAGCGGAATAGGAGCGGACAGCCATGAACGCGGCATTCGACATCAAATCGCTGGTCCAGGAAATCGACTACGGCACACCTGCCTCTGAAGCCGAGCAGCAAGTGACGCTGACGGTCGACGGCAAGTCGATAACGGTGCCGGCGGGGACCTCGATCATGCGCGCTTCGATGGAAGCGGGCGTCGAAATCCCGAAACTGTGCGCCACCGACATGCTGGACTCGTTCGGCTCCTGCCGGGTCTGCCTCGTCGAGATCGACGGGCGCGGCGGCACGCCGGCTTCATGCACGACGCCGGTCGGCGAGGGCATGGTCGTGCATACGCAGACCGATCGGCTGAACGCCATTCGCCGCGGCGTGATGGAACTCTACGTCTCCGACCACCCGGCAGCGTGGGGCGAGAAGGCCGGCACCGGCGCCAGCGAGTTCGACAAGGTCGTCACGACGGTCGGCCTGACCAAGAACCGCTATGGCGTGGACGGCCGCAACCACGCCAAGCAGGAAAACGGCGTGGCGCCCGGCCATGGCTCGCTGACCATCGATTACATCGCGCGCGATGAATCGAACCCGTATTTCACCTACGATCCGGCGCAGTGCATCGTCTGTTCGCGCTGCGTGCGCGCCTGCGAGGAGGTGCAGGGCACGTTCGCGCTGACCATCGAGGGCCGCGGCTTCGAATCCAGGGTCTCGGCCGGCATGCACGAGGCGTTTGTCGATTCCGAGTGCGTCTCTTGCGGGGCCTGCGTGCAGGCCTGCCCGACCGATGCGCTGAGGGAGAAGACCGTGCTGGCGAAAGGCCTGCCCGAGCGCTCGACCGTCACCACCTGCGCCTATTGCGGCGTCGGCTGTTCGTTCAAGGCCGAGGTCAAGGGCGACGAGGTCATCCGCATGATGCCCTACAAGGCAGGCAAGGCCAACCACGGCCACTCCTGCGTCAAGGGCCGCTTCGCCTATGGCTACGCGACGCACAAGGACCGTATCCTGAAACCGATGATCCGCGAAAAGGTCAGCGATCCGTGGCGCGAAGTGTCGTGGGAAGAGGCGCTCACCCATACGGCGAATGAGTTCCGCCGCATCCAGTACCAGTACGGCCGCACCTCGATCGGCGGCATCACCTCGTCGCGCTGCACCAACGAGGAGACCTACCTCGTCCAGAAGCTGGTCCGGCAGGGCTTCCGCAACAACAATGTCGATACCTGCGCCCGCGTCTGCCATTCGCCGACCGGCTATGGCCTCGGCCAGACCTTTGGCACCTCCGCCGGCACGCAGGATTTCGATTCGATCGAGCAGACGGACGTGATCCTGCTGATCGGCGCCAATCCGACCGATGCGCATCCGGTGTTCGCCTCGCGCATGAAGAAGCGCATGCGCGAGGGCGCCAAGCTGATCGTGCTCGATCCGCGCCGCACCGACATCGTGCGCTCGGCCCACGTCGAGGCGCAGTTCCATCTGCCGCTGAAGCCGGGCACCAACGTCGCCATGCTGACCGCACTTGCCCATGTCATCGTCACCGAGGGTCTGTTCGACGAGGCCTTCATCCGCGAGCGCTGCGACTGGGACGAGTTCCAGGACTGGGCATCGTTCGTGGCGCTGCCGGAAAATAGCCCGGAAGTGATCGGCCAGCTTGCAAATGTCGATCCCGACGACATACGCGGCGCGGCGCGGCTCTACGCCCGCGGCGGTAACGGCGCGATCTATTACGGCCTCGGCGTGACCGAGCACAGCCAGGGCTCGACCACCGTCATCGCCATTGCCAACCTCGCCATGGCGACCGGCAATATCGGCCGGCCGGGCGTCGGCGTGAACCCGCTGCGCGGCCAGAACAATGTGCAGGGCTCTTGCGACATGGGCTCGTTCCCGCACGAGCTTCCCGGCTATCGCCACATTTCAGGCGACGCGGTGCGCGCCATCTATGAGAGCCTGTGGGGCGTCAAGCTCGACGACGAGCCCGGCCTGCGCATCCCCAATATGCTGGATGCGGCCGTCGACGGCTCGTTCAAGGGGCTCTATGTGCAGGGCGAGGACATCCTGCAGTCGGACCCCGACACCAAGCATGTCGCCGCCGGTCTCGCCGCGATGGAATGCGTCGTCGTGCACGACCTCTTCCTCAACGAGACGGCCAACTACGCGCATGTGTTCCTGCCCGGCTCGACGTTCCTCGAGAAGGACGGCACCTTCACCAACGCCGAGCGCCGCATCAACATGGTGCGCAAGGTAATGGAGCCGAAATGCGGCTATGCCGACTGGGAAGCGACGCAGGAGCTCGCCAAGGCGCTCGGCCTCGGCTGGAACTACACGCATCCGTCCCAGATCATGGACGAGATCGCCAAGACAACCCCAAGTTTCGCCGGCGTTTCCTTCGACCTTCTCGACCGGGTGGGCTCGGTGCAGTGGCCCTGCAACGAGAAGTCGCCGGAAGGCACGCCGATCATGCATATCGGCGGCTTCGTGCGCGGCAAGGGCAAGTTCATCCGCACCGAATATGTCGCGACCGACGAAAGGACCGGACCGCGCTTCCCGCTGCTGCTGACCACCGGCCGCATCCTGTCGCAATACAATGTCGGCGCGCAGACCCGGCGCACCGACAATGTGGTCTGGCATAGCGAGGACCGGCTGGAGATCCATCCGCACGATGCCGAAAATCGCGGCCTGCGCGACGGCGACTGGGTGCGGCTGACCAGCCGCTCCGGCGAGACGACGCTGCGCGCGCTGATCACCGAGCGGGTGTCGCCGGGCGTCGTCTATACGACCTTCCACCATCCCGACACCCAGGCTAACGTCATCACCACCGACTTCTCCGACTGGGCGACCAACTGCCCGGAATACAAGGTGACCGCGGTGCAGGTGGGTGCATCCAACGGCCCGTCGGAATGGCAGCGCGACTATGACGAGCAGGCAAAGCAAAGCCGCCGCATCGCGAAGTTGGAAGCGGCGGAGTAGTCCTTGACCGCGCGCCGCAAAGCCATTGCGCAGATCTCGCGCCTCGCGCGCCGCGCCGGCGGCACTGCGGCCGCCAACCGCATGGTGCCGGAAGAGACGCCGGTGGCGTTCTCCTTTGCCGGCACCACGCATGCGGTGATGATGGCAAGCCCGGCTGATTTCGAGGATTTCGCGCTCGGCTTCTCGCTGACCGAAGGCATCATTGCCTCGCCGGACGAAATCGAAGCGATCGAGGTCGAGGATCACGGCGCCGGCATCGATATCCAGATCCGGCTGAAGGACCAGGCCAACACCCGCTTCGAAGCGCGTCGCAGACGCCTGGCCGGCCCGGTCGGCTGCGGGCTGTGCGGCATCGAATCGATCGAGGAGGCGATGCGCTCGGTAAACCCGGTCGGTGCGTCGCAACTTACACTTCAGGCCAATGACATCGTCCGCTCGGTCAAGCTTTTGTCGAAGCTGCAACCGCTGCACGCCGAGACCGGTGCCGTCCACGCCGCCGGTTTTTACCTTCCCGGCAAGGGCATCGTCATGGCGCGCGAGGATGTCGGCCGCCATAACGCGCTGGACAAGCTGGCTGGCGCGCTGGCCAAAGCCGGTATCGACGGCAGGTCGGGGGCCGTCGTCGTCACGTCGCGCGTTTCGGTCGAGATGGTGCAGAAGACCGCGGCGATCGGCTCGGCCGTCATCATTGCCGTCTCGGCGCCGACCGCACTTGCCATCCGCACCGCGGACGATTCCGGCATGACGCTGGTGGCGCTGGTGCGCGGCGACGATTTCGATATTTTCACCCATCCTGACCGCGTGGTTTCCGGAGTTGCCAAGCATGTCGCATGACGAAGGCCACCTCATGAGCACCAGCGAAAAGCTGGTTCGCATGGCCAACCAGATTGCCGCCTTTTTCCACTCAAAGCCGCGCGAGCAAGGCATTGCCGGCGTCGCCGAGCACATCAACAAATTCTGGGAGCCGAGGATGCGCCGGCAATTGTTCGAGATGCTGGACAGCGGTGGCGAGGGGTTCAACGAGCTTGTCGTCGCGGCCGCGCCACACATCAAGCGGCCGGGCGCGCCGGAGGGCGCAGGTTTTAGCGTCGGCGGAGCGAACACCGAGACTGCCGCCGCGTCACAGAAGTAGGCGCCGCGGGCCCACATTCACACTCTCTAAAGTTTCATCTGCCGCAAGCCGCGCGCCTCTGCTATGATCTGGCGATAAGAAATCGTCGGGTCGGGCGGACAAACTTCGTGAGGCCGATCGAAACTCGATACGCGCTCAGTGGCGACGCGCGGATCGCCTATCAGGTGGTCGGCCAGGGATCGCTCGATCTCGTCTTCGTGCCAGGTTTCATTTCCAATCTCGACCTGCACTGGGAAGACGAGGGCTACACCCGGCTGTTGAAGCGGCTTTCCGCGTTCTCGCGGCTGATCCTGTTCGACAAGCGCGGCACCGGTCTGTCCGACCGCGTCGATGTCCACCACCTGCCCAGCCTCGAAACCCGCATGGACGATGTACGCGCGGTGATGGATGCGACCGGCAGCGGCCGCGCCGCCTTGCTGGGCGCTTCGGAAGGCGCGCCGATGGCAATGCTGTTCGCCGCCACCTACCCGGAGCGGACGCGGGCGCTGGCGCTTTATGGCGGCTATGCGCATTTCCACAAATGGGTGATGCCGCCGGAACGCCTTGAGGCGTTCATCGCGACGGCGGAGACCGCATGGGGCACCGGCGCCACCCTGCCGCATTTCGCGCCCGGCCGCGTCGACGATCCACGTTTCGCCACATGGTGGGCGCGCTTCGAGCGGCTGTCGGCGAGCCCGACCGCGGCAATCGCCCTGGCCCGCATGAATGCAGCTATCGACGTGCGCGGCGTGCTGGCGGCGATCAGCGCACCGACGCTGCTCATCCATCGCCGCAACGATACGCGCGTCGACCCGGAGGCCAGCCGCTTCCTGGCAAGGAAGATCCCGAATGCGCGGCTGGTCGAGGTGGCCGGGCGCGACCACCCGATCTGGACCGGCGATGTCGACCGGGTGGCCGATCTGATCGAGGAATTCCTGACCGGAGCGCGCGCCGTTGCCGAGGCCGAGCGCGTGCTGGCTGCACTGCTGGTCACCCGGATCTACGACACGGCGCGGCTTGGCGACCGTATGTGGAGCGAGCGCAGCCGACGTTTTCAGGAAACATGGCGCCTGCTGGTCGGGCGCCATGGCGGCCGCCCGGCCGGCACGCATGGCGAGCTGATGATGGCGCGCTTCGACGGCCCGGCGCGGGCCGTACGCTGCGCGGCGGCGCTGCGCGATGCGGCGCAGGAGATCGGCGTCGCCAGCGCGCAGGGCGTGCATGTCGGCGAGGTCGAGTTGCGTGGGCCGCCGACGGGGTTGACGGCGCGCGTGACGATGCAGCTTGCCGCGCATGCCGGGCGCGGCGACATCCTCGCTTCGCGGCTGGTCGCCGACCTCGCCGCCGGTTCAGGGCTTCATTTCAATGACGCCGGGCGCATCGCGCTTGACGAGCTGGATGAACCGCTGGCGCTGGTGCAGGCGACCTCGGAACAGCATCTGGAGCCGGCCTGCCGGCCGAAGGCCAAGGCTGCCGAGCCGGCCGCACTGACGGCGCGCGAAAGCGAGGTGGTGAACCTCATCGCCGATGGCAAGAGCAATGCCGCGATCGCCGCCGAACTCGGGCTGAGCGAACACACTGTCAAGCGCCACGTCGCCAATATTCTGCTCAAGCTGGACCTGCCGTCGCGGGCGGCGGCGGCGGCGTTCTCGGCCCGGCACGCTGGCCCGCACGGGCCATAGGAGCCATGGCGCTTTCGGGCGAAGCGGCCGGGCATGCGTAAGCGCTATCACTTCGTCCCATGCAGGCCAGGCGGATGTCGCCGGGAAAGGCGCTGCGAAGGGAGGAATAAAATGCTGAAGTCGACACTCAAATCACTGGTGCTGGCGGCAGGCGTTGGCGCGCTGTTGGCGATCGTTCCTGCCAAGGCCGAAGACGCCTCGGCGACGGCTGCCTACAAGGACATCCAGGCAACGCTCGGCTCGGTACCGGACATGTTCAAGACGCTGCCGGACGTCGCCGTTGCCGGCGCCTGGGCCGAGATCAAGGGCGTGCAGCTCAACCCGAACACCGCGCTCGACGGCAAGACCAAGGAATTGATGGGCCTCGCCGTCGCCTCGCAGATCCCCTGCCAGTACTGCATCTATTTCCACACGCAGGCGGCCAAGCTGAATGGCGCCAGCGACGAGGAGATCAAGGAGGCGGTGGCGATGGCGGCGATCGTGCGCCACTGGTCGACGATGCTCAACGGCAGCCAGGTCGATCTCGCCACTTTCAAGAAGCAGTCCGACGAGGTGTTCGCGGCCGTCAAGGCGAAGTCGCAGTGAAGAAGCCACTGCCCGGCGGCGAGCGCCGGGCAGTGCCTGATCAAGCAACCACCCGATCCGAGAAGACGGGCCTATGGAGGAAAAATTGCTGACCAAGACACAGACGATAGACGGCGCTGCGATCAAGAAGGCGATTGAGGGCCGTGATGGAAAATTGCTGGCGAGCTTCTATGCCGACGACGCATTGGTGCGGGTGATCGACCGCAACAACCCGCCGAGCAAGCCGCGCGAAATCCGCGGGCGCGCTGCGATCACCACGTTCTGGGACGACATCTGCAGCCGGGCGATGACCCACAAGGTCGACACCACCATCGCCGACGGCAACAATCTCGCCTTCACCCAGGCCTGCTCCTATCCGGACGGGACCAAGGTATTCTGCGCGGCGATGCTGGAGCTGAAGAACGGCCAGATCGCACGGCAGACGGTCGTGCAGGCCTGGGACGAATAAGGAGGCGGCGATGTTCAGTGCCAGATGGCAGATCGACGCAAAATTCGGCCACAAGCAGACCGTGCTCGAACTGTTAAAGAATGAGAACGCGAGATCGGCTCGCAGGTCGGTCTCGACGATCTCAAGTTCCAGATCATGACCGGATCGAACGGCGCGCGGGAAGCGACGGTCGGGTCACATCACCAGGTCGAAAGCCTCGCCAGTTGGAGGCGTTCTTCGCCAGGATCGGCAAGATCGCCGCGCACGCCAAATGGGGCAAGGAGATGGAGCCCTATGTCGTGTCGGGCACCAGCCTGTAGAACATCTACCGCATCGTGGAATAGCAGTCCGGCCATTTCCCTTCTCCCCGTCACTTACGGGGAGAAGGTGGCGGCAGCCGGATGAGGGGCAGCGCCCACATCTACAATTACGGAGAGCAACCCCTACTCGCTCTCGCCGTCCACCGCCGGCACCGACACGCCGGCAAGCTCGGCCGCGAGCAGCCGCGACGCACCGGCGCGTGCGATCCGCAGCATCAGCGCCTTGCGCGTCGCAGCCGCCATGCGGTGCTCGGGCGCATCGCGCAAAATCTCGGCACCATAGCCGTCGGAGAGGATGAAGCCGCATTCCTCTGGAAAAATTTCCTGGGGCACGCCGGGATGCGTGGCGAAAAAGAAGCGGTCGGAATGCAGCCGGTAGTCCGGCCATTTGCGGTCGACCCTGAAATCCTCGATCGAGGATTTGATCTCGATGATCCAGATGTCGCCCTGGCGCGTCAGCGCGACGAGGTCGGCGCGGCGGCCGGTGGCCAGCGACAGTTCGGGCAAGACATGCGCGCCCATATCCCTGAGCAGCCGCTGCACGCCGCGCCTGACCAGCATGGCGCGCTCCGACTGGCGGCCATCGATGAGCGGATTGAGGGGTAGAGGTGAAATGATCGGCATGGCCGCACCATGGCAGATTTTGTTCACGGTTTGAACCGGTTTTTGCGGGGCGATTACGCACTTTACAAACACGGCGCTGTGCCTGATACCTTGAATCCACAGTAGGAATCCGGGTTATGAGTGTCCTTTTCGAGCCACACTTCCACAACGAAGAAGCTGCTTTCGAACGGCTGGAGACGGGCAAGAAGGCCCGTTAGGCAATGGCTGAGTCACAATGAGCGTCGTGAGCGGTGTGGTGCTTTGTACGTCTTCTGCTGAAGAGCTATCGAGCCCGAACGGCCTGCCCATTCTCTTCGAGAGCATACAGGAATGGCTGGCAGAGCGCGCCCCCTTCCAACAACTTAACAGCGTCGAGGATAGCTTTGGTGGCAGCAAGCACCCGCAAATGTTTGTAGCCGGTGGTGGCTTCAACCATTTCCCTGAAGACGATTTTGCGGCCTACGTGATGTTGTTACCTTGGCAAAACCCAGAAAACGTTGTGCTGGTGATCAAGCCCGAAGAAGGGCCTACCCGCGTCTTCAGGCCTTCCTGTTTGTAAAGTACATAATTTGCCTTTTTGAGAAACGATAAAGGCCCACCCTACCCCAAGGCGGGCCGCTCGCGTTAGCAATGCAATTCCTACGGGTGAGGGGAGCTATGTTTTCGCGAGGCGTCGCCGTTGATCTAATATTCACCGCTGCAGGACCGATAGTGGTCGCAGCCTAATCAAAGAGGTGGCGAAGCATGGTTACTGAGAATGCAAGTTTGACGGCCGAGCAGACCAGGCTCAACAGGATGCTCGTGCGGGGCGTCGTATTTTCCGTCATTTGGCTCGCCGGTTTCGGGTCTTCTTATGCACTCTACCAGGGGCTTCTGGCGCGACGGATGATAAAAATGAATCCCGTGCTTCGGGGAAAAGGCCGCGCCTGGTGGTGCATCATTGTGGGAGGGCTTGGGCCGCAGCCTTATGTGCGATAGTTGGCGCCGGCATTTTCAACGCCATGACACAACCCTAGGTCACGCTGTAACACCGCCTGCCGATCTGGTGTTGGGTCATATTGATTTGTAGGTCCCGTCAATGAGTGCTTCCGGCGTCATCCTCCCATCATTGGCCGTCATTTCCCGCCCGCAAGTTTAAAGCTTGCTGATTCATATCAGAATGCTCCTGTCCCGTCGCCGGGCCGCACCAGATATGGCAACTCAGATTTGCCATTGTCATCGACCCAGCCCTCAGCTAACCGGCATCATGCCCTCCAGAGCAATAATTCTCGTCTTTGCGCAGCGTTCGCGGATGGCTTTGAGGCGGCCGTATTCCGGAGAGTCGTACCATGCCAGGAGGGACGCCATGTCCGGGAATTCGACAATGACGAGGCGATGAGGTTCCCAATCGCCCTCCAGAACTTTGGTGGCTCCGCCGCGAGCGATATACCTCCCCCCATAGCGGGCTTCGGTTGCCGGCACGTCCCGGCGGTATTCCTCGAAAACGGCGGCGTCGGTTATGTCTACATCAGCAATGAGATATGCGGCCATTGACCTTACTCCTCTTGGGAAAGGCAATTGAAACAGGTCTATTAGCGGCCCCGCAACTAAGCCAGCGGTACTACGCCTCGGAAACGACTCGCGTTCTCCGGATTGGGGCGCTTAACTGTCTTGGTGGGGGCAGCTCTGGGAGGAGACGAACCATGCCGATGTATCTCACGCGATTCAGCTACAGGCCCGAAACCTGGGCGCGCTTGATGGATAATCCCGAGGATAGACGCGAGGCTGCCCGTTCCTACATCGAGTCGGTCGGCGGAAAGCTGCACGGGTTCTGGTATGCCTTCGGAGAGTACGATGGCTGGAACCTATGGGAGGCGCCGGACAACGTGTCGATGGCCTCTGTCATGCTGGCCATCGGTGCGGGAGGCGCGCTCAGCTCGTACCAGACCACCGTCCTGTTAAGCGTCGAAGAGACGATGGACGCGCTTGGCAAAGCCAAGTCGATCCGGTACCGCCCACCGGGATCGTGACCGCCGCCCCTGCGGAGTGTCGAAGGCTGGGGAACGCTTGCTCTCGAACGGCGCACGTTGCAGCTTGCGTTTTCAATGTCTGCCACGGATTTTAGGAGGAGCATTAGATGACGGAAGATGACGACCGGAAATCGGCGACGCCGGAGGAAATCCGCTCGGCCATCAGAGGCTGGGCGGTGCTTGGGGCAATTATCGTTGCCGTGTTTGGTGCGGCCTACGTCATGATCGATAGTTGAATGGCCGACGATCCTGGTCGCCCCGATGGATTGCCTGAAAAGATCGGCACGGTCCTTGGTGCATTGGTGGTGATCGGCACGTTCGGGCTTCTGGCTTGGGCCGTGCTTCGCGGCGTCCTTTATTAAACCCGGGCCCGTCTGGACTTTCCCCTGCGGCGGCCGCGTCTCAGGCCGATCTCCTCGTAGCAACGGATGGTCTTGGCCGCAGGCCAGAGCGCCGGGCAGCGTCACCGACATTCATGGGTGATTTCTTCGTCTCCTGGTCCTTGTTCCTGGCCCCATTGATTTTGCAACATAATCCTGCGGGGGCTGTTGCCGAAATGCCATAGTCGCGGGTTTACCAGCACGCAAGTCCAAGGATATAGGCATCGCCCGCTTGGCAAGCAAAGCAAATGCCAGCATGAATGAAGATGAAAAAAGCGGCCGACTCGAGCCGCTGTTGTTTGGGCAGGCATCGGACCTTTTCATGCGCATGAAGTCACTTGCAATCGTCGCGGCCCTGGCGCTGTCGACGGCTGTCGCCGGTTGCAGCACCATCGGCTCGCAGATCTTCACCAACAACTACGGCGCGGTGACCGACGCCGGCTATCACCTGCCGCGCGTTCCGATCGAAAAGGTGCCGTTCAAATACCGCCGGCAGATCGTCGACTACGACACCAGGGAAAAGCCGGGCACCATTATCGTCGATACGCAGAACAAGTTCCTCTATTTCGTCATGGGCGACGGCGAAGCGATGCGCTACGGCATCGGCGTCGGCCGTGAGGGTTTCGAATGGCACGGCACCGCCCATATCGCGCTGAAGCGCGAATGGCCGACCTGGACACCGCCTTCGCAGATGATCAAGCGCCAGCCGGAGTTGGCCAAGTTTGCCGGTGGCATGGAGCCGGGGTTGAAGAACCCGCTCGGCGCGCGCGCCATGTACCTGTTCAACAAGGGCGGCGACATGGGTTATCGCCTGCATGGCAGCCCGGAATGGAATTCGATCGGCAAGGCGATGTCGTCGGGCTGCATCCGGCTGATGAACCAGGACATTATCGACCTCTACGACCGCACCTCGGTCGGCGCCAAGGTCATTGTGATATAAAACCCTTATACGCGGACCGTCTAGGCAACAACACAGACGTCGCAAACAGAAAACCGGGCACTTTGGCCCGGTTTTTTGTTGTCTATCGACGTTGACGATGGAACGGTGCGTCAGGAGACCTGTTCGACGTGCTGCACTTCCGGCACAAAGTGCCGGAGCAGGTTCTGGATGCCGTGCTTCAGCGTCGCCGTCGACGACGGGCAGCCGGCGCAGGCGCCCTTCATGTGCAGGAACACGGTGCCGTTCTCGAAGCCGCGGAAGGTGATGTCGCCGCCGTCCTGGGCCACCGCCGGGCGCACCCGCGTGTCGAGCAGCTCCTTGATGGTGACGACCAGCTCCTCGTCGGCCTTGTCGTAGAATTCGCCGGTCTGGCTGGTCTCGGCGGCGGGGCCGGCCTTGGCCATCACCGGGGCGCCGGACATGAAATGCTCCATGATGGCGCCGAGGATAGCCGGCTTCAGATGCTGCCAGTCGGGGCCGTCCTTGGTCACGGTGATGAAGTCATAGCCGAAGAAGACGCCGGTGACGCCGGGGATTTCGAACAGCCGGCCGGCGAGCGGCGAAGCCGTCGCGGCGCTATCGGCATCGCGGAAATCGGCGGTGCCTTCTTGCAGCACTTCCTTGCCGGGCAGGAATTTCAGCGTCGCCGGGTTTGGCGTCGACTCGGTCTGGATGAACATGGCCGTCTCCGTGCCCGTTTGGGGCAGCTAGTTTGGAATAATTCTAATTAGGCTTTATCCGCCCGACATTCAAGCGAAAGGCATCGCGGGGAACGGCTGGCTGGCGGAATGTTTTGCTAGCGCCCTGAAACGCTTGGAGATGTGTTGAGATTCAGGTCAGGCCGAGCCGAAAATGGTGGGTTCCGAGAACCGGAGCGGAGCGTACTTTTGGTACGTGAGCACCGGAAGCGCAGGAAGCCGCCAATTGCAGGCCGGCCTCACCTGAATATCAGCGCATCTCAGGCGAGGCTGTCGATCTCTTCGTCCGACAGGTTCTGCGGCACCACCGTGACGGGAATCGGAAAGGCGGCGCCCTTGCCGGCGACCGCGCCGACCAGCGGCCCAGGCCCTTCCTTGCCGGCGCCTGCCGCCAGCACCAGGATGGCGATGTCCTGGTCTTCCTCGATCAGCTTGTGGATCTCTTCGGTCGGCTTGCCTTCGCGCACCACCAGTTCCGGCTCGATGCCGAGCTTCTGGCGCACCTTGTTGGCGTAGCTGTCGAGTGCGGCGCGCGCCGTGGCGTTCGCCTCCTCGCGCATGATCTTCTCGACGCCCAGCCAGTGCTGGAAATCATCCGGCTCGATGACATAGAGCAGCACCAGCACGCCGCCCGTGCTTTGCGCCCGCTTCGAGGCGTAGGCGACGGCGCGCTCGCATTCGGGCGTGTCGTCGATGATCGCCAGGAACTTGCGGCGATGACCGGCTTCGCGGCTGAGGCGTTTGGAGACCATATTCACCCTGTTCGATGGTTTCGGTCGCAATCTGCCACCGCCTCAGCCCGCCCGCAAGCGACCGGCGGCTGTGGCAATGCTGGTGCAGCTTAAAGCGCGTCGCGTTCGACCAGCGACGCGCTTCAGGTTCTTGTTTTATGCATGTCGTTATCGCAAAACCGCTGCACACTTTTGCGCGACATGCATTAGCCTTGCAGCAGGCCGATAATGTCGCGCACGGTCTTCATGGTCGCTTCGGCCAATGTGCCGGCACGCTCGCCGCCATCCCGCAGCACCGCGTCGACGTAGGCGCGGTCGCTGGAGATGCGGCGCATCTCGCCGGCGATCGGCGCCAGTTTTTCCACCGCAAGGTCGGCCAGCGCCGGCTTGAACACCGAAAACTGCTGGCCGCCATATTCCTTCAGCACCGCCTCTTTCGAGATTTCGGCGAGGCCGGCATAGATGCCGACGAGGTTTTCCGCTTCCGGCCGGCCGGCAAGCCCGTCCAGTTCGCCGGGCAAAGCCTCCGGGTCGGTCTTGGCCTTGCGGATCTTCTTCGAGATGGCGTCGGCATCGTCGGTCAGGTTGATGCGCGACAGGTCCGACGGGTCCGACTTCGACATCTTCTTCGAACCGTCGCGCAGCGACATGATGCGCGCTGCCGGGCCGCCGATGACCGGCTCGGTCAGCGGGAAATAGCCGTTCACCGTCTCTTCGCCGACCTCCATCTCGACGCCGACGCCAAGCGCTGCGATGCGGTCCGAAAAGTCGTTGTTGAATTTCTGCGCGATGTCGCGGGTCAGCTCCAGATGTTGCTTCTGGTCGTCGCCGACCGGCACGTGGGTGGCGCGGTAGACGAGGATGTCGGCGGCCATCAGGGAGGGATAGGCGAGCAGGCCGAGCGAGGCGTTCTCGCGGTCCTTGCCCGCCTTGTCCTTGAATTGCGTCATGCGGTTCATCCAACCGATGCGCGCCACGCAGTTGAAGATCCAGGCAAGCTCGGCGTGCTGCATCACCCGCGACTGGTTGAAGACGATGTGCTTGGTCGGGTCGATGCCGGAGGCGAGAAACGCCGCGGTGATCGACCGCGTCTGGTCCTGAAGATCCTCATGGACGAGCTGTGCGGTCAGCGAGTGCAGATCGACGACGCAATAGATACAGTCGGAGGTGTCCTGCAGGGCGACGAATTTCTTGATGGCGCCGAGATAATTGCCGAGATGCAGATTGCCAGTTGGCTGGACGCCGGAAAAAACGAGCGGTTTGAAGGGGGGCTGATCGGTCATGGTGTTTCCCTGGCTTGTGGAGGGCCGTTTCGCGCGCGGCGAAAGTCTTGCGACGGCGCGCTTATGGACGAGAGCGAGGAGACGATCAAGAGGGGCGTGGGCCAGGGCGCGCAGGCTTTGACGTCGGCCGAACAGAAGGCTGTTTGAGGGATGGCGCCGACCAGAAACAAAAACCCGCCTCGGTGGGCGGGTCGTTGGAGCCAATTAGCACCATACTGAGATTAATAGCATAGCTGCCGGCACAAAGCAAGAACAAAATTGGCGCTGATGAATTTTCCCCCTCACGGATCCGGAGATTGCTCCTTGACCGGCTGGGAGCCCTTGCGCCCGATATTGCGGCGGATCATGCCGAAATCGGCGCCGCCGGTGGCGA
This sequence comes from Mesorhizobium sp. M0018, assembly GCF_040323955.1. Lineage (NCBI taxonomy): Bacteria > Pseudomonadati > Pseudomonadota > Alphaproteobacteria > Hyphomicrobiales > Phyllobacteriaceae > Mesorhizobium > Mesorhizobium sp. M0018. The sequence continues at coordinate 221,369 of NZ_JAMYVL010000006.1, read as the reverse complement.
AGGCGGTGACGAAGTAAAGCAGCGCCCCGCCGGCGACGAGCGCAAGCAGGGTTACCGCCTTGATCACCAGCAGCGAGCCGGAGCCGAGACTTGCGGCGAACCAGTGTTCGGCAAAATAGAGCGCCGCGGCCATCACCGCCGCCGACAGCACCAGCCGCGGGATGCGTTTCATGAGCGGCACGTCGCGGCCCCAATGGCCGCGCCGGATCAGCACGGCGAGCAGCATCGCCGCATTGACCCAGCCGGCGACAGCGGAGGCAACGGCAATGCCGGGCGCGCCCATCGTCGGAAACAGCGTCAGTGCCGTCGTAATGTTAACCGCCACCGAGATGGCGGCGAAAATCATCGGCGTGCGCGTGTCCTCGCGAGCGAAATAGCCTGGGGTGAACGCCTTGATCAGCACGAAGGCCGGCAGGCCGAGCCCGAAGATCGCCAGGATTGCCGCGACCGTCGGCGTCGAATTGTTGGCGGCAAAGGCGCCGCGCTCATAGACCAGCCGCACGATCGGCTCGGACATGACCAGCAGCGCGGCCGCCGCAGGCAAGGTCATGAAAAGGGTAAACTCGACCGAGCGGTTCTGCAGATTGGCGGCCTCGACCAGATTGCCCGATTTCAGCGCCCGCGACAGTTCCGGCAACAGCACGATGGCGACAGCGACGCCGACGACGCCCAGCGGCAGCTGGTAGACGCGGTCGGCATAGGCCAGCGACGACACCGCACTGTCCTGCGCCGATGCGATCGCCGTGCCGATCAGCTGGTTGATCTGGGTGATGCCGCCGGTGATCGCCGCCGGCAGCGCCAGGATCAGCAGCCGCTTGACGTTCGGCGTCATCTTCGGCCGCCGGAAGCCGATCGAAATGCCGGCATGGCGCACCGCCGCCCAGACGATCGCCAGCTGCACCAGGCCGGCCGCCAGCACGCCCCAAGCCAGGCCGAAACCAACGGTGCGGGCGTCCGAACCCTTGTACCAGGCATAGGCAAGCACGGCGATAAGGATGACGTTGAGGAACACCGGCGCCACCGCAGCGGCGAAATAGCGGCGCAGCGAATTCAGCATGCCGGCCATCATGGCGCCGAGCGACATGCAGATCAGGTAGGGGAACATGACGGTCGCCAGCGCCACCGTCGTCTCGAATTTTCCCGGCGTGTCGGCAAAGCCCGGCGCCACCAGATAGCGCACGATCAGCGGCATCGCCAGTTCCATGGCGATGGTCAGCGCCAGAAGCGCCGTGAACAAGACGCCGAACACCTCTTCGGAAAAGCGCTTGGCGCCGTCGGTGCCGTGTGTCTCGATCTCCTTGGCGAACAGCGGCACGAAGGCGGCATTGAAGGCGCCTTCGGCGAACAGCCGGCGAAAGGTGTTGGGAAACTGGAAGGCGGCATTGAAGGCGTCGGCGATCGGCCCGGTGCCAAGTGCAGCAGCCATCAGCATCTCGCGGCCGAAACCGAGGGCGCGGCTCATCAGCGTGCCGGAAGCGACCGTGGCGAATTTCTTGACAAGGCTCATGCGCTTGAAGACTGCCTGTGCGATTGGGGCAAATGGAAGGTAACAGTCACTCGGCGGCCGTTTTGGTCTTGCCGCGCTCGGACGCCGTGCCCTCGAGCACCGCGATCAGCCTGTTGCGGATGGTCGCGGTGCGCGACGGGCTGTCGATCTTCTGGCCGGTGAGATCGGTGACGTAGAACGTGTCGATGACTTTTTCGCCGAAGGTGGTGATGTGGGCCGAGGCGATGTCGAGCGACAGGTCCGACAACATGCCGGTGATCTCCGACAGAAGGCCCGGCCTGTCCAGCCCCTCGACCTCGATCACCGAGAAACGGTTCGACAGCGTGTTGCGGATCTCGGCGCGTGGCGGAATACGGAAAACCTTGGCGCCGCGCCGCGGCTTGGTGCGCTTCTCGATCATTTCGGGCAGCCAGCTCTTGCCCGACAGCACGTCCTCGATCAGCCGGCCGACGCGCTCGGCACGGCGGCGCTCGTCCTCGTCGCGGTCGAACTCCCTCGAGATCAGGATGGTGTCGAGCGCGCGGCCGTCCGAGGTGGTGAAGATCTGCGCGTCGACGATGTTGCCGCCGGCCGCGGCACAGGCGCCGGCAATCACCGAGAGCAGGCGCGGATGGTCCTGCGCCAGCACGGTGATCTCGGTCACCGCCTCGAACTGGTGGGTTTTGACCATGGTGGCGAGCTTCTTGCCGGCGTGATCGGCCTCGCGGATGAATTCGGCATGGCGGAGCTGGTCGGGAAGATCGACCGCCAGCAGATAGTTCTCGTAGTGCTGGCCGACATAACGCTTGCGGGCCTTTTCCGGCCAGTCGGCAAGCGCCTCGGCCAGTTGTTCGCGCGCCGCCGCCGTCCGTTTGGCGCGCGACACCTCCGAAAACCCGCCGGTCAACAAAAGCTCGGTCTCGTAGTAGAGCGTACGCAGCAACTGGCCCTTCCAGCCGTTCCAGACCCCAGGCCCGACGCCGCGGATATCGCAGACGGTAAGCACAAGCAGCATCTTCAGCCGTTCGACCGACTGCACGATGGCGGCAAAATCCTCGATCGTCTTGCGGTCGTTGAGATCGCGGGTCTGCGCCGTCATCGACATGACGAGGTGGTTCTCGACCAGCCAGGCAACCGTTTCGGTGTCGGCCGGCGACAGCCCCATATGCGGGCAGATGCGCCGGGCGATCCTGGCGCCGGCTTGCGAATGGTCCTCCGGCCTGCCCTTGGCGATGTCGTGCAGCAGCACGGCGACATAGAGCGCCTCGCGGCTCTTCTTCAGCCCCGGCATCAGCGAGTGGGCGAGTGGATGGATCTTTTCCCCGTCGCCGCGCTCGATCTCGGCCAGCACGCCGATGCAGCGGATCAAATGCTCGTCCACGGTGTAGTGGTGGTACATCGAGAACTGCATCATGGCGACGATCTTGCCGAAGTCCGGGATCAGCTTTGCCAGCAGTCCGGCCTCGTTCATGCGCCGCAGATTGAGCTCGGCGTTGCGGTCCGAGGTCAACACATCGAGGAACAGCCGGTTGGCCTCCTCGTCGCGCCTGAGCGCCTTGCCGACGAGGCCGAGAGAGCGGGTCAAAAGCTTCAGCGCATCGGGGTGGAATTCCAGGCCATGCTTGTCGGCAAACCAGAACAGCCTGAGCAGGTTAACCGGATCGCGCTCGAACACCTCGTCGTCGGCAATGTTGATGCGGTGGTTGTCGACGATGAAATCGGCCGTGCCGGCGAGCTTGCGCTTGCGGCGCGAAAAGGTGAGAAAGATGCGGTTGAAGCCCGGCACATGCTTGGCCTGCTCTTCTTCCAGCGCGGCGCAGAAAATGCGGGTCAGGTCGCCGACATCCTTGGCGACGAGGAAGTAGTGCTTCATGAATCGCTCGACCGCCGACAGGCCGGGATGGGTGGTGTAGCCCAGCCGCTCGGCAATATCGCGCTGGATATCGAAATGCAGCCGCTCCTCGGCCTTGCCGGTGAGGAAATGCATGTGGCAGCGCACCGCCCATAGGAAATCCTCGGCCTTCTGGAATTCCCTGTATTCGGCGTCGGTGAAGACGCCCTTGTCGACCAGTTCCTCGCCGGTGCGCACGCGGTAGAAATATTTGGCGATCCAGAACAGCGTCTGCAGGTCGCGCAGGCCGCCCTTGCCGTCCTTGACGTTGGGTTCGACCAGGTAACGGCTCTCGCCGGCCTTGGCGTGGCGCTCGTCGCGTTCGGCGAGCTTGGCCTGGACATATTCGGGGCCGGTGGTGCGCACCACCTCATGGTCGAAGCGCTGCAAAAGCTCGTCATAGAGCTTTTGCTCGCCCCACAGGAAGCGCGCCTCCAGGATCGAGGTGCGGATGGTGATGTCGGTGCGCGACAGCCTGAGGCACTCGTCGATGTTGCGGGTGGCGTGGCCGACCTTCAGCCCGAGGTCCCACAGCATGTAGAGCATGTATTCGACGATCTGCTCGCCCCACGGCGTCTGCTTGTAGGGCAGTAGGAACAGCAGATCGATGTCGGACCCGGGCGCCAGCGTGCCGCGGCCATAGCCGCCGACGGCCACGACCGCCATGCGCTCGGCCGATGACGGGTTTTTGACGCGATAGACATGGGTGGCGGCGAAATCGTAGAGCGCGCGGATGATCTCATCCATCAGATGCGACAGCCGGGCGGCGCAGGCGGTGCCGCTGCCATCGTCCATCAGCATGCGTTCGGCGACCGTGCGGCCGTCGGCGAGCCGGCTTTTGAGAAGCTTGAGGACGCCGCTGCGCGCGGCCTTACCGGAGCCGTCGCCTGCCGTGGCCGCGGTCAGTTCGGTCATCTCGCGGCGCAAGGCTTCGCCGTCGATCAGTTCCTCGAGCTTCAGGGATATTCTTGCCATAAATGCCGTTCGGCCTCGCCGTTTCGGCGGCGTCTATAGCGCGTTTTCGCGGCGCTGGGTATGGGGCGGACGGACGCGTTCTCCACGGCCACCGACAGGACGATCATCTCGCGCCCGCTGCCGGTTCGGTTAGGGCCTGGCCACGAAAAATCGAAATCGGCCCTTGACCTTCCAGTTACTGGAAGCACTACCTCCGCCGCAACATCGAAATACAGGGGCTTTCGGCATGACGCATTCCGATCACCATCATCACGCCCATGGCAGCTGCTGCTCGGCAAAAGGCGCCCCCTCTGCTGCGGACGCCGTCATCCGCGATCCGGTCTGCGGCATGAACGTCGATCCGGCTGCCGGCAAGCCGACCGCCGAGCATGACGGCCGTCGCTATCATTTCTGCAGCGAGAGCTGCCGCGCGAAATTCGTCGCCGAGCCGGAAAAATACCTGACCGCAACCGATCCCGTCTGCGGCATGAGCGTCGATCGCGCCACGGCCAAGCACTTTTTGCGGCACGAGGGCCGAGGCTTCTATTTCTGCTCGGCCGCTTGCCAGGCGAAGTTCGAAGCCGAGCCGGCAAAATATCTCGGCGACAGGCCGGCGCCGCAGCCGATGCCCAAGGGCACGCAATACACCTGCCCGATGCATCCCGAAATCATCCGCGACAAGCCCGGCTCCTGCCCGATCTGCGGCATGGCGCTGGAACCGATGGGCGTGCCGACCGGCGACGAGGGACCTAACCCGGAACTGGTCGACTTCACCAGGCGCTTTTGGGTGAGCGCGGTGCTGTCCGTGCCGTTGCTGCTCATCGCCATGGCGCCGATGCTCGGCCTGACGTTCCAGGCCTTCATCGACGACCGCGCGAAGGTCTGGCTGGAGCTGGCGCTGGCCAGCCCGGTGGTGCTGTGGGCGGCATTCCCGTTCTTCCATCGCGGCTGGAACTCGGTCCTCAACCGCAGCCCCAATATGTGGACGCTGATTTCGCTCGGCGTCGGTGCCGCCTATCTCTACAGCGTCGTCGCCACGCTGTTTCCAGGCCTCTTTCCGCACCAGTTCCGCGGCCATGACGGCACCGTGCCGGTCTATTTCGAGGCGGCGGCGGTGATCGTCGCGCTGGTGTTCCTCGGCCAGGTGCTGGAATTGCGCGCCCGCGAGAAAACCGGCTCGGCGATCCGCGCGCTGCTCGACCTGGCGCCGAAGACGGCGCGGCTGATCGGCGCGGACGGTTCCGAAAACGACGTGCCGCTCGATACGGTCAAGGCCGGCGACCGCTTGCGCATCCGCCCAGGCGACGCCGTGCCGGTCGACGGCACTGTGCTCGAAGGACGCTCTTCCATCGATGAATCGATGATCACAGGCGAGCCGCTGCCGGTCGAGAAGACCGAAGGCGACAACCTCACTGGCGGCACGCTCAACAAGAACGGCTCGCTGATCATGCGCGCCGACAAAGTCGGCGCCGAGACGACGCTGGCGCGGATCGTCGAGCTTGTCGCCAAGGCTCAGCGTTCACGCGCGCCGATCCAGGGGCTGGCCGACCGCGTCTCGTTCTACTTCGTCCCGGCCGTCGTGCTGGTCGCCATCATTGCGTTCGTCGCCTGGGCGATCGTCGGACCGGAACCCAGCCTGGTGTTTGCCATCGTCTCGGCGGTCTCGGTGCTGATCATCGCCTGTCCGTGTGCGCTCGGCCTTGCCACGCCAATGTCGATCATGACCGCCACCGGGCGCGGCGCGCATGCCGGCGTGCTGATCAAGGAAGCAGCAGCGCTCGAGCGCTTCGCCTCGGTTGATACGCTGATCGTGGACAAGACGGGAACGCTGACCGAAGGCCGGCCGCGACTGACCGATGTCGTTGCCGTCGAAGGCATGGCGCAGGACGAGCTGCTGGCGCTCGCCGCCGGTCTCGAAAAAGGCTCGGAGCATCCGCTGGCCGAGGCGATCGTCGAAGGCGCCCGCGAACGCGGCGTGAAGGTCCCCGACTCCGGCGGTTTCGAGGCCGTCACCGGCAAGGGCGTTTCCGGCACGGTTTCGGGGCAGAAGGTGGCGCTCGGCAATGCCGCGATGATGGCCGATCTCGGCATCGACACGGCGTCGGTCCTGGCCAGTGCCGAGGCGCTGCAGGCCGACGGCAAGATCGCGATGTTCGTTGCTGTCGGCACCCGGCTCGCCGGCCTCGTCGCCGTCGCCGACCCGATCAAGGCGACCACCGCCGAGGCGATCAAGGCGCTGCATGACAGCGGGCTGAAGATCGTCATGGCGACCGGCGACAACGAGCGCACGGCAAAAGCCATCGCAGCCAAGCTCGGCATCGACGAGGTGCGTGCCGGGCTTTTGCCCGAGCAGAAGGGTGCGCTGGTCGAGGAATTGCGTGCAAACGGCGCCGGCGTCGCCATGGCCGGCGACGGCGTCAACGATGCGCCTGCACTCGCCGCTGCCGATGTCGGCATCGCCATGGGCACCGGCGCCGATGTCGCGGTCGAGAGTGCGGGGATCACGCTGGTCAAGGGCGATCTCAACGGCATCGTCCGAGCCCGCACGCTTGCCCAGGGCACGATCCGCAACATCCGCCAGAACCTGTTTTTCGCTTTCCTCTACAACGTGCTTGGCGTGCCGGTTGCTGCCGGCGTGCTTTATCCGCTCACCGGCACGCTGCTGTCGCCGATGATTGCGGCGGCGGCGATGAGCCTGTCTTCGGTTTCGGTGATCGCCAACGCATTGCGGCTCAGGACGTTGAAACTCTGATTAAAACTTCCAGATAGACCCTGTTCAAAAAAGGAGACGATGAATGACCCTGGCCAAGAAGATCGTGCTGCTGATGATGGCGGCGGGAATGCTGCTTGCTGTTTTCCTCGAAAGCGTTCCGGCACAAGCCGAGGAGATGAAGCACGACATGGGCGCAATGGGCGCGCAGAGTCCCTCGACCGAGGGCTACAAGGCGGCGATGGACAAGATGCACGCCGACATGATGGCGATCGAATATTCCGGCAATGCCGACGTCGATTTCGCCCGCGGCATGATCCCGCATCACCAGGCGGCCATCGACATGGCCAAGATCGAGCTCGCCAATGGCAAGGATCCGGAAATCCGCAAGCTGGCCGAAGCAGTGATCGCCGCGCAGCAGGCCGAGATCAAGCAGATGCAGGACTGGCTCGCCGCACATCCGGTGAAGTAGGCGTCACGCTGCCGGGGAATCCGGGCGAGAGGCCTCACCTGGATTTCTGCTTCACCTGGATTTGCCTTGGCGACTGTGGTGCTATCCGGGCCTCGGACTGGAGCATGCCATGCCATCGACGATAAGAACGACCACCCTGCCCTGCGGCGAAGCCGTGCCGGTGCTCGGCCAGGGCACCTGGAAGATGGGCGAAGACGGCCGCCGCCGTGGCGACGAGGCCAATGCCCTGAAGCTCGGGCTGGATCTCGGCATGACGCTGATCGACACCGCCGAAATGTATGCCAGCGGCGGCGCCGAGGAGGTGGTGGCGGAGGCCATCGCCGGTCGCCGCGACGAGGTTTTCCTGGTCTCCAAAGTGCTGCCGTCCAATGCCTCGCGCGCCGGCGTGAAACGGGCATGCGAGAACAGCCTGAGGCATCTCGCCACCGACCGCATCGATCTTTATCTGCTGCATTGGCCGGGCAGTGTGCCTTTGATGGAAACGGTAGAGGCGTTCGAAGCGTTGAAGGCGGCCGGCAAGATCCGCCATTGGGGCGTCAGCAATTTCGATACCGATGAGATGGAAGAGCTGGTTCGGTTGCCGGCCGGCGGCAACGTCCAGACCAACCAGGTGCTCTACAATCTGTCGCAGCGCGGCGTCGAGTTCGACCTCGCCCCGTGGAGCCGGCAACGCGGCATGCCGCTGATGGCCTATTCGCCGGTCGATCAGGGGGTATTGGCGCGCAATGCCAGGTTAGATGCCATCGCCGCCCGCCACAGTGCGACGCCGGCGCAGATCGCTCTTGCCTGGGTGATGGCGCAGGACGGGGTGATTGCCATTCCGAAGGCCAGTCGCCCGGAGCATATCCGGCAGAATGTCGCGGCGTTGGACATCGAGCTCACGAGCGAAGATTTCGCCGAAATTGACCACGCCTTCCCACCGCCGAGGCGGAAGTCGGGCCTGGCGATGATTTGAGGGTTCGCGCAGTACAACGTTGCGATCCTTCGCGCCCCCCTCTGTCCTGCCGGACATCTCCCCCACGAGTGGGGAGATTGGACGTCGCATCGGCTTTCGCCAACTTCAAACGAAGAAAAGACACTGCCAGCGAAGCTGCCAATCTCCCCCCAAGTGGGGGAGATGTCCGGCAGGGCAGAGGGGGGCGCGAAGGAATGCCGACAGACGGCGGGCTCAGCCAGCGACGGCTACTGCCCCACCATCCCCTTCAGCCGGTACAGCGCCTCCAGCGCCTCCCTTGGCGTCATCTCGTCGGGATTGATCTCCGCTAGCGCCAAACCCAGCCCATCACTCTTCGCCGGCTTCGACGCTTCCCGCTTCGCCGCCACGGAAAACAGCGGCAGGTCGTCGACCAGACGGTTGGCCTTGCCCGAGACCTCGCCTGCTTCAAGCTGGTGCAGCACTTCCTTGGCCCGGCCGACGACGGCCTCTGGCAGGCCGGCCAGCCGCGCTACCTGGACGCCGTAGGAACGGTCGGCCGCACCCTTGCCGACCTCGTGCAGGAAGACCACGTCGCCCTCCCATTCCTTGACCCGCATGGTGACGTTGGAGAGCCGCGGCAGTTTTCCGGCCAGCGCCGTCATCTCGTGGAAATGCGTGGCGAAGATCGCCCGGCAGCGGTTTTTCTCGTGCAGATATTCGACCGCCGCCCAGGCGATCGACAGGCCGTCGAAAGTGGCGGTGCCGCGGCCGATCTCATCGAGGATGACCAGTGCGCGTTCGCCTGCCTGGTTGAGGATCGCCGCCGTCTCGACCATCTCGACCATGAAGGTGGAGCGGCCGCGCGCCAGATCGTCGGAGGCGCCGACCCGCGAAAACAGCCGGTCGACGACGCCGATATGGGCTGATGCCGCAGGCACGAAGGAGCCGGTCTGGGCGAGGATGGCAATCAGCGCGTTTTGCCTGAGGAAGGTCGACTTGCCGCCCATATTGGGGCCGGTCAGCAGCCAGATCGCGCCGGCCTTGGCATCGCCTTGCGGCGACAGATCGCAATCATTGGCGACGAACGGGCCTTCGCCGGAACGCCGCAGCGCCTGTTCGACCACCGGGTGGCGTCCGCCCGAAATCTCGAAGGCAAGGCTCGCATCGACAAGCGGCCGGCACCAGGCCTCGCTCTCGGAAAGCAAGGCAAGCGCGGCCGAAACGTCGAGCACGGCGAGCGCTTCGGCGCCGGCACGGATCGTGTCGGCTTGGCCGACCACTTCCGCCGTCAGCGCCTCGAAAGCGGCAAGCTCGATCGCCAGCGCCCGGTCGGCGGCGTTGGCGATCTTGGTTTCCAGTTCGGCGAGTTCGGTGGTGGTGAAGCGCATGGCGTTGGCCATGGTCTGGCGATGGATGAAGCGTGCCCTGGCGCCGTCGCTGCCGGTCATCAGCGCATGATGATTGGCGGTGACTTCGATATAATAGCCCAATACGTTGTTGTGCCTGATCTTCAGCGAGCGGATGCCGGTCTCGTCGATCAGCGAGCGCTCCAGCCCGGCGATCACTTTTCGCGACTCGTCGCGCAGCGCCCGCATCTCGTCGAGTTCGGCATGGTAGCCGGAACGGACAAAGCCGCCGTCGCGCCTGAGCAACGGCAGCTCGTCGCTGAGCGCCTGCGCCAGATGCGTCGCCAGTTCATTCGGCAGCGCCTTGATAGCTCCCAACGCCGCGGCCAGTTCGCCCGGCAAGGCGGTTTGGCCGAACAGTTCGGCGATGGCGCCGGCCGCTTCGAAACCGGCGCGCAGCGCGCCGAGGTCGCGCGGGCCGCCGCGGTTGAGCGCCAGCCTGGACAGCGCGCGCGGCATATCGGCGACGCTCTTCAGGCTTGCCCGCACCGCCTGGCAAAGGCGCGTCTCGGAGCGGAAGAACGACACCGAGTCCAGCCTTGCGGCGATTGCCGCCGGATCGGTCAGCGGCGCCATCAGCCGGTCGGCGAGCAGCCTTGCACCGCCGCCGGTCACCGTGCGGTCGATCGCCTTGAACAGCGATCCGTCGCGGCTGCCGGACAGCGTGCGCAGCAGCTCCAAATTGGCGCGCGTCGCCGGGTCGATGAACAGCGTCGAATCCTGCTCCTCGCGCTGCGGCCGCGACAGCGGCGGCCGCTCGGCTTTCTGCGTCTTCTCGACATAGGCGATGACGCCCGAGATTGCCGACAGCTCGGCGCGCGAAAACGAGCCGAAACTGTCCGGCGTTGCCACCTCGAAGAAGCGGGCGATGCGGCCGGCGGCCGAAGCCGAATCGAACAGCGACGGCGGCTGCGGGCTGGCGACGCGGCCGAGCACGTCGAAGACCGGTTTCAGCTCCGGGTCGTAAAACACCGGTTCGGCGACGATCAGCTCGCGCGGATCGACGCGGAAGACATCGGCGAGCAGCCGGTCGGCGGTTGTCTCGGCGACGCGGAAGACACCGGTCGAGATCTCGATCCAGGCTAGGGCGAAACTTCCTTGGTTCCCTGTCGCGCTGCCGCGCTCCCCGCCTCTTGTATCGCCGCTGCCGCCCTTGACTCGTCCCAACGCCATCAGAAAACTCGATTCCGACGGCGCCAGCAATTTGTCCTCGGTGATGGTGCCGGGCGTTACTAGCCGCACCACGTCGCGGCGCACCACCGATTTGCCGCCGCGCTTCCTGGCCTCCGCCGGATCCTCGATCTGCTCGCAGACAGCGACGCGGAACCCTTGGCCGATCAGCTTCTGCAGATAATCGTCGGCGGCGTGCACCGGCACGCCGCACATGGGGATGTCGAGCCCCTGGTGCTTGCCGCGCTTGGTCAGCACGATGCCGAGCGCCCGGCTTGCCTTCTCGGCATCGTCGAAGAACAGCTCGTAGAAATCGCCCATGCGGTAGAACAGCAGCGAATCCGGGTTCGCCGCCTTGATCTCGATATACTGCTCCATCATCGGCGTCGCCGGCGCGAAGGCCGGCGTGGCATTGTCGCTTCGAATGGGCGTCTCGTCGTTCAAGAAGCTGCTTCCAAAATTTTGCAAGCCATGCTTGGCGGTTTACAGCGGCGAAGTGTAGCCTTAATCCCGAACCTTCCACAAAAGAAAGCATGCGCACCCATCTCAAGCGGTGCCGTACGGGCGAGGAAACCAAAAGTACCATGGCCAAGAAAACCGAAAGCAACGGGCCCTCCGTCAGCGCCCAGGAGGCGCTGGAATTCCACGCCATGGGCCGTCCGGGCAAGCTGGAGATCGTCGCCACAAAACCGATGGCGACGCAGCGCGATCTCAGCCTTGCCTATTCGCCGGGCGTCGCCGTTCCGGTTCTCGCCATCGCCGAGGACCCGAGCCGCGCCTTCGACTACACGGTTCGCGGCAACATGGTCGCCGTCATCTCCAACGGCACCGCCATCCTCGGCCTCGGCAATCTCGGCGCGCTGGCCTCGAAGCCGGTGATGGAAGGCAAGGCGGTGCTGTTCAAGCGCTTCGCCGATGTCGATTCCATCGACCTTGAGGTCGACACCGAGGATGCCGACGAATTCATCAACTGCGTGCGTTTCCTTGGACCCTCCTTCGGCGGCATCAACCTCGAGGATATAAAGGCACCGGAATGCTTCATCATCGAGCAGCGGCTGCGCGAGCTGATGGACATCCCGGTCTTCCATGACGACCAGCACGGCACCGCCATCATCTCGGCTGCCGGCCTGATCAACGCGCTGGAAATCACCGGCCGCGACATGAAGACCACGAAAATGGTCTGCAACGGCGCCGGCGCTGCCGGCATCGCCTGCATCGAATTGATGAAGGCGATGGGCTTTGCGCCCGAAAATATCATCCTCTGCGACACCAAGGGCGTCGTCTTCCAGGGCCGCACCGAAGGCATGAACCAGTGGAAATCGGCGCATGCCGTGAAAACCGGCGCGCGCTCGCTGGCCGAGGCGCTGGACGGCGCCGACGTGTTCCTCGGCCTCTCGGCCAAAGGCACGCTGACCACCAAAATGGTGCAGTCGATGGCCAAGAACCCGATCATCTTCGCCATGGCCAATCCCGACCCCGAGATCACGCCGGAGGAAGTCGCCGAGATCCGCACCGACGCCATCATGGCGACGGGACGGTCCGACTATCCCAACCAGGTCAACAACGTGCTTGGCTTCCCCTACATCTTCCGCGGCGCGCTCGATGTACGGGCGACCACCATCAACGACGACATGAAGATCGCCGCGGCCAAAGCGCTCGCCGAACTGGCGCGCCAGGACGTGCCCGACGACGTCGCCGCCGCCTATCAGGGCATGCGGCCGAAATTCGGCCCCAACTACATCATTCCGGTGCCGTTCGACCCGCGCCTGATCTCGGCCATCCCGATCGCCGTGGCCAAGGCGGCGATGGACTCCGGTGTCGCGCGCAAGCCGATCCTCGATCTCGACCGCTACGCGCAGGAGCTTTCCGCCCGCCGCGACCCGATCGCCTCGACGCTGCAGCGCATCTACGACCGCGTCCGCCGCCAGCCCAAGCGCATCGTCTTTGCCGAGGGCGAGGAGGAGCAGGTGATGCGCGCCGCCGTCTCCTATGTGAACCAGCGGCTCGGCACCGCCATCCTGCTCGGCCGCGACGACATCATCAAGGAAAACGCCAGGAACGCCGGCATCGACCTCGGCAAGCAAGGCATCGAGATCATCAATGCGCGGCTGTCGCGGCGCAACTCCGTCTACACCGATTATCTCTACGAGCGCATGCAGCGCAAAGGCTTCCTGTTCCGCGACTGCCAGCGGCTGATCAACAACGACCGCAACCATTTCGCCGCCTGCATGGTGGCGCTGGGCGATGCCGACGGCATCGTCACCGGCGTTACCCGTAACTATTCGACGGCGCTCGACGACATCCGCCGCGTCATCGACGCAAGGCCCGGCCATTGCGTCATCGGCGTGTCGATCGTGCTCGCGCGCGGTCGCACCGTCCTCGTTGCCGACACCGCGGTGCACGACATGCCGGATGCCGTCGAGATCGCCGACATCGCCGAGGAGGCCGCCGGTTTCGCCCGCCGCATGGGCTACGAGCCGAGGCTCGCCATGCTCGCCTATTCAACCTTCGGCCATCCGCAGGGCGAGCGCTCCGAGCGCGTCCAGGAAGCGGTGCGCATCCTCGACAAGCGCCGCGTTGATTTCGAGTATGACGGCGAGATGGCCGCCGACGTGGCGCTCAACGCCCGCGCCATGGCGCAATACCCGTTCATCAGGCTGACCGGCCCGGCCAATGTGCTGATCATGCCGGCCTTCCACTCGGCCTCGATCTCGACCAAGATGCTGCAGGAGCTCGGCGGCTCGACCGTCATCGGCCCGCTGCTGGTCGGCCTGAACAAGCCGGTCCAGATCGTCTCGCTCAATGCCAAGGATTCAGACATCGTCAACATGGCAGCGATTGCGGCGTATAGCGCGGGGGCTTGAGGAGCGGGGGCAGCAGCAGCGCCTCTCCCTTCTCCCCCTGTGGGAGAAGGTGGCCGAGCGAAGCTCGGTCGGATGAGGGGTGTTCCAGCTTGGCACCGGCAGCACTCCGTCCAGCACCCCTCAACCGTCTCGGCGCTGCGCGCCGATCCACCTTCTCCCACAGGGGGAGAAGGAAGAGATGCCGCTACAGAAGCCCCGCCTGCTCGGCCTCGCGGCGCAGATTCTGCCGTGGCCTTGGGCCGATCTGCTGGATGACCAGCCCGGCTGCCAGCGAGCCGAGATCGCCGCAATCCTTGAGGCTGCGGCCTTGCGTGTAGCCGTAGAGGAAGCCGGCGGCGTAGAGGTCGCCGGCGCCGGTGGTGTCGACCAGCTCGCGGATCCTGGTCGCATTGATGGTCACGGTCTCGTCGCCGCGCACGATCACCGAGCCCTTTTCCGAGCGGGTGACGGCGGCGATCTTGCAGTCCCTGCGGATCCGCGCCAGCGCCTCGTCGAATGAAGCGGTCTGGTAGAGCGACTTGATCTCGTGGCTGTTGGCAAAGACGATATCGACGGTGCCGGAGCGCATGAGATCGAGGAACTCGTCGCGGTAGCGGTCGACGCAGAACGAGTCCGACAATGTCATCGACACTTCGCGCCCGGCGGCGTGGGCGAGCTTAGCCGTCTGCCGGATCGCCTCCTTGGCGCGCGGCGGGTCCCACAGATAGCCCTCGAAATAGGTGACCGCGGCGCCCGAGGCCTTGTCGGCCTCGACGTCCTCCGGGCCGAGCTCGACGCAGGCGCCGAGATAGGTGTTCATCGAGCGCTCGCCGTCCGGCGTGACGAAGATCATCGAGCGCGCTGTCGGCGGTTCGCCGTTAAGCGGCCTGGTGTCGAAGGCGACACCCTGGGCATGGATGTCATGCGCGTAGATTTCGCCGAGCGCGTCGTTGGAGACCTTGCCGAAGAAAGCGGCGCGACCGCCGAAGGAGGCGACGCCCGCCGCCGTGTTGCCGGCGCTGCCGCCCGAGGCTTCAATGGCCGGGCCCATGCGGCTGTAGAGCAGTTCGGCGCGCCTCGTGTCGATCAAATTCATTGCGCCCTTGATGATGCCGTTGGTCTCCAGGAACGCCTCGTCGCACTGGGCGATGATGTCGACGATGGCATTCCCGATACAAAGCACGTCATAGTCCGGCATCAATTCATGTCTCCGCCAAAAACCCACCGGCTTTCTGCCACGCCGGGCGCGGGCGGGTCTAGCGGTTTGATGCGGCTTTGCCTAGGCCGCGAGTTATAAATCCGGGCAGAACGCAGATGCTTCGTATCGCGGTTTGCGCTTGTCTCGCGACCTGTCTCCGCCTATCCCGAAATATCGCCCATGGCCTCGTTTGACATGGAATTGGAAACGCCGTGATCCTCGACGCCGCCCGTGCCGCCTTGAGCCGGCTGTTCTCACCCGAATTCCGTTCCGTGTTCCTGAAGACACTGGGGCTGACCTTGCTGGCGCTGGCGGCGCTGTGGTTCGGGATCAAGAGCCTGTTCGAATGGCTGGCCTGGCCGTGGATCGATGCATGGCTGCCCGCCCTACCCTCCTGGGCCGGATGGCTGGGCGCCGTCGTCGCCGGCATCGGCCTTGCGCTGGGCTTGGCGCTGCTCATCGCGCCGGTGACGGCGATCATCGCCGGCCTGTTCCTCGACGACGTCGCCGAAGTGGTCGAGCGCACGGATTATCCAAACGACCCGCCCGGCCGCGCCGTGCCGCCGTTGCGCTCGCTGGTGCTGGCGATCCGCTTCTTCGGCGTCGTCATCCTCGGCAATATCGTCGCCCTGCTGCTGCTGCTGGTGCCGGGCATCAACATCGCCGCCTTCTTCGTCGTTAACGGCTATCTGCTCGGGCGCGAGTTCTTCGAATTCGCCGCCATGCGCTTTCGCCCGGAGGCCGAGGCCAAGGCGCTGCGCAGAAAGCACTCGATCACCGTGTTCCTGGCCGGGCTGGTGGTCGCCGCTTTCCTCGCCGTGCCGCTGCTCAACCTTCTGACGCCACTGTTCGCCGCCGCCATGATGGTGCATCTGCACAAGGCGATCTCGGCACGGGAAGGGAGCTATCTCAGCAGAAAACCCCTGCCCAGTTCATCATCGTCCTCGACGATGAATTCGGCCCGCCCTGAGTAATAGGCGCGGCCGCCGACGCGGGCGATGATGGCGTCATGCGGCCCGGCTGTGGCCGTGCGTACGACGGCGCCGGAAAAGCGCGAGCCGGCAATGCTCTCGAACAGCCGCGTCCGGCCAATTTCGATCTGGCCCTTGGCGTGCATGGCCGCCAGCCGCGCGGTGACGCCGGAGCCGGTCGGCGAACGGTCGACCTCGGCTTCAGCGAAAACGCAGATGTTTTTGGTCGGCGTATCGGAGAACGCATCCTGTCCGTCGGTCAGGATTGTGCCGTAGAGAAAGGCGAGATCGGCATGGTCGGGATGCGACAGCGGCAATTCGGCCTTCAGCTTATCAGTCAGCGCGGTCGCTGCATCGACGAAATCGCGCACCCGGTTCCTGCCAAATTCCAGCCCGAACTGGCGGCAGTCGGCCAGTGCATAGAAGGCGCCGCCATAGGCGATGTCGAAGCCGACCGGACCATAGCCCGGCAGCTCGATCCGCTGGTCGCCGGCGAACAGAAACGCCGGCACGCTTTCGAAGGACACCGCGCCGGCCTTGCCGTCCCTCACCTCGACCGCAGCCGAAATCAGCCCGCATGGCGCCTCGATATTGACGGTCGTCATCGGCTCGCGTGGCGCCACCAGCCGCTCGTCGACGGCGTAGCGGCCGAGCGCGACGATGGCGTGGCCGCACATCGTCGAATAGCCCTCATTGTGCATGAACAGCACCGCGAGGTCGGCGCCCGGCAGGTCGGGCTCGACCAGCAGCGCGCCATACATGTCGTAATGGCCGCGCGGCTCGAACATCAGGATCTTTCTGAGATGATCGAGATGGTCGCGCACATACGCACGCTTTTCGAGGATCGTGCCCTTGGGAATATCGGGGTAGCCGCCGGTGACGATCCGCAGCGGCTCGCCGCCGGTGTGCATGTCCACGACCGTGAGGGTCATTTGCCGGGCCCGACCTAGGCGGAAGGTTTGGCAAACAGCGCCTGCAGCTTGCCGAACGGCATGGCGGCGCGGGTGAAGCCGAAGGTGCCATCCTGCTGGATCTCGCGCGCCGCGGTCTCCAGCATGCCGAAGGCGAAATTGGTCAGCCATGGGCCGAGCGAGACGCGCTTTACCCCCGCCATGGCCAGGTCGGCGATGGTGAAGCCGGGCCTGGCCATGACGTTGACCGGCTTGGTCAGCGCCGAGCAGACGGTTCGCACCATCTCGATGTCGCCCAGCCCCGGTGCATAGAGCACGTCGGCGCCGGCCTTCTCGAAGGCCTGCAGCCGCTTGATCGTATCGTCGAGGTCGGGCTTGCCCCACAGGAAATTCTCGGCCCGCGCGGTGAAGACGAAATCGCGTTTCAGTGCCCGTGCCGCTTCCGCCGCCGCCGCGACGCGCTCGACGGCATGCGCGAAATCATAGATCGGCTTGGCGGGCTCGCCGGTATGGTCCTCGATCGAGCAGCCGGCGAGGCCAGCCGCCTCGGCGGCGAAGATGGTCTCGCCGGCACTTGTCGCGCTGTCGCCCTTGCCCTTTTCGAGATCGGCCGAAACCGGCAGCCCGGTCGCCGCCGACACTTCACGGCAATGATGGATCATCGCCTCGAACGTCACCGCGCCATCGGGCAGGCCGCGCGAAAAGGCAAAGCCGGCGCTGGTCGTGGCCAGCGCCTTGAAGCCGAACGAGGCCAAGAGCTTGGTCGTGCCGACGTCCCAGGAATTGGCCATGACGAAGATCGAGGCATGCAGGTCGCGAAAAATCTTGCCCTTGTCCATGGATGCTCCCCTCCAGTGCAGAATGTGAGGCAAATTCTAGCCCGGCGGAAGGCGCCGGGCAAACAAATGCGGTTGGCTCAGAAGCGTTTGGCGTTGTCATCTGCCAATCGATCCAGCGCGTCGGAATCCTTGACGTAGCGCGAAGCATTTTTGTCCCAATGATAGGTGACGGAGCTGTCGCGCGAAGACGCCTCTGGCGGCGGCTGGCCGTCGCAGCTTTCTTCTCCCGGCAGCGTCGCGTCGGTCACCGTGACTTTGATGGCTGCATAGGGCTGGCCGTCGGCGATCACCTGGAAGGCCACATTCTGTGTCCTCCTATGGGTGCAGAGGTTTTCGTCGAACGTATAGATCATGTCGATCAGCTCGAACCTGTCGTTGCGGACCATGACCAGCGGCGCGATCACATAGCCCTGGCTCGAATTGAAATGCGTGCTCGTGGTGATGATGACGTCATCGCCGGGCCCGATCGACAGCTTGCCCGGATCGCGAAAGTAGGTGCTGCGGTCGACGGCAACATTGACCGCGTCGAGCAAGGCCGGCTTGCCGGTGATGTCGTAGAGTGCCAGCACGGCATAACCCTCGGCGCTGTCAGGCGAGTCGCCGAGGTCGAGCAGCATCGCCAGCCGGTCCTTGCCGCCGGCCTTGATGCCGAGCACGTCGCCGCTGGAAAGACCCGACGTCGCCGGCGGCGAGCCGTCGTAGTCCGGTCCAGCGATGTGGCGCATCTCGATCGGCATCGAACCTCGGAAAAAGCCGTCCTTGTCCGCCGCCAGATCGGGAATGACCATCCTGGCGAGATCGAGATAGGTGACATCGCCGTGGCCGGGGACGGCGCTGCCGAGCTCCGGGAAACTGACGGCCTCCGCGCTGGCCGTCGTCCAAAGACAGGGCAGCAGCAGGCAGGCAAAGATGAAACGAAGCAGGGAGAAGGTCATGCGCGCGCGCTCGTTATCTCGGGCGCGCGCAAGCTAGAGCATTTTGCGACCAAGAGGAAACACCTGGCGTTGCCTCACTATGTTGGCTTGGCTTGGCTCGCCAGGGTCTGCTGGAAAACCGGCACCAGCTGATCCATGGCGGCTGCGAGCCACGCGCCGAGTTCGTCGGGCAGAGTGTCGTGAATCCAGACCAGGCGGCTCCGGCCCTCGCCCTCGGCAAAGACCTGCATGGAGGTATTATCGTGGGTGACCTCGTCGCCGAGCCATCCCCACACGATCCGCCGGCTCTGCTCGTCGCGGGCGATGAGCCGCTCTCGCACAATCTTGCCGTCGGCGAAGGTAAGGGCCCGTACGTCGCCCTCATCCACCCGACAGTCGACGAAAACGCCTGGGGCTATCCGTTGGGCGCCGCCGGCGAAGTCGCCCACCGTCGCCCATACGCTTTCCGGTGAAGCATCTACGATGATTTCCCTGACTATTGAAACCATGTTCGCTGGTCCTTCTGTTAGTAGGTAGACCTGTCTGTCTACATGTGGATACAGACCTGTCTGCTATAGTCAAGGCATGTCCACAGCCCGAATCAACGATCGTCCCGAAAGCCTTGCGCGTCGTCGAATCCTCGATACGGCGACCGCACTGTTTTCTCTGGAGGGGGTCCGTGCAGTCGGGATCGACCGCATCATCGCCGAGGCCGGCGTTGCCAAGGCGACGTTCTATCATCACTTCGCGGCCAAGGACGACCTCGTCCGCGCCTATATCGAGGAGCTCAGCAAGGGAGGACGGGCGGCAATCGCGAGCCTTGGCCGGCGGCCACCTCGCCAGATGATCCTTGCCATATTCGATCTCATCGCCGACGCGGCGGATCAGCCGGGCTACCGCGGCTGCCCGTTTCAGAACGCCGCTGCTGAATATCCGGATCCCAGCAGCCCGGTTCGCCAGGCGATCGATCAGCATCGTCACTGGAAGTGGGGCACCCTCAGGGACTTGCTGATCGCGGACGCAAATCCCGATCCGGACCGCACAGCGGACGCGCTAACGGTGGCGGCCGACGGTCTCCTTGTCGTCAGCCATCTCGACAGGCCGGCCAATCTGCGCAGTCTCATACGCGACACGGTCGACCGACTACTTGGAGGCCCGCGCCCGGTCTGAGACCGGGCGCGCGTGCAGCCTGCGCATAGGCGATCAGTGGATCGGCACCAGCCCGGCCAGTTCACGCATGTCGTCGAACAGAATGCCGCCGGCTCCGATCAGCCCGTCGCGGTCGGAAAGCGGGTCGCCGTGGTAGGAATAGACGCGCATGCCGGCGGCGATGCCGGCTGTCGTCCCGGCGACGCTGTCCTCGATGACGATACAGTCGGCGGGCGCGAAGCCCATCGTCGCTGCCGCATGCAGGAAGAGGTCGGGGAACGGCTTGCCGCGCGAGACCATGGTCGAGCTGAACAGCGCATGCTCGAACAGCGGCAGCAGTCCGGTCTGGCCGAGCGTGATGTGCATTTTGGACACCCGTGCCGACGAGGCGACACAGGTGGCGATGCCGGCGGCGTGCACGGTTTCGATGAACTCGCGAACGTAGGGGATGGCCTCGACGCCATGCGCGAACAGGTCGGGCAGGCCGGCGTTCCAGCGCTCGACGAAATCGGCGCCGAGGCTGACGCCGGTCGCCTCGACTTCCTTCTGCACCGAGACCATGCTGCGGCCGGAGAAATTCTTGCGGCAATATTCGAAGCTGGCCGGAAAGCCGGCCGCGGTCAGCCACTCGGCGAGGCGCCGATTGGCCAGGTTCTCGGTATCGACCAGAACCCCGTCGCAATCGAAGATGACGAGCTTGGGTATTTTCATCAGGCCGTGCCGGTCGATCCGAAGCCGCCCGAGCCGCGCGTTGTGCCGCCAGCCAATGTGCGCTCCTCGACGGTCGCCTGCGTCACCGGGGCGAAGACGATCTGGGCGATCCGCATGCCGCGCGTCACCGCGAAATCCTCGTCGCCGAGATTGATCAGCAGCACCTTGACCTCGCCGCGATAGTCGCTGTCGATGGTGCCCGGCGTGTTGAGGCAGGTGAGCCCGTGCTTGAAGGCGAGGCCGGAACGCGGCCGGACCTGGCCCTCGACGCCCTCCGGAATTTCCAGGATCAGCCCGGTCGGCACCAGCGCGCGCTTTCCCGGCAGGATCAAAAGCGGCCTGTCGTCCGGGACGGCGGCGCGCAGGTCCATGCCGGCGGCGCCCGAGCTCTCATAGGCAGGAAGCGGCAATCCCTCGCCATGCGGCAGCCTGACGAAGCCGACAGCCGGACCGATGACGGAGGTGGGATAAAGTGCTGCGCGCATGAGGCTGATCCTATCGTCGCGAACGCCGGTTCAGTCAACTCGGCGGCAATGCTATCAACGGCTTTCTTTCAGCACAGTTCCGCTTCAGCGCAGTTCCATCGGAACGACCGTGGTCTCCTTGATCTCCTCCATGACGAAGGAGGCCGAAACGTCCGATAGTGCCACCTTGGCGATCAGCCGTTGATAGAGCCGGTCATAGGCCTTCACATCGGCGACGCGGGCGCGCAGGACATAGTCGAGATCGCCGGACATGCGGTAAGCGCCGGTGATCTCGGCAAAGCCGGTCACCGCCGCTCGGAATCTTTGCAGCCAGTCCGGATCGTGGTTGGAGGTGCGGATCAGGATGAACACCGAAAGGCCGAGCCCAAGCTTGTCGGCGTCGACCAGCGCCACCCGGCCGGTGATGACGCCGTCTTCCTCCAGCCGCTTCACCCGGCGCCAGCAAGCATTGCGCGACAGCGATATTCTTGCCGAGAGCTGGTCGACGGACAGTGTGCCGTCGCGTTGCAGCTCGGCCAGCAATCTTCGGTCTATTTCGTCGATTTCCGGCGCCATGCGGGATGTTTGTCCCAAAATTCAGCCTTTCACAAGGACAATTTGAGACCGATGAACCGAACACCGATGCCAGTATACTCATCGCCGGCTCTTCATGCCGGCAGGAGGGATCGACATGACCGCACGGCTCGCAAGACTTTTCACCTCTCACCCGACCGCGGTCGGCGAGAGTTATTTCGGCCATATGGCTTTCGCCGCATGGTTCTCGTCGCGATTGTTCATGGCGGCGTTTGCCGCGCTCGTTCATGCTTTCTTGCCGTTTCTGTTCGAGACCACGGCAAGCGGCATCATCCGTGAGCTCTACGAACGGACGCACAACAGGGGACGGTAGGCCGTAAAGGCGCCGAGCGCGGCGAGGCCGCTGGACAGGGCCGCCCCTCAACGGGCCCCGCAGCGCAATCCCGATCAAGCGTCGCCATCGTCGAATGCCGAGCGAGGCTTGCATCCACGCGCCACTCCGCCATTTTGAGGATCGCGGCGCGATAGCCCGGAGCATTCACCATGGATATCGTCTTTTCCTCGACCACCAAACTGGCCGCGGCCATCCGCGACCGTACAGTTTCCGCAATAGAGGTGCTGGACGAGCATCTGGCGCAGATCGACAGGCACAATGAGGCGGTCAACGCCGTCATAACCCTCGATCGGGACGTTGCGCGGCAACGCGCTGGCAAGGCCGACGAAGCGCAGGCGCGCGGCGAGGCCCTTGGGCCGCTACACGGCGTGCCGTTCACACTGAAGGACACGCACGAAACCGCCGGCATGAGAACCACTGTCGGCTTCCCGGCCTTCGCCGAATATGTTCCGAGGGCAGACAGTCCGGTCGTTGCCCGGCTGAAGGCGGCAGGCGGCATACTGGTGGGCAAGACGAACGTGGCGACAATGCTCGGTGACTGGCAGTCGAGCAATCCACTGTTCGGCCGCACCGGCAACCCCTGGAATCTCCAGCGCACCGCCGGCGGCTCCAGTGGCGGTGCGGCGGCGGCGCTCGGCACTGGAATGACGCCGTTCGAGGTCGGCACCGACATGCAGGATTCGATCCGGCTGCCCGCTGCCTTTTGCGGCGTCTACGGCCTCAAGCCGACCGAGCACCGCGTCTCGCTCGCCGGCGCCTTCCCCGATCCAGGCGGGGCGCCGCGCAGCGTGCGGCTGATCTCCTGCCTCGGACCGCTGGCGCGCAGCGTCGAGGACCTGGCACTGATCTACGGCCTCATTGCCGGGCCGGATGGAAGCGATACCGACCTTGCGCCGGTACCGGTCGAAACCATGCCGGAGCTGGATCTCAGAAATTTGCGCATTGCCGTCGCGCCGTCCTTTCCGGGCTTTCCGGTGGCCGGCGAAATCAGCGCGGCGGTCGAAAGCCTGGCAAAGGAGCTTCAGTCGGCAGGCGCGATCGTCGAGGAGGCCAAATTGCCGAAGCTCGACCTGCACGACGATCTGGAGCAAGGCGGCGCGCTGATCGGCATGATGCTGGAGTCGGCGCAGCCCGAACCGCGGGAGAAGCCGACACCGGTCTCGCGCTGGTTCGAGGCGCTCGCCCGCCGCGACCGCTCCATCCTGGCGTGGGAACGGTTCTTCGACGGCTGCGACGCCTTGCTGTGCCCGGTCGCCATGACCACCGCCTTCCCGCATTGCGAGCCAGGAACGCCGATCGGGGTCGACGGTAGCGAGCAAAGCTACTGGATGCTGCCGGCCTATGGCGCGGTGTTCAACTACAGCGGCCATCCGGCACTGTCGCTGCCCTGCGGACAAGATCGCGACGGCCTGCCCATCGGACTACAGCTTGTTGGCAAACGCTGGTCGGAGTCGCGCCTGCTCGGGATCGCCAGGGCAATCGAGCCGCTAGCCGGCGGCTTTCGCCGCCCGCCCGGTTATTGAGTAAACCGCGCCAGTCCGTAGGGATCAAGCAGCGGATCGCGCTCGCCGTCGAGGATTTCGCGGGCGGCGAACAGGGCGACGGCCGGCGCCAGCGTGATGCCGGAATGCATGACCGCAACATAGACGCCGCTCGTGCCTTCGGCGCGGCCTATGATCGGAAAGCCATCGACCGGCGTCGGCCGATAGCCAACGGTGTGGAAATCGAGTTCCAGCCCATCCGCGCCGCGCAGCATCGCCTTCATCGCCGCAAACAGGTCGCGGGCGGTGGCCGGGGCATCCATGCCGGGATCGGCGCCACCGAAATCCGAGCCGGCGATGACGCGGCCTTCCGCCGTCTGGCGCATATGCAGGCGGTCGCCGATCACCAGGCCGTTGAGCAGCTTTTCGTAGGGGCGCGAATGCACGATCAGGCCGGGCGGCGTTTCGATCGGCAGTTCTATCCCGGCTGTGGCAGCGATTGCCGGAGAGCCGGCTCCGGCCGCGATCACCACCTCGTCGGCAGCAATCCGCCCGCCGGATGTATCGACGCCGGCAATCCTGCCGTTGGCTTGCACCAGAGCGGTGACGGTCGTCCCGGCTACAATTCGCGCGCCGCGCCGTTCGGCGTCGGCCAGCAGTGCTTGCGTGGCGGCGACCGGCTCGGCAACGCCTTCCTCGGCGACATAAAGGGCGAAATCGGGAAGCTCGGTCAGATTGGGCTCGATGCGGGCCGCTCCGGCACGGTCGACACGCTCGATGCCGTAGCCCCATGCGGAGTGCTCGGCCGCATAGGCTTCGAGTTCGGGACGTGGCAGGTCCCAGCACAGGCCGCCGCACCATTGCAACGGGATGCCGGGCACCTCGTTCGCCAGTCGCGTCCATTCGGCCATCGATCGAGTCCGTAGTCGGAAGTAAGGCTGCGGATTACCCCAGCTGGCATTGATCCAGGCAAAGGAATTCGGTGTCGCGACGCCGCCGGCGCCGCTGCCGGCAACGACCGTCACCTTTGCTCCAGCCCTGGTCAGGTGCCAGGCGATGGAGGCGCCGATGATACCGGCGCCGATGACGATCACTTCTTTCGCAGCTGTCATGCTTCACTCCTCGTTCCAACGCCACCACTGCGATGCCATTGCCCGTGGGTTCTGCCAAGAGCGAGCCGTATCAAATGTGCCTCTTGACTTTAATACGTACGTACGTATTTTATACCTGGCATGGCTAGACATTCACTTCGCGAAAAACTTCTCGACGCCGGTTTCAAAACCATCTGGAGCTCCGGCTATTCGGCCGCCGGCGTACGCGACATCGTCGCCGCGGCCGATGCCCGTCCGGGGTCCTTCACCAACCATTTTGCATCCAAGGAGGCGTTCACCGGCGAGGTGCTGGACCGCTATTTCGGCTATGTGAGCGGTTTGGCGGAGCAGGCCCTTGCCCGGGACGGCACACCCCCGGTCGGGCGCTTGCGCCGCTATCTCGAAATCATCACGTCGAAGCTGGAGGCGCATGATTGGGCACGGGGCTGCATGATCGGCAATCTCAGCCTCGAGACGGCGGCTCACAGTGAGGCGCTGAGGCTGCAACTCGTCGCCATCTTCGAACGCTGGCGCAAGCCCTTTGCCGAATGCATCGCCGAGGGCCAGGCGGCTGGCGACATCACCGACGCGTTCGATGCCGAGGACCTCGCCGATTTCCTGTTGAGTTCCTGGCAAGGCGCGATGCTGCGCATGAAGGTGGAGCGCAGTCCCGAACCGCTCGAGGGTTTCAAGAATATCGTCTTCAAAACAGTCTTCGTAAAAAAGGAGCTGATCCGATGAACCCGAAACTCGAAAAACAGCAATCCCGCACAATGGTGCCGCGCTCGCAAGTCGCGGTACTCGATTCCACCATCTCCTATGTCGAGGCAGGTACTGCCGGTCCGACGGTGCTATTCCTGCACGGCAACCCGACGTCGTCCTACATCTGGCGCGACATCATCCCGCATGTGGCGCCGTTCGGCCGCTGCATTGCGCCCGACCTGATCGGCTATGGCCAATCCGGCAAGCCGGACATCGACTATCGCTTCTTCGACCACGTCCGCTATCTCGACGCCTTCATCGAGACGCTTGGCATCAGTGACGTGGTGGTCGTCGCGCAGGACTGGGGCACCGCGCTCGCCTTCCATCTCGCGGCCCGGCGGCCGCAGCGGATCCTCGGCCTCGCCTTCATGGAATTCATCCGCCCCTTCGAGAGTTGGGACGATTTTCACCAGCGTCCGCAGGCGCGCGAATTGTTCAAGGCAATGCGCACGCCTGGCGTCGGTGAGAAGCTTGTCCTGGAGGACAACGTCTTCGTCGAAAAGGTGCTTCCGGCTGCGGTGCTGCGCACGATGAGCGATGAGGAAATGGCCTCCTACCGGGCACCGTTCCCGACGCCCCAATCGCGCAAGCCGATCCTGCGGCTGCCGCGCGACCTGCCGATTGAAGGCCAGCCCGCCGATGTCGCTGCCATCAGCGAGCACGACCATCGGGCGCTCCGGCTCTCCTCCTACCCGAAGCTGCTTTTCTCAGGCGATCCGGGGGCCCTCGTCTCGCCGCATGCGGCACGGGAATTCGCGGCCGGCCTGAAGAACTGCCGGTTGATCGATCTCGGACCCGGCGCGCATTATCTACAGGAGGACCATGCCGACAGGATCGGCGCCACAATTGCCGAGTGGATTCCGGAGGTGGCCTTCGAGAGCCGAGCGACCGAATCGGCCTGACGTCGGGACGTGAACCGGCGGCAGCCGGAGAGGTCGACAGCTTAGCTCTGCCGGTGCCAAGCGATGGAGGCGCCAATGATGCCGGATCCAATGACGATGATGTTCTTGCTCACGGCCGTGTACCTTCAAACGCCCAGGACTTCTTGCCCTCATTGCCACCATGCTACAGACTTACCAAGGGCGTTGCCGGGACCGCTCTCGAAGCGGGTCGATGACGATCGCCTCACTGGAAACGTTCAGCTCAATCACATGAGGGTCATTTGCGCCGCTGGATAAAAGGGTTGGTTTTTGCTGCAGCCGGAGCCGCCATTGTCTATGCCGTCTTCTTTGGCCCGCTGCCGTTCGTTCGATCTTGGTGGCAGGACGACAACTGGCTGGATCCTTTGCATAAACGCCATCGCATCGCTGACGGTTTGGTGCTGACCGGGGCGTTGGTTGGGAAATCGCGGGCAGAAGTTGTTGCCATGCTCGGCGAGCCGCCGAAGACGGACTATTTCGAGGACTGGAGTCTGGTTTATATTCTTGGTTCGGAAAGAGGATTTTTTTCGATCGACTCTGAATGGCTGGTTATGCGCCTGGATGACGTTGGCTCGGTCACGCAGGCGGCTATCGTCAGAGACTGAACCTGCTGCCGGGGTATCAGCGGTGTTTCCGTTCGACAGGCTGGAAAAGCGCTGCTAGAAGCCCGCGCCACAGACAGGATTCCATGAAATTGGCTGAAGACATCGAACAAGCGGTATCGCGCCGCCGCACTTTCGCGATCATTGCCCACCCCGACGCCGGCAAGACGACGCTCACCGAAAAACTGCTTTTGTTCGGCGGCGCCATCCAGCTTGCCGGCGAGGTCAAGGCCAAGAAGGACCGCATCCAGACCCGCTCGGACTGGATGAAGATCGAACGCGAGCGCGGCATTTCGGTGGTCACCTCGGTGATGACCTTCGAATACGAGGACACCGTCTTCAACCTGCTCGACACGCCCGGCCACGAGGATTTCGCCGACGACACCTATCGCACGCTGTCGGCGGTCGACAGCGCGGTCATGGTCATCGACGCCGCCAAGGGCATCGAGCCGCGCACGCTGAAACTGTTCGAGGTCTGCCGGCTGCGCGACATCCCGATCATCACCTTCGTCAACAAAATGGACCGCGAAAGCCGAGACCCATTCGACATCCTCGACGAGATCGAGCAGAAGCTGGCACTGGATACAGCGCCGATCACCTGGCCGATCGGCCGCGGCAAGACCTTTTCCGGGACCTACCATCTGGCGCTGAACGCGGTGCGCAAGGGCGACGCCGAAAAGGAGCGCACGCCGGTCAATGGACCCGATTCCAACCGCGTCGCCGGCCTGTTGCCGGAGAACGAGCGCGAGGCCTTCATCGAGGAGCTGGAACTGGCGCGCGCGGCCTGTCGCCCGCTCGACCTCGATGCCTTCCGCGAGGGCCATTTGACGCCGGTCTATTTCGGTTCGGCGCTGCGCAATTACGGCGTGCGCGACCTGATCGAGGCGCTCGGCGCCTACGGGCCGCCGCCGCGCGCGCAGGAGGCCGACAGCCGCAAGGTCGAGGCGACCGAGGACAAGATGACCTCCTTCGTCTTCAAGATCCAGGCCAATATGGACCCCAACCATCGCGACCGCATCGCTTTCGTCCGCGTCTGCTCCGGCAAGCTCGAGCGCGGCATGAAGGCCAAGCTGGTGCGCACGGGAAAACCGATGAGCCTGTCGGCACCGCAATTCTTCTTCGCCCGCACCCGCGTCACGGCCGACGAGGCGTTCGCCGGCGATGTCGTCGGCATCCCCAACCACGGCACGCTGCGCATCGGCGACACGCTGACCGAAGGCGAGGAGATCCTGTTTCGCGGTGTGCCGAATTTCGCGCCTGAAATCCTGCGCCGCGTTCGCCTCGGCGATGCCATGAAAGCCAAGAAGCTCAAGGAAGCACTGCACCAGATGGCCGAGGAAGGCGTCGTGCAATTGTTCTCGCCGGAGGACGGCTCGCCAGCCATCGTCGGCGTCGTCGGCGCCCTGCAGCTCGACGTCTTGAAGGAGCGGCTAAACTTCGAATACACACTGCCGGTCGATTTCGAGATGTCGCGCTTTTCCGTCTGCCGCTGGATATCGGCCGACGATAAGGCCGAACTCCAGCGCTTCATCGAGGCGCATCGCGGCGACATCGCGCGCGATCTCGACAACGATCCGGTGTTCCTCGCCCAGCACGCCTTCTCGCTCAACTACGAGGCCGAGCGCTGGAAGGCGATCCGCTTCACCGCGGTCAAGGATTATCAGGTCCGCGACAGGGCGGCTTGAGCTGTTGGTTTTCCCTTCTCTCCTTGTGGGAGAAGGTGTCGCCGAAGGCGACGGATGAGGGGTGTTCCAGAAAACACCAACGTCTCATTCCGTCCCACACCCCTCAACCGTCTCGGCGCTTCGCGCCGATCCACCTTCTCCCACAGGGGGAGAAGGAAAGATCGCGTTCGTTCACCCTTTCGCTGCCTCTTCGATCTTGGCGATGTCGATCTTGCTCATCTGCATCATCGCCTGCATCACGCGGCCGGCCTTTTCCCTGTCGGCGTCCAGCAGCAGCCTGGGCAGCTGCTCGGGAACGACCTGCCAGGAGAGGCCGAATTTGTCCTTCAGCCAGCTGCACTGGCTGGGCTGGCCACCGCCCGCGATGAGCCTGTCCCAGAAATAGTCGACCTCTTCCTGCGTCTTGCAGTCGATGGAGAGCGAGACCGCCTCGGTGAACTTGAATTGCGGCCCGCCGTTCAGCGCCTGGAACTGAACGCCGTCGAGCTCGAATGAGACCATCAGCACCTTGCCCTCATTATCGCCGCTGCCCTTGGGCCAGCGCATCACGCTCAGCACCTTCGAATTCTTGAAGATGGAGACATAATGGTTCATGGCCTCCTCGGCCTGATCGTTGAACCACAGGCAGGGGGTGATCTTTTGCATTCTCTTGCTCCTCGGGCTGGTTTTGGCTTTGTTTTCACTCGCAAAACGGCTGGCTGGCAATTGATGCCCGGTTCCGCCGTCTGCCCAAGGACGCTCGAACGAGACCCGATCCGACAGCACCTCTGACTTTTTTACGGTCTGGGCCGGCTGCGTCTTTGGCTGGCCGCTCGTTCCGCACCCTGGCGCAGCGCAAAATTGTGGCCAGACCAGAGTGTGGCGTCTATAAGGCCTGCGGCTTAATTCCGGTTTTCCGCACCTTTGGGCGCGACGCAGACAGCAAGGACAGTTCAATGCCCGCCTACCGTTCCCGCACCACCACCCATGGCCGCAACATGGCCGGCGCCCGCGGCCTGTGGCGCGCTACCGGCATGAAGGATTCGGATTTCGGCAAGCCGATCATTGCCGTGGTCAATTCCTTCACCCAATTCGTGCCGGGCCATGTCCATTTGAAGGATCTCGGCCAGCTGGTTGCCCGCGAGATCGAAAAAGCCGGCGGCGTCGCCAAGGAGTTCAACACCATTGCCGTCGATGACGGCATCGCCATGGGCCATGACGGCATGCTCTATTCGCTGCCGTCGCGCGAATTGATCGCCGACTCGGTCGAATACATGGTCAACGCGCACTGCGCCGACGCGATGGTCTGCATCTCGAATTGCGACAAGATCACGCCCGGCATGCTGATGGCGTCTCTGCGCCTCAACATCCCGACCGTCTTCGTCTCCGGCGGGCCGATGGAGGCCGGCAAGGTGGTGCTCGCCGGCAAGAGCCAGGCGCTTGATCTGGTCGACGCTATGATCGCGGCCGCCGACGACAAGGTGTCCGACGAGGACGTCAGGACCATCGAACGCTCGGCCTGTCCGACCTGCGGTTCCTGCTCCGGCATGTTCACCGCCAATTCGATGAACTGCCTGACCGAGGCGCTCGGCCTGTCCTTGCCCGGCAATGGTTCGACGCTGGCGACGCATGCCGACCGCAAGCGCCTGTTCGTCGAGGCCGGCCACCTGATCGTCGATCTTGCCCAGCGCTATTACGAGCAGGACGACGACACGGCGCTGCCGCGCAGCATCGCCTCGAAGGGCGCCTTCGAGAACGCCATGACGCTCGACATCGCCATGGGCGGCTCGACCAACACCGTGCTGCACATCCTTGCCGCGGCACATGAGGGCGAGGTCGACTTCACTATGGAGGACATCGACCGGCTGTCGCGGCGGGTGCCGGTGCTGTGCAAGGTGGCTCCGGCCAAGGCTGACGTCCACATGGAGGATGTCCATCGCGCCGGCGGCATCATGGCCATCCTCGGCCAGTTGGATAGCGCCGGGCTGATCAACCGCGACCTGCCGACGGTGCACACCGCAAGCCTCGGCGAAGCGCTCGATCATTGGGACATTTCGCGCACCACCAGCCAGAATGTCCGGGATTTCTTCCTGGCGGCACCCGGCGGCGTGCCGACGCAAGTCGCGTTCAGCCAGGACCGCCGCTGGGACGATCTCGATCTCGACCGCGAGAAGGGCGTCATCCGCTCGGCCGAACATCCTTTCTCCAGGGATGGCGGCCTTGCCGTGCTGAAAGGCAATCTGGCAATCGATGGCTGCATCGTGAAGACGGCGGGCGTCGATGAATCGATCCTGAAATTCACCGGTCCGGCAAGAGTGTTCGAAAGCCAGGACGCCAGCGTCAAGGCGATCCTGTCGAACGAGATCAAGGCCGGCGATGTCGTCGTCATCCGCTATGAAGGGCCACGCGGCGGACCCGGCATGCAGGAAATGCTCTACCCGACCAGCTATTTGAAGTCGAAAGGTCTCGGCAAAGCCTGCGCACTGATCACCGACGGTCGTTTTTCCGGCGGCACCTCCGGCCTGTCGATCGGCCATGTCTCGCCGGAAGCCGCGGAAGGCGGTCTGATCGGGCTGGTCAGGGAAGGCGACACGATCGAGATCGATATCCCCAACCGCACCATCAGGCTTGCTGTCGACGACGCCGAACTCATCGCCCGTCGCGCCGCGATGGAGGCCAGGGGAACGGCTGCCTGGAAGCCCGAAGAAAAGCGCAAGCGCAAGGTGACGACGGCCTTGCGCGCCTATGCGGCGATGGCGACAAGTGCCGCCAAGGGGGCGGTGCGGTGCGTGCCTGAATAGAGGCTTTTCCTTCTCCCTTTGTGGGAGAAGGTGGATTGGCGCGCAACGCCAAGACGGTTGAGGGGTGCTGGACGGAGTGTCGTCGGCGCCAAGCTGGAACACCCCTCATCCGGCCGCTTCGCGGCTACCTTCTCCCACAAGGGGAGAAGGGAAGGGCCGCGCCTGAAGGTTCCGCCTTGCGGCAGCACGCTGCATTGAAAGAAACGGCTTTTTTGAACGAGGTGGCGCTAGATGGATTTTGACCTTGTGGTGCGCGGCGGGACGCTGCCCGACGGCAGGATCGCGGATATCGGCATCGTCGGCGAAACGATCGCAGCGATAGAGCCCGAGCTGAACGTCAGCGCCGGCACGGCGATCGATGCCCATGGCAATCTGGTCTCGCCGCCCTTCGTCGATCCGCATTTCCATATGGACGCCACGCTTTCGCTCGGCATCCCGCGCATCAATGTCTCGGGCACGCTGCTCGAAGGCATCTCGCTTTGGGGCGAGTTGAAGCCGCTTCTGACCCACGAAGCGGTGCGCGACCGTGCGCTCGCCTATTGCGACTGGGCGGTGTCGATGGGGCTGCTCGCCATCCGCACCCATGTCGATGTTTGCGACGACCGCCTGCTGGCGGTCGAGGCGCTGCTCGACGTGAAGAAGACGGTTGGCTCCTATATCGACCTGCAGCTGGTCGCCTTCCCGCAGGACGGGTTTTACCGCTCGCCGACGGCGCGCGACAACACCATCCGGGCGCTCGACATAGGCGTCGATGTTGTCGGCGGCATTCCGCATTTCGAGCGCACAATGGCCGACGGCACGCGCTCCGTCACCGAGCTCTGCGAAATCGCGGCGAAGCGCGGCCTGATGGTCGACTTGCATTGCGATGAGACCGACGATCCGCTGTCGCGCCACGTCGAGCAGCTTGCCTATGAGACGCAGCGGCTCGGGTTGCAGGGCAGAGCGGCCGGCTCGCACCTGACATCGATGCATTCGATGGATAATTACTACGTTTCGAAGCTATTGCCGCTGATTGCCGAGGCCGGCGTTTCGGCGATCCCCAATCCGCTGATCAACATCATGCTGCAGGGCCGCCACGACACCTTTCCCAAGCGCCGCGGACTGGCGCGGGTCAAGGAGATGCTGGCGCAAGGCATCCGCGTCGGCTGGGGCCAGGATTGCGTGCTCGACCCCTGGTATTCGCTGGGCACTGCAGACATGCTCGACGTCGCCTTCATGGGCCTGCATGTCGCGCAGATGTCGAGCCCGGCCGAGATGGCGCGCTGCTTCGATATGGTCACCAACGTCAATGCCGCCATCATGGGCCTCGACCACCTTGGCCTGGCGGTCGGCAAGCGCGCCAGCCTGGTCGTTCTCGATGCCGGCAACCCGGTCGAGGCGCTGCGGCTGCGCCCAGAGCGTCTCTGCGTCATCGCCAGGGGCAAGGTGGTGGCCGAGCGCAGCCGGCAGGACACGCGGCTTTCGATCGCTGGAAGGCCGGGCACGGTGAACCGGCGCCACGCTTAAAGCGCGTCGCGTTGGAACGGACCCACGCGACGCGCTTTAAGGTCTTGTTTTTAAGCGTGTCGTTATCGCAAAACCGCTGCACACTTTTGCGCGACATGCATTAGTCCAGCCGATTTCCGACGCTGGTCTTACCGAATTCTCGATTTTCGTCTCGTCATGGCCGCAGCTTGCGACTACGACGCGGGTCACCGTACCCCACGGCGAGGAACCGGTAACGGAATGGCGCAGCCCGCAGCCCAGTACTCAACGATCATGAACGTGCTGCTGGCCGGCATCCTGCTGATGCTCGCCGGCGACTTCCTGTTTGCGCTGAACGACGCGATGGGCAAGTGGCTGGTCGCCAGTTTTTCCGTCGGCCAGGTCGTGCTGATCCGCTCGATCGGCGCGTTTTTCATACTCGGGCCGATGATTGCACATCAGGGTGCGGCCAAGCTGTTTCGCATGGAGCGGCCGGAGCTGCAGCTGCTTCGCGTGGTGATGACGACGCTCGACACGGCGCTGTTCTACGCGGCGGTCGTCTATCTGCCGCTCGCCGATGTGATGAGTTTTTACATGGCCGGGCCGATCTATGTCGCGGCGCTGTCGCACTTCCTGCTCGGCGAAAGGGTCGGCTGGCGCCGCTGGGCGGCTATCCTGGTCGGTTTCTGCGGCGTGCTGATCATGCTGAAGCCGTCCTCGGCCGCGTTCTCGCTGTCGTCGATGTTCGCGCTCGCCGGCAGCATTTCCTTTGCCTTCGCCATCATCCTCAATCGGCGGCTGCGCGGCACCAGCGACACCTCGCTGGTCACCTGGCAAACCATCGGCACGCTGCTGGTCGGCGCTGCGTTGACCCTCGGCAGCTGGAAGACGCCGTCCTCGCTCGATTTCGGCGCCATGCTGCTTCTCGGCATCGTCTCCTGCGGCGCGCATCTGATGATAACCAGGGCGTTGAAGCTGGCGCCGGCCTCGACCTTGGCGCCGCTGCATTACAGCCTGCTGTTGTGGGCAGTGGTCTTCGGCCTCGCCTTCTTCGGCGATGTGCCTGGGCCGCGCATCCTGATCGGCTCGGCCATCGTCGTGCTGGCCGGCCTGTTCATCTTCCACCGCCAGAAGGTGGTCGACACGGTACCGCCCGAAAACGTGCCAAAGGGCGTGAATTAACCCCGGCGCGCTGCCGCGAGATGCCGCGAAAATTCCGGCATCTCCATCAGTGCCTTGCAGCGCGCAAACCGGCCGTCGGCATAGGCGCGAAAGTCGTCGGCCGGATTTTTGTTGGCAAGCTGGATCAAGCCCCAGAGCGTCCACAACAGGTCGCACATCGCCTTGTAGATGACGATGCGGCCGCGCTCCGCCGGTCTCGGCTCGCCGCCGAAATAGGCGCGCATCATTTCTTCGTCCTGGGCCTCGTCGAATTGCCCTTCGACCGAGAGGTCGCCGAGATCCCAGAGCGGATCGTTCATGCCGGAATATTCCCAGTCGACGATCCACATCCTGTCGCCCGTATCGAGAAAGTTTTCGCAGAGCGGGTCGCAGTGGCAGGCGACGATCGTCAGAGGTTGAGCCGCAAGTGCTGAGCGCACTTCCTCCGCCTCGCGGACCACATCGTGGTAGCCGGCAGGCAGGGCGACGTCCTTGGTTGACAGCACTTTCAGATAATCGTCGATCATCGCAAACAGCTCGAAGCGGAAGGGGAACACCGCGCCGGATGTGTGCAGTTTGCGAAAGGCCTTGCCGGCGCGTGCCGGGCTGCCCGGCCGAGTCTTGAACTTTTCCGGTGACATCGTCTCGGCACCGGCGATGAAGCGGGTCACCAACACGCCGGTCTCGGCATCGACATGCAGCACATCGGGACTGACGCCGGCCTTCGCCGCTTCCCACGCCGCCACTGCCTCGTTGGCGCGGTTGATGTATTCCTCGGTACCCTTGCCGGGGATACGCAGGCAGAAATCCTTACCGCTGAAGACGAGGTTGGTGAGACCGCCGAGCCGTTCCAGAGGGCCGTCATAGCCGGCCAGCATCGGAATGGCCGCAAGTGCGGCGCGCGCCCGGTCGTCCGCCATGGATTTCGCTCCTTTCCCCGTATTATTGGGACGACGACGGTTCCACAGTTTTCGCCGTTTGGCTATGATCGCGTTGCGGATCGATACCAGGCGACGGAAAGCGATGACGGACAGCAAACATCAGAGCGCGCTCGCCGCAGCCTATGCGGCGAAGCGGCCGGAAGACGTCGCGGCTCTTTACGACAGGTGGGCAGGCACCTATGACGCCGACATGTCGGCGGCTGGCTATCGCCATCCCACCATCTGCCTTGCCTTGCTGGCCCGCCATCTGGCGCGCGGCGCCGCTCCTCTGCTCGATGCCGGCGCCGGCACCGGGCTCATCGGCGAATGGCTTGCCATTACCGGTTATCCGCAGGTCGAGGCGCTCGACATCTCGGAAGGCATGCTGGCGCAAGCCGCGCGCAAGGGCGTCTATTCAGCGCTGCACTGCCTGGCGCTTGGCGGACCGCTGCCCTTCGTGGACGACGCCTATGCCGGGATCATCTCAGCCGGCGTCTTCACGTCCGGCCATGTCGGGGCCGAGGGTCTGGACGAGTTGATCCGCATCTGCCGGCCGGGCGGGGTGATCGTGCTGACAGTGAAGAACACGCTGTGGGATGCCGGGTTTGCCGCGCGGATCGCCGAGCTCGAGGCGCAAGGCACCGTCACGCGCGCCGAAGAGACGCCGCCCTATGTTTCGATGCCAGGCGAGGCCGATACCGTGCCGAGCCGGGGGCTGGTGCTCATCGTGAACTGAGGCTGAAACCGGAAGGCTCTATGCCTTCACCTTTGCTCCTGCCGGATCGTAAAGCGGCTCGAGGTGTATCTTAGCCGGCGTCCGTTCCATTGCCACCACCAGCTCGTAGTTGCCGGAGGTAAGGAAATCATCGTTGACGCCATCGGCATTGCGCACATAGCCGTAGCCGATGTTCTTGCCGATGGTGTAGCCATAGCCGCCGCTGGTGAGATAACCGACCGCCTCGCCGTTGCGCAGGATGGTCTCGCGCCCGAGCAGCACGACGTCTGGATCATCGACGGTGAAGCCGGCAAAGCGTTTGCTGAGCGTCGAGCCATCGAGCTTTTCAAGCGCCCGCCGGCCGAGGAAATCGGTGTTCTTCCTGAGCTTCACCGCCCAGCCGAGGCCGGCCTCCTGCGGCGTGTCGTTGGGTGTAATGTCGGCGCCCCAGGCGCGGTAGCCCTTTTCCAGCCGCAGCGATTCCAGCGCCCGATAGCCGACCGGGCGAATGTCGTGGACAGCGCCCGCCGTCATCAGCGCGTCGAAAACCTCGCCCGTCGCCGCGATCGGCGCATGCAGTTCCCAGCCGAGTTCGCCGACATAGGTGACGCGCAGTGCCCGGACGGCGTGACCGGCAATGGCGATCTCGCGAACATGGCCGAATGGAAAGGCGGCATTCGAGACGTCGGCATCGGTCACCGCTGACAGCACGTCACGGGCGCGCGGCCCCATCAGCGACAATGTGCCGAAATCCTCCGTGACGTCGGTCAGCGTCACGTCGAACTCCCTGCCGATATGATCGGCAATCCAGGAGAAATCATGCGTGCGGAAACCGGTGCCGGTGACGATGTAGAATTTTTCCTCACCGAGCCTCGCCACGGTCAAATCGGCCTCGATGCCGCCGCGCGTGTTGAGAAGCTGCGTGTAGGTCAGCCGGCCGACCGGCTTGGCGACGTCGTTGGCGCAGATCCAGTCCAGCGCCTTCAGCGCGTCGGCTCCGGTCATTTCGTATTTGGCGAAAGACGACTGGTCGAAAATTCCGATCTTTTCGCGCACGTGGCGGTGCTCGTCGCCAACCGCCGGGAACCAGTTCTGCCGGCCCATCGAATAGACGTCCTTCGGCTCGATGCCTTCCGGCGCGAACCAGTTCGGCCGCTCCCAGCCAAGTTTCGAGCCGAACACGGCGCGATGTTTTTGCAGCCGCTCGTACAAAGGCGAGACGATGCGCGGCCGGCCGCTGACATATTCCTCATGCGGGAAGCCGATCGTGTAGTGCTTGCCATAGGCTTCCAGCGTGCGGTCGCGGACCCATTGCCGGTCGCGGTGGAGATCGGAGAAGCGGCGGATGTCGACCACCCACAGATCGAGCGGCGCCTCGCCGTCGACGACCCATTGCGCCAGCACCCAGCCGGCGCCGCCGCCGGACGCGATGCCAAAGGCATTGAAGCCGGCGCCGACGAACATATTGGCGCATTCCGGCGCCACACCGAGGATGAAATTGCCATCCGGCGTAAAGCTCTCCGGCCCGTTGATCATCTGCCTGACGCCGGCATTGGCGAGCGCCGGGACACGCTCGATCGCCTGGCTCATATGCTGCTCGAAATGATCGTAATCATCGTCGAACAGCCGGAACTCCCAACCGTCCGGCACATCGCCGCCCGGTAGACCGGTCGTCCACGCCTGCGGGTTCGGCTCGTAGCCGCCCATCACCAACCCGCCGACCTCCTCCTTGAAATAGGTGCGGCGATCGGGGTCGCGAATTGTCGGCGCGTCGGTCGGCAGGCCATCGATCTTTTCGGTGATGATGTACTGGTGCTTCACCGGCTGCAGCGGCACGTTTATCCCGGCGAGCGCACCCACCTGCCGCGCCCATTGCCCGGCGCAGTTCACCACCTTGTCGCAGGCGATATCGCCCTTGCTGGTCTTTACCGCGGTGATGCGGCCGTCTCTCATTTCGAAGCCGGTGACCCGCACCTCCTCGAACAATTTTGCGCCATGCATGCGCGCACCCTTGGCCAGCGACTGGGTGATGTCGGAAGGGCTTGCCTGACCGTCGGTCGGCAGCCAGGACGCGCCGACGAGGTCGCCGGTTTCCAGCAGCGGCCACATTTCCTTGACCTCGGCCGGCGACAGCAGATGCATGTCCATGCCGAAGCTCTTAGCCGTCGTTGCCAGCCGCTTATACTCGATCCAGCGGTCGCCATTGGTGGCGAGGCGCAGGCAGCCAGTCATCTTCCAACCGGTGGCGAGGCCGGTTTCGGCTTCCAGCCCCTTGTAGAGATCGACCGAATATTTGAGCACGCGCGTGATCGACGCCGACGAGCGCAGCTGGCCGACCAGCCCGGCAGCATGCCAGGTCGAACCCGAGGTCAGTTTGCCCTGTTCGAGCAGTACGATTTCGGCCTTGTGGTCGCGCGCCAGATGATAGGCCGTCGAACAGCCGATGATGCCACCGCCGATGACGACGATCCCGGCCTGGGCGGGCAAGGTCATGTCCGCGTCCCGTATTTTGTCCTGTAGTTTTCCAGGGCGGCTTCGAGCCGCGCCAGGTTTTCGTCGGCGTAGGCGGCGTAGTCGACACCGGGCGCGTCGAGGTAAAGCTCGGAAACCATGCCCCACATCGCCTCACGCAGCAGCGACGCGCATTGCATGGCGGCGTGCGAGCGCCGTATCGCCGGGTCCGGCTCCTTCATGAAATAGGCGGTGAGGAAGGCGAAGGACTCCTCGTCGCTCATGCCTGCATTCGACGCCGCGCCGGCAAGGTCGAACATCGCGGTGTTGAAGCCTGCATATTCGAAATCGATGAGCCACAGCCTGTGACCGTCGTCGATTATGTTAGCCGGCAAGAGGTCATTATGGCCGAAGACGATCGGAAGCAGCTTTTGCGCGCGCTCGAGCTCGTCCGCCAGCGTCAGCAGGCGCGGCAGTTCGCCCAGCTTACGGCTGCGGCCTTCCTCCAGCGTGCGCGCATAGTCGCGAATGACATGGAATACCCAGAACATGAAGCCGGCGCCGGAGACATGACCGGGCATCTCCCGGTGGAAACCGCGCAGCAACGCGGCAACGCGGCCGAGATCGGCGCGCACGTCCTGCGCGACATAGGCCTTGGCGCCGAGATACTCCGTCACCATGACGCCGGGTCCAGTGTAGTGGACGGCCGGAGCGAAGCCTGCCGCGTGCGCTGCCCGCGCCGTCATCATCTCGCGCTCGCGAAAGACATGGTGGAACGGATAGTCCTGGCCGAGCCGCACGACGTGCCGCCCGGCCGCGTCCTTGACCAGATAATTGGCATTGCTCAGCCCGCCCGGCAGCGGCGCGATGTCGATGCTGCCGGTCCAGCAAGGCAGCGCACGGATGCGGTCTTCGACAGTCACGATGTCGTCCAACATTGGGTCAGTTTTCCACGCATGTCACGGCTGGCCAGCGATGACAATCGGACGGAGGAATGGAGGCAACGCGAAGATCTCGTCGGTGCAGATCCCGGGATCGGTATCCCGCACCGCACCGACGAGCCCCTTTGTGCCGGGTTCTTCGACGCCGGCATCCGCCCCCGCGGATCCTGAATTTCGGGACCCTTGCACCCGACGATCTCCCGGGCGTTCGGGCAAGCGATTTTTCGTGCGGCTCAGCCGTCGTCCTCCGTTCCGAGCCTGTCACAGCGATAATGTCGCGCCACGCTGGAGGCGTTGTCAACGCGAATTTGTGGTATTTTCTGGTTTTTTGCCCGAATTTTGCTAAATTCCTTGGAGTTAGTGGCATTTATGTCGTAGAAGCGGTCAGCGGTGCAACAATCCGACCGGATGGAACCGATGGTCCACTCGAAGCGGCATGGCGAAATCCTGCGCCTCCTCAAGGAGGAAGGCACGGTGACCATTGCGAGCCTAGCCGACCGGCTGGGCGTCTCGCTGGAGACAGTACGCCGCGACGTCAAGCCACTGACCAGCGACGGTTCCATCCTCAAGATGCACGGCGCCGTCGGCCTGCCGTCGATTGCCGGCGAAGCGCCGTTCGAGCGGCGCATGCGCGAGAACGCCGATGCCAAGCGGGCAATAGCGCGCATGGTCGCCGCCACCATCCGCGACGGCGAATCGATCATGCTCGACACCGGCACCACCACCTCTTTCCTGGCCCGGGAACTGCTCGGCCACCGGCGGCTGACGGTCGTCACCAACTCCTCCGACATCGCCCGCACACTGGCCACCGTCAACGGCAATAAGGTCTACATGGCCGGCGGCGAGCTGCGCAGCGATTCCGGTGCTGCCTTCGGCGTCTCGGCCATCGAATTCGTCAGCCGCTTTTCCGTCAGCCATGCAGTGATATCGACCGGTGCGGTCGATGCCATAACCGGCGTCATGGACTATGATCTGGAAGAGGCCGAATTCGCCCGCATGGTGCTGTCGCGCGGCCAGCGTTCGCTTGTCGTCACCGACCATAGCAAATTCGGCCGCCAGGGCCTTGTTCAGGTCTGCGGCTTCGGCGGCTTTTCCGAACTCGCGACCGACCTTCCGCCGCCGCACGACATCGGCGCCGCCCTCGCCCAGGCCGGCGCGCGGCTCAGCATTGCGGACGGCGGAAGCGAGGCCTGAGCTCTATCGGCAGATCGGCACCAGCACCCACTTCCCAGCGCCGCCTCTGCCGTGTTTAGTCTGGCCATGGCTTTCACCATCCGCCAATTGCAGTTCTTCATCGCCGTCGCCGAGCAAGGCACGGTGTCGGGCGCCGCCCAGAACCTGTCGATCTCGCAATCCTCGGTCACCGAAGCGATCAAGGAGCTGGAGCACGATCTCGGCGTCGAGCTGTTCGAGCGCCACCCGCGCGGCTTGAACATCACCCATAAAGGCCACCAGTTCCTGCGCCATGCGAGGAAGATCCTGGCCGACGTTTCCGATGCGCGCCGCGCCTTCTTCGGCGAACAGGCCGCGGCAAGCGGGCGGCTGCAACTTGGCGTCACCTCGCTGGTCGCCGGCTATGTGCTTTCCGATCTTCTTGCCCGCTACCGCCGCGCCTATCCGGGTGTCGAGGTCTCGGCGATCGAGGACAATGGCGACTATCTCGAGCACCTGTTAATTGGCGGCAAGCTCGACATTGCCGTCATGGTCACCTCGAACCTGCGCGACCGCACGGCACTGCAGTCCGAAATCCTCGAAGTCTCGGCCTACCGGCTGTGGCTGCCGCTCGGCCACCCCTTGGCCGGTGCCGACATCATCGGCATCGGCGACATCGCCTCGGAACCGCTGATCATGCTGACCGTCGACGAGATCGAGGAGAATACCGGAAAGCTGCTGACGGCAATCGGCGCCAAGCCGCATGTCGCCTTCCGCACCCGCTCGGTCGAAGCGGTGCGCAGCCTCGTCGCTACCGGCGCCGGCGTGGCGCTGCTGCCCGACCTCGTCTACCGGCCATGGTCGCTGGAAGGCGACCGCATCGAATCGCGCGATATTTCGGGGTCGTTGCCGGTCGTCCAGGTCGGCATGGTCTGGCGGCGCGGCTCCGGTCTGCCGCAGGCGGCGCGCGACTTCATCGGACTTGCCCAGTCGCAGCGCATGGTGCGCCAACGGCCCGAGAAGATTGGCCGCTGACGTATCGGAAAAATCGATATCGGCTTTCTGATAAATGAATTTGCGAAACCGGAAATTTCGCAGCACTTTTCGGTCAGGGAACAAAGCTGCCGTTAGAGCGACGTGCGTCCAATTGGACGCACATAGTACGCTCTAAGACTTTTAGTTTTCGCATCGGGCTTTCCGAAAATCGATTCCGATTTTCGGGTCGATGCGAGGAGCACGGCCCTTCAGAGCCGCGCATCCAACGTTTTTGAACGGGCGCATGATCTTCTTCCGAAACCCGAAACCGGTTTCGAGGTCATGCAAAAATGGGAGATCGACGATGAATTCATTGCTGAAATCATGCACTGCCTTGACGGTCGCGCTGAGCTTCTCCGGCCAGGCCATCGCCCAGGTCAAGGAGCTCGGCAAAGGCGAAGGCGAGGTCAATATCGTCGCCTGGCCGGGCTATATCGAGCGCGGCGAAACCGACAAGGCCTATGATTGGGTCACTTCGTTCGAGAAGGAAACCGGCTGCAAGGTCAACGTCAAGACCGCCAACACCTCCGATGAGATGGTCTCGCTGATGAACGAGGGCGGCTTCGATCTCGTCACCGCCTCGGGCGACGCTTCGCTGCGCCTTGTCGCCGGCAAGCGCGTCCAGCCGATCAACACCGACCTCATACCGAGCTGGAAGACGGTCGACAACCGGCTGAAGGATGCGCCCTGGTTCACCGTCGGCGGAGTCCATTACGGCGTCCCCTATCAGTGGGGGCCGAACGTGCTGATGTACAACACCGAAGTGTTCAAGGAGGCGCCGAAGAGCTGGAACGTGGTCTTCGAGGAAATGAAGCTTCCCGACGGCAAGTCGAACAAGGGCCGCGTCCAGGCCTATGACGGGCCGATCCACATCGCCGACGCCGCCAATTACCTGATGGCTCACAAGCCGGAGCTCGGCATCAAGGATCCGTACGAACTGACCGAGGATCAGTACAAGGCGGCGCTCGACCTGCTGCGGGTCCAGCGTACGCTGGTCGGACGCTATTGGCACGACGCCGCCATCCAGGTCGACGATTTCCAGAACGAAGGCGTCGTCGCCTCCGGTTCCTGGCCCTATCAGGTCAACACGCTGATCGCGGCCAAG
Source organism: Mesorhizobium sp. M0018 (assembly GCF_040323955.1). Classification (NCBI taxonomy): domain Bacteria; kingdom Pseudomonadati; phylum Pseudomonadota; class Alphaproteobacteria; order Hyphomicrobiales; family Phyllobacteriaceae; genus Mesorhizobium; species Mesorhizobium sp. M0018. Next base: position 179,171 of record NZ_JAMYVL010000006.1, on the reverse strand, counting down.
AAGCCGGTCGCCTCGACTATCCCCGAGGAGGGCGTCACCGGCTGGGCCGATACCACGATGATGGAGGCCGATGCTGCCCACCCGAACTGCGCCTACATGTGGATGGAGCATTCGCTGTCGCCAAAAGTGCAGGGCGACGTCTCCGCCTGGTTCGGCTCGCTGCCGGTGGTGCCCGCCGCCTGCAAGGGCAACGAACTGCTCGGGGAGGAAGGCTGCAAGACCAACGGCTACGACAATTTCGACAAGATCAAGTTCTGGAAGACGCCGGTCTCGAAATGCGCCACCCAGAACGACCAGTGCGTGCCCTATTACCGCTGGGTGTCGGACTATATCGGCGTCATCGGCGGGCGGTGAGTTCGCCTCACCTACGAAGCTCGGCGCTGCCCCTCACCCTTACCCTCTCCCGGTGAAGAACCGGGGGGTCGCCAGCGTTGCAGCGCCTCCCTTCTCCCCGTCCACTATACGAGGAGAAGGTGCCGACAGGCGGATAAGAGGCAGCGCTACCGCCTGAAATTTGATGAGCCTGACAGATCAGGACAGCCCCATGACCTCCGCCGTTTCCTTCCAAAACGTCTCTCGCCATTTCGGCAGCGTGCGTGCCGTTGACGCGGTCGATCTCGACATCGTGCCGGGCGAGTTCTTTGCCATGCTCGGGCCTTCCGGCTCGGGCAAGACGACGTGCCTGCGCCTCATCGCCGGTTTCGAGCAGCCGACGGCGGGCTCGATCTCGATCTTCGGCGAACGCGCCGAGGGCGTGCCGCCCTATCGCCGCAACGTCAACACCGTGTTCCAGGATTATGCGCTGTTCCCGCATTTCAACGTGCTCGACAACGTCGCCTATGGGCTGATGGTCAAGGGCGTCGGCAGACCGGAGCGGCAACAGGCGGCGGAAGAAGCGCTGGCGCTGGTGCGGCTTCCCGGCTACGGCGCCCGTCGCCCTGGCCAGCTTTCCGGCGGCCAGCGCCAGCGCGTCGCGCTCGCCCGTGCGCTGGTCAACCAGCCCAAGGTGCTGTTGCTCGACGAGCCGCTCGGCGCCCTCGACCTCAAGCTTCGCGAAAACATGCAGGAGGAGTTGAAATCGCTGCAGAAGGCGCTCGGCATCACCTTCGTGTTCGTCACCCACGACCAGGGCGAAGCGCTGTCGATGGCCGACCGCGTGGCCGTCTTCAATGACGGCAAGATCATGCAGATCGGCACGCCGGAAGACATCTACCAGCGCCCCAAGACCCGCTTCGTCGCCGATTTCGTCGGCTCGTCCAACGTGCTGCCGCCGGATTTCGTCCAGCGCTATGCCGGCCAGTATCGCTGGGGCAGCCTGCGGCCCGAATCCATCCGTATTGGCCGGGCCAACGGCGAAGGGGTTGCCGCCCGCCTGGTCTCGACCAACTATCTCGGCGCCACGACAAGACTGGCGCTCGATGCAGAGGGCTTGCGACTGCATGCCATCGTGCCGGCGGGTGCTGTGCTGCCGGGGGAAGGCGAGGCGGTGGTGCTCACCTTCAAGCGCGAGCATTTGCATTTGATGGACGAGCTCGGATGAGCCTCGACACCGTCATGCCGCGCGCCACGCCGCCCGCCATCCTGCCGCGAAGCGGCGGCCTGCGTGGCGCGGTGTCGGATATTTTTTGGCGACAGCCGAAGCTGCTGTTGCTCCTCATGCTGCTGCCGCCGGTTTTGTGGCTCGGCATCGTCTATATCGGCTCGCTCTTCGCATTGCTTTTGCAGAGCTTCTTTTCGATCGACGAGTTCTCCGGCCTGATCAACCGGCAATTCACGCTGAAGACCTATGGCGACCTGCTGCAGGCCGCCAATCTCGACATTATCCTGCGCACGGTGACAATGGCGGCGCTGGTGACGCTGGCGGCGGCGGTCATCGCCTTTCCCATCGCCTATTATGCGGCGCGCTATGCGCGCGGCCGTTGGAAGGCGCTGTTTTATCTCGGCGTCATGCTGCCGCTGTGGTCGAGCTACCTGGTCAAGATCTATGCCTGGAAGCTGATTCTGGCCAAGGAAGGCATCCTGACCTGGCTGCTGGCCAAATTGCATCTTCTGTGGCTGCTTGATGCCTGGCTGTCGCTGCCGGTCGTCGGCGGCAACTCGCTGTCGGTCTCCTCAACCGGTACCTTCATCGTCTTCGTCTATGTCTGGCTGCCGTTCATGATCCTGCCGGTGCAGGCCGCACTCGAGCGCGTGCCAGGCAATTTGGTCGAGGCTTCGTCCGATCTCGGCGCCTCGCCCGGGCAGACCTTCGGCAACGTGCTGTTCCCGCTGGCGCTGCCCGGCATCGTCGCCGGCTCGATCTTCACCTTCTCGCTGACGCTCGGCGACTACATCATCCCACAGATCATCGGCACCTCGCGGCTGTTCATCGGCCAGGCCGTCTATTCGCAGCAAGGCACCGCCGGCAACATCCCGCTCGCCGCCGCCTTCACCGTGGTGCCCATTGTCATCATGGGCTTCTACCTCTGGGGCGCCAAGCGCATGGGGGCTTTCGATGCGCTCTGACCGTGGCCCATCCGCGCCGATCGGCCTGAAGCTCGCTGCCACCGGCGGCCTGCTTTTCCTGCATTTGCCGATCCTGCTGATCTTCGTCTATGCCTTCACCACCGAGGAGAAGAGCTTCGTCTGGCCGCCGCCGGGCCTGACCACGCAATGGTTCGCCGTCACCTGGAACCGCCCCGACGTCTGGCAGGCGCTGTCATTGTCTGTGCGGGTCGCGGCGATCTCGACTACCATCGCGCTGGTCCTGGGCACGCTGTGCGCCGCTGCCGTGTCCCGCACAAAATTCTTCGGCCGCGAAACCATCTCGCTGCTGGTCATCCTGCCGATCGCGCTGCCCGGCATCATCACCGGCATCGCGCTGCGCTCGGCCTTCGCGCTGGCCGAAATCCCGTTCTCGTTCTGGACGATCGTGCTCGGCCACGCCACTTTCTGCGTGGTCGTCGTCTACAACAATGCGGTCGCCCGTTTCCGCCGCACGTCCGGCTCGATGATCGAGGCGTCGATGGATCTCGGCGCCGATGGTTTCCAGACCTTTCGGCATGTCGTGCTGCCCAACATCGCAACCGCGCTGCTGGCCGGCGGCATGCTTGCCTTTGCGCTGTCCTTCGACGAGGTCATCGTCACCACCTTCACCGCCGGCCAGCAGCAGACGGTGCCGATCTGGATGCTCGAAGAATTGATCCGTCCGCGCCAGCGTCCGGTCACCAATGTCGTGGCGATGGTGGTAGTGCTGGTGACGCTGCTCCCCATCCTCGCTGCCTATTACCTGACCCGCGACGGCGACCAGATCGCCGGTTCGGGCAAATGATCTCGTTCACAAGGGAGAGACTTCCATGGACACGCAGATGCTGATCGGCTCTAAATTCGAAAAAGGCACCGAGACCGAGGAGCCGATCCTCAACCCGAAGACCGGGGCGACCATCCTCAATCTGCCCGAGGCCAGCCCAGCGCAGATCGAGGCGGCCGTGCTTGCTGCCGAAAAAGCCTTCGTCACCTGGTCCCGCACAACACCGGCGCAGCGCGCCGGCTATCTCCTGAAGATCGCCGATCGCATCGAGGCTGCTGCACAGGATTTCGCGGCGCTCGAGGCGCTGAACTGCGGCAAGCCGATCAATGCCGTGCTCAATGACGAGATCCCGGCGATCGTCGACTGCTACCGCTTCTTTGCCGGCGCGGTCCGCTCGATGCCCGGCCAGGTCGCCGGCGAATACATTCCCGGCCACACCTCGATGGTCCGCCGAGACGCCATCGGCGTTGTCGCGTCGATCGCGCCGTGGAACTATCCGCTGATGATGATGGCCTGGAAGCTGGCGCCGGCGATTGCCGGCGGCAACACCGTCGCCTTCAAGCCGTCGGAACAGACGCCGCTGACCGCGCTGAAGCTGGCGAAAATCCTTGCCGAGATCCTGCCGGAAGGCGTCGTCAACGTCGTGCTCGGTCGCGGCGACAGCGTCGGCAACACGCTGATCAACCACCCGAAAGTCAACATGATCTCGATCACCGGCGACGTCGCCACCGGCAAGAAGGTGCTGCAGGCTGCCGCCAAATCGGTCAAGCGCACGCATCTCGAGCTCGGCGGCAAGGCGCCGGTCATCGTCTTCGACGACGCCGATCTCGGCGCGGTGGTCAACGGCCTGCGCGCCTTCGGCTATTACAATGCCGGCCAGGACTGCACCGCCGCCTGCCGCATCTACGCCGGCAAGAAGATCTACGACAAGCTCGTCGCCGACCTCTCCGCCGCCGTCTCGACTATCAAGTATGATCGTCCTGACGATACCGAAAACGAGATCGGCCCGCTGATCTCGCGTCGCCAGCGCGACCGCGTCTCGAGCTTCGTCGAGCGCGCCTCTGAGCTCAAGCACATCGAGATCACCACGGGCGGCAAGCCGGGCGAGGGCTCCGGCTTCTTCTACCAGCCGACCGTCGTCGCCGGCGCGCTGCAGGAGGACGAGATCGTGCGCCGCGAAGTGTTCGGTCCGGTGGTCTCGGTCACCCGCTTTTCCGAAGTTGACGAAGCGGTGAACTGGGCCAATGATTCTGACTACGGCCTGGCGTCGTCGGTGTGGACCAAGGACGTTTCGCGGGCCATGGCGACAGCCGCCCGGCTGCAATATGGCTGCACCTGGATCAATACCCATTTCATGCTGACCAACGAGATGCCGCATGGCGGGTTGAAACAATCCGGCTACGGCAAGGACATGTCGCTCTACGCGCTGGAGGACTATACCGCCGTCCGCCACGTCATGGTCGCTCACGGGTAGCGCCCGCGAGGAGACGCCTATTCTTCCGCCTCCTCCGCCTCGCCTGCGGCCGGCGCCACCAGCAGCACAGCGGCGCCTAGGAGCGCGGCGATGAAGGAGCCGGCGAGGATGCCGACCTTGACCGCGTCCTGCAGGGCGGCGTCGCTGGCGAAGGCGAGCAGGCCGATGAACAGGCTCATGGTGAAACCGATGCCACAGAGCAGCGAAATGCCGACCATGTGCAGCCAGCCGGCATTGACCGGCAGATCGGCGAAGCCAAGCCGGATGGCAAGCGCGGAAGACCCGAACACCCCGACCAGCTTGCCGGCGAGGAGGCCGGCGGCGACGCCGAGCGTCAGCGGCTCGGCCAGGGCGGCAGCGCTGAGACCGGCGAGCGAGACGCCGGCGTTGGCAAAGCCGAAAATCGGGATGACGAAAAAGGCGACGACTTTGTGCAGGCCGTGTTCGAGCCGGTGCAGCGGCGAATGGTCGAGATCATGGCCGCTGCCCGGCGATATCTTCAGCGGTATGGTGAGGGCCAGCGCGACGCCGGCGAGCGTCGCATGGACGCCCGATTTGAGCACCAAAACCCACAGAACGATGCCGAGCAAGATGTACGGCAGCAGCGTCAGCACCCGCATGCGGTTGAGCACCACCAGCAGCGCGATCACGGCGAAGGCGGCGCCGAGATAGGCGAGCGAGAGGCCGCTGGTATAGAACACCGCGATGATGAGCACCGCGCCGAGATCGTCGATGATGGCAAGCGCCGTGAGGAATATCTTCAGCGAACCCGGGACGCGGCTGCCGAGCAGCGACAGCACGCCGAGCGCAAAGGCGATATCGGTGGCGGTTGGGATCGCCCAGCCGGACAGAGCGGCTGGATTGTTGCGGTTGATGGCGACGTAGACCAGTGCCGGCGCTGCCATGCCGCCGGCGGCGGCGATGCCGGGCAGCACGCGGCGCGGCCAGGTCGACAGCTGGCCGTCAAGCATTTCGCGCTTGATCTCGAGACCGACCAGCAGGAAGAACACCGCCATCAGGCCGTCATTGATCCAGTGCGAGACGCTGAGCGGTCCGAGATAGGCATGGAGGGCGGAGAAATAAGCCTCGCCCAGCGGCGAATTGGCGACGATCAGGGCCAAGGCCGCCGCAGCCATCAGGATGAGGCCGCCGGCCGCCTCGCTGTCGAGGAATTCGCGCAGCATGGAGACCAGCCGCTTTTCGTCCTGCATGTCGCCTCCGTCGTATCAGCGGCAAGGTCCGACACCGCCAAGCGATGATGCGCAAACAGCGCTGGCCGGGCAAGCCTGTAATGAGAGCCCTTTAGCGCGGCGCGCGCTTGGCGAGGATGCGTTGCAGCGTGCGGCGATGCATGTTCAGGCGGCGTGCGGTTTCCGAGACGTTGCGGTCGCACATTTCGTAGACGCGCTGGATGTGTTCCCAGCGCACACGATCGGCCGACATTGGATTTTCTGGCGGCGCTGCACGTTCGCCCGCGGTGCGGGTCAGGGCGGCAAAAATATCGTCGGCATCGGCCGGCTTCGACAGATAGTCGATGGCGCCGAGCTTTACCGCTGTCACCGCGGTGGCGATGTTGCCGTAGCCGGTGAGGATGATGGCGCGGGCATCGTCGCGCTTCTCGCGAATCGCGGCGACGACGTCGAGGCCGTTGCCGTCGGCCAGCCGCATGTCGACGACCGCATAGGCCGGCGGATTGGCGCGCGCCTTGGCAACCGCCTCCTCGACGCTCTCCGCCGTCTCGACCACGAAACCCCTGGTTTCCATGGCGCGGGCAAGCCGCGTCAGGAACGGCTTGTCGTCGTCCACGATCAGCAGCGAGGTGTCCTCGCCTTCGACCATTGCGCCAATCGTTTCGTCAGTACTCATCGTGCTGAAAATCCTGCTGCCTGATTTTTACGCAAATATAGTTTCGCAACGCTATTGTCCAATTTAGGCCGTGTCGAACATGGTGGCCGAAGCCTGCTCGGGATTGAGGAAGACGCTGCGCGGCCACGATATCTGCACGATGGCGCCCTCGCCGGGCTCGCTTGAATTGCGGAAATCGAGCGTCGCGCCGGAGCGTTCGAGCAAGGTTTTGGCGATGAATAGGCCGAGGCCGAGGCCGCCGCCAGCTTCGGTGCCTTGTCGCGTCGACATATAGGGTTCGCCGATTCGGTCGATGATCTCCGGTGGAAAGCCCGGCCCGTCGTCGATGATCGAGAAGCTGACGGCGGCCTCATTCCAGTTCCAGCGCACTGTCACGCTGTTGCGGGCGAAGTCGACCGCGTTCTCGACCAGATTGCCGAGGCCGTAAATGACGCCGGGATTGCGCCGGCCCACCGGTTCCGGGCCGATGCGCTCGCCCGGCCGAAGCTTGATCGAAATGCCGAAATCGCGGTGCGGCGCCGTCACCTCCTCGACCAGCGAGGTCAGCGGCAGGCGCGAGAGGTGCACCTCGCTCTCGGAGGACAGGCTGGTCAGGCGCTTCAGGATTTCGCGGCAGCGCTCGCTCTGCGAACGCAGCAGCTTCACGTCCTCGCCGTATTTCGGATCTTCGCCAAGCGCCTTCTCCATCTCCTTGGCGACAAGCGTGATGGTGGCGAGCGGCGTGCCGAGTTCGTGCGCGGCGGCCGCGGCGAGGCCGTCGAGGGCCGAGAGATGCTGTTCTCGCTGCAGCACCAATTCCGTGGCGGCAAGCGCGTTGGCAAGCAGCCGCGCCTCCTCGGCCACCCGGAAGGCATAGATCGCGGTAAAGGCGATGGAGCAGAACACGGCCATCCACATGCCGGCGACATAGATGAACGGCATCGCCAATGGCGCCCCCTCATGCCAGGGCAGCGGCAGGTGGTAAAAGACCAGCAGCGTCGCCGCCACGATCACCAGCGCGCCGAGCATGGCGGTCAGCCGCAGCGGCAGCGACGTCGCCGAGACGACGACGGGCACCGTCATCAGCAGCGAAAACGGATTCGTAAGGCCGCCGGTCATGTAGAGCAGGCCGGCAAGCTGCAGGCTGTCGAAGGTCAGGATGGCGAAGGCCGAGAACGGGGTAAGCCGATGCGCCGCCGGATAGCGGAAAGTCAGCAAAAGGTTCATCCAGGCCGAACAGGCGATCAGCGCAAAACACATGCTGACCGGTAGCGGAAATTTCAGCCCGTAAGCGACCACAAGCACGGTCAGGCTCTGGCCGACGATGGCAAGCCAGCGCAACCTGATCAGCGTGTTGAGGCGCAGCCGCTGGCTTTGCTGGAAGTCGGGTGCGTGCAGGATGTTTATCATGGCCAGTGATTATAGAGGGGAAACAGCCGGAGGTCTTTTCCGAAAACCGTCGAAGCTGGGCCTCGGTTCGGGATGACAGTCTGGAAGCATCAGGTACCGCGCGGCTTGGCGCGGCTGGTGGCGGCGGCGAGAAGCGGGTTCTCCGGCCAGACATGCCTGGGATAGCGGCCGCGCATCTCTGCCCGCACATCGGCCCAGGAGCCGCGCCAGAAGCCGGGCAGGTCGCGCGTCGTCTGGATCGGCCGGTGCGCCGGCGACAGCAATTCGAGCGTCAGCGGCACAGTGCCGTTGGCGATCGCCGGATGCCGGTCGAGGCCGAACAGTTCCTGCACGCGGATCGCCAGCACCGGCCATTCGCCGTCATAGCGGATCGGCAGCCGGCTGCCCGACGGCGCGTCGAAATGGGTCGGCGCCAATGTGGCGATCTTGCGCTGCAATTCGTGCGGCACCAGCGTCATCAGGCCTTGCGAAAGCACGCTGGGATCGATTGCCGCAAAGGATGCCGCCCCGGAAAGGAACGGCAGCAGCCAGTCGTCGAGGCGCTCGAGGAGCGCGGCATCGGAGACATCGGGCCATGGTACGCCGAGGCCGCGATGCAGCCAGCCGAGCCGCTGCCGCAACGTCTCCGCCTCCCTGTTCCACGGCAACAGGGACAGGCCGTGTTCGCGCAAGGCGTCGAGGATGGCGCGATCCGCGTCGGCACCGGTCGGCGCCGGCAGCATGCGTTCGGACAGCGTGATGGCGCCGAGGCGAACCGTTTCGCGCACCCGCGCCGCGCGCCTGTCGCGGTCGAAGCTCACCTCGCGGCGGGCCTCGATCTTTTCCGCCAGCGCAGTGCGGATGTCGGCCTCATCGATGGCTGCCGCTGCGGTGATGCGGGCGTTCTGCGCCTTGCCCTGCAGGTCGGCGACGACGAGCCAGGTCTCGCCGGCCAGCGGATCGGAGGCGTCGAGCATGGCGCCCGAGCCGTTGGCAAGCACGAAGCGGCCACGCTCGCCGCGCGCTTTGGCGACCCGATCCGGCCAGGCATGGATGAGGAGAGCGCCGGCTGTGCTGCCCTCCCCCTTGAGGGGGTCGGAAGGACGGGCGAGACCCGTGGCTCGCCCCGGCGCGTCGATCCGCGTAGCGGATAGGGGTGGGGCCGCTTCGGGCACGCCATCGACGACCCCGCCCCGTCTCGCTCGTCTCGCTGCGCTCGGCTCGCTCGCCGACCCTCCCCTAGAGGGGAAGGGTGAAGCCTGCTTTGCCAGCCTCTCAGCCAGCTGCCGGGCGGCGGTGGCGCGCGGCGATCTTTCGGCGCGAAAGCGCAGCAGCCGCCTTTCGAGATCGGCACCATCGCCGCCAAGGCCACGCTCGGTCAATAATACGGCGAGCATCGCCGCCTCGAGCGCCTCTCCGGTCCTTGCCGCCTCGGCGACCATATGGGCAAGCCGCACCGGTAGCGCCAGCCTACGCATCGCGGCACCGGCATCCGTCAGGCGTCCTGCCGCATCGACAGCATCGAGCGCACGTAGCAGTACCCTCGCCTCGGTGAGCGCCGGAGCCGGCGGGGGGTCGAGGAAGGATAGACTGGTCGGATCGGCGACGCCGAACGCTGCGCTATCGAGCAACAGGCCGGAAAGATCGGCCTCGAGGATTTCCGGTGGCGTGAAGGCCGGCAGGGCCGCCGTCTGCTCGGCCCGCCACAACCGGATGGCGACGCCCGGCTGCGTGCGTCCGGCACGGCCGGCGCGCTGGTCGGCGGAAGCGCGGGAAGCACGTACCGTCTCCAGCCGCGTCAGGCCGCTCGCCGGTTCATAGCGCGGCAGCCGCGACAGGCCGGAATCGATGACGACGCGGACGCCGTCGATGGTGATGGAGGTTTCGGCGATCGACGTCGCCAGCACGACCTTGCGGCGGCCGAGCGGCGCCGGCTTGATCGCCGCGTCCTGCGCCTTGTTGTCGAGCATACCATAGAGCGGCACGATGTCGGTATCGGCGCCGACCTTGCCCGCCAGCCGCTCGGCGGTGCGCTCGATCTCGCGCTGGCCGGGCAGGAAAGCGAGCACGCTGCCCTTCTCCCCGGCAAGCGCCGAGCGGATCGCCTTGGCCATGGCGTCCTCGATCGTGACGCCGGCCGGCCGCTCGTCATAGCGGATGTCGACCGGGAAGGCGCGGCCCGCGCTCTCGATCACCGGCGCGCCGGACAGCAATTTTGCGACACGCGCGCCGTCGAGCGTTGCCGACATCACCAGCAATCTGAGTTCGGGCCTCAGCGCACCCTGCACGTCAAGCGCCAGCGCCAACCCGAAATCGCCGTCGAGCGAGCGTTCGTGGAACTCGTCGAATAGCACCGCCGCGACACCAGGCAGTTCCGGGTCGTCGAGGATCATGCGGGACAGCACGCCTTCGGTGACGACGAGAACCCTGGTCTTTGCGGAACTGCGGTTTTCCATGCGCATGGCATAGCCGACGGTTTCGCCGGGCTCTTGGCCGAGCAATTCGGCCATGCGGCGGGCGGCAGCGCGGGCGGCGAGGCGGCGCGGCTCGAGCAGGATGATCTTTCCGGCGCCGAGCCATTCAGCGTCGAGCAGCGCCAGTGGAACCAGCGTCGTCTTGCCGGCACCGGGTGGCGCCACCAGCACGGCGCTGTTACCATGGCTCAGCGTTTCATTGAGCGCCGGCAAGACAACGGAGACCGGCAGGTCCGGCAAGGGTTTTGTCGTCATTGTGCTATGCTGTGCAGCCAGTTGGCAGCAACCGCATATCAGCGGTGGCGGTCGCGGCGCAACCTCGGCGCCGACTCAAAGCCTGGTCCGCGAAAACGGGTTCCAGCGCACCGTGCCGAGCCGCACCTCCTCGCGCACCATGGTCAGCAGGCCGGAACCGCCGACCACGGCCAAGCCGACCAGCGACAGAAAATCCGGATATTCCCTGAAGAACAGCGCACCCAGAACCACCGCCCAGACGATCTGCGAGTAATGCGTCGGCGCGATGCGGTTGGCCGGTGCGTATTTGACCGCCAGCAGATGCAACAGCTGGCCGCCGGCGGTGAAGGCGCCGGCCAGTACCAGCCAGGCCCATTGCCTGCCATCCGGCAACGAGAACGAGGTAGCCGCCGCACCGGCGCCGTTGAAGAGCAGGCCGTAGCCGATCAGCACGCCGAGCATCGTCGTGCGCTTTTCCTGCGCGGCGAGCGAACGCATCAGGATCACATTGGTGGCGGCCAGGAAGGCGATGATGAACGCCGCCAGATGACCAAGATGCAATTCGCGAAACCCCGGTCTGACGACCAGCATGACCCCGGCAAAGCCGGCGACCACCGCCAGCCACCGCCACGGGCCGACCTTCTCCTTGAGGACCAGCGTGGCTAGGATGGTGACGAACAGCGGCGCCAGAAAGATGAGCGCATAGACTTCCGCCAGCGGGATGGTGGTGAAGGCATAGACGCTGAGCACGCCCGAGGCGATGCCGGCCCAGGCCCGGGCCTGTACCGCCCAGGGCCGGTTGGTGCGCCAGAAATCGAGCCAGCGCTCGCCTGCCGGCCTGGCAAAGAGCAGAAAGCAGCCGGCAAACAATGTCGAGAAGAAGCCGATCTCGAAGACGTTGAACTGCCCGCCCAGGCTTTTGACAACGGCGTCGCTGCACGAATAGCTTGCATAGGCGATGAGTGCGAGCAGAATTCCGTTGGGCACGTTTTTCCATTTCCGGGAGAGATGAGAGTGAAGATATTGGCGCTTGGCGCGCATTCGGACGACATCGAGATCTTCATGTTCGGTACGATGGCGGCCTATGCCGCGCAAGGCGCAGAACTCTTTTTTGCCATAGCCACGGATGGCACCAGGGGCGGCTACGGCGATCCGTCAGCGCTGGCCCGCACGCGCCGCAAGGAGGCGACGGCGGCGGCCGGCCTGGTTGGCGTGACGCCGCGCTTCCTCGACTTTCCCGATGGCGGGCTGGTCGCGGATGCCGCGCTGATCGGGGCGCTCAAAGCACTGATCGGCGAGATAGTGCCGGATCTGGTGATAACGCATGCGCCGAACGACTATCATGGCGACCACCGCGCGCTGTCGGATGGTGTGCGCATCGCAGCGTCATTCTCGGTGCCGGTGCTACATGCCGACACGTTCGGCGGCACCGGGTTTTCGCCAACGCACTACGTCGACACCTCCAGGCATTTCGATCTCAAGGCGGAGGCGATCCGGGCGCACCAGTCGCAGGATCCCGAGCGTTTCGTCGACGCGGCGCGCACGCAGAACGCCTTTCGCGCCGGCCAGTGCAACGGCCCAGCCGGATCGTTTGCCGAGGCGTTCCGCTTCGAGCCAGTCTTCCCCTTCGCCGATATCCGCGCGCTTTTGCCGCCGGCCCCAGTGATCCGTCCGGTGGCCGTCAGCAACAAGACGGTGACCTAGACAGGTCGTCGCAACTTCTCACGTTGCTTTCCTGTCCAGCATGCTGCGGTGCAGCAACGAATTCGCTTGCCTTGTTTAGTAAAAATTGCATCACTAAACAAATTACTAAACATCCGGTGCGCCGCCGCGTCGTTGTGTTTGGGCCCCCGAGGAGGGGTTTAGCGGGCTCTTGAAACCGTCATCCGGACGCGTTTCGCAAATGGGAGGAAGGCATGAAATCGACCTTGAAATTGGCGTTGGGACTGGCATCGACACTCTTTGCGTCGACAGCCGTTTCGAATGTCGCGCAGGCAGAAGATCTGACGCTTTGCTGGGCAGCCTGGGACCCGGCCAACGCGCTTGTGGAATTGTCCAAGGACTTCACCAAGGAAACCGGCATCGGCATGCAATTCGAATTCGTGCCGTGGACCAACTATGCCGATCGCTTTCTCAACGAGCTGAATTCGCACGGCAAGCTGTGCGACCTCATCATCGGCGACAGCCAGTGGATCGGCGGTGCCGCCGAGAACGGCCATTACGTCAAGCTGAACGACTTCTTCGACAAGGAGAAGATCAGCATGGATGATTTCGTGCCGGCGACCGTCGTCGGCTATTCGGAATGGCCGAAGAACTCGCCGAATTACTGGGCGCTGCCGGCCATGGGTGACGTCGTCGGTTGGACTTACCGCAAGGACTGGTTCTCCAAGCCGGAGCTGCAGAAGGAATTCAAGGAAAAGTACGGCTGGGATCTCGGCCCGCCGACGACCTTCGACCAATTGAAGCAGATCGCCGAATTCTTCCAGAAGCGCGACATCGACGGCAAGACCGTCTATGGCGCGTCGATCTACACCGAGCGCGGCTCGGAAGGCATCACCATGGGCGCCATGGACGTGCTTTACAGCTTCGGCTTCCAGTACGAAAACCCGAAAAAGCCCTACGAGATGGAAGGCTTCGTCAACTCCGATAAATCGGTGAAGGGCCTGGAGTTCTACAAAGCCCTCTACGATTGCTGCACCCCTCCCGGCGCCTCGAACAGCTACATGGGCGAAGGCGTTGATGCCTTCAAATCCGGCCAGGTGGCGATGCACATGAACTTCGCCTTCACCTGGCCAGGCCTGCAGAAGGACGAGAATGTCGGCGGCGACAAGATCGGCTATTTCGTCAATCCCAAAGGTCCGGACGGGGACCAGTTCGCCCAACTCGGCGGCCAGGGCATCTCGGTGGTCTCCTATTCCGACAAGCAGGAAGCCGCGCTCAAATACATCAAATGGTTCGCCAATAAGGACGTGCAGTCCAAATGGTGGTCGCTCGGCGGCTATTCCTGCCTCAACGCGGTCGTCAAGGACCCGGCCTTCCCGGCCAGCCAGCCCTATGCGCAGACCTTCCTCGACTCGATGGCCATCGTGAAGGACTTCTGGGCCGAGCCGAGCTATGCCCCGCTGTTGCAGGCATCGCAGAAGCGCTTCCACGACTATGTCGTTGCCGGGCAAGGCTCCGCCAAGGATGCGCTTGACGGCCTCGTCAAGGACTGGACCGAGGTCTTCCAGGACGATGGCAAGATGTAAACGGCTCCTCCCGAGCCCATGACCGAACCGTCCCGTGCCACTTGGCACGGGACACAGTTCAGATAAATTCCATTGTCGAGACGAGCCAAGTGACCGAAGCAGGACTGACCATGCTCAATCGGACGGCGGACAGCGTTGCCCGGGCTACGCCCGAGCCGTTGGCCCGCAAGGTCCGGGGCATCAGCGACAAGGGCCTCGCCTGGCTGTTCATCTCGCCGACGATCCTGTTGCTGTTAGCTATCAACATCTTTCCGCTGTTCTGGGCAATCTATCTGTCCTTCACCAATTTTCGCGCCAATCGGCCCAACGAGGTTGTGAAGAACCTCGGGCTGGCCAACTACAAGCGCATCCTCGCCGACCAGGACATCTGGATCGCCATGCAGACGACGGCGCATTTCGTGTTCTGGACCATCCTGCTGCAGACGCTGATCGGCTTCACTCTGGCCTGGCTGATCGACCGCAAGTTCCGCGGCCACGCCTTCTGGACGACCATCATCCTGGTGCCGATGATGCTATCGCCGGCGGTGGTCGGCAATTTCTGGCGCTTTCTCTACGAGCCGCAGATCGGGCTGTTCGCCTACGCCGTTTCGTTCGTCACCGGCATTCCGGCAACCGAGATCAGCATGCTCTCCAACGTGTCACTGGCGCCATGGTCGATCATCATCGTCGACACCTGGATGTGGACGCCTTACGTAATGCTGATCTGCCTCGCCGGCCTGCGCTCGATCCCCGAATACATCTACGAAGCGGCCGAGGTCGACCGCGCCTCCAACTGGCGGCAGTTCTGGTCGATCACGCTGCCGATGGCGCTGCCCTTCATCATGCTGGCGGTGCTGTTTCGCGGCATCGAGAACTTCAAGATGTTCGACATGGTCAATTTGCTCACCGGCGGCGGGCCGGGATCGACCACCGAAGTGGCCTCGATCACGCTGAAGCGGCAGGCCTTCGAAAGCTGGCGGACGGGCTATTCCTCGGCTTTCGCCATCATCCTGTTCGTCGCAGTGTTTGGCCTCGCAAACATCTACGTCAAGGCGCTCAACAAGGTGAAGCAGAGATGAGCCTGACGTCAGCCCATTCCGTTGTCGCGCCGTCGGCCACGTCGAAGCGCGTCGCCGGCGCCATCATCGTCGCCTACGCGCTGATCTCGATCGTGCCGCTGCTGTGGATCTTCGCCACCAGCTTCAAGACGCCGCCGGATTCGATCGCCTATCCGCCGAAGATCCTGTTCCAGCCCAGCCTCGAGGGCTACTGCAATTTGTTCTCGACCCGGACTCGGCAAACACCGGAATACATCAACTCGCTGGGACCGGCGACGGGCCTGTGCGACGAGACGGTGCGCAAGCGCAATATGGTGATCGCCGGCCCGTCCAACTTCATGCCGCGCTTCGTCAATTCGCTGATTATCGCGTTCGGCTCGACGTTTTGCGCGGTTTTCCTCGGCACGCTGTCGGCCTATGGTTTTTCGCGCTTCAAGGTGCCGCTCGCCGACGACCTTCTGTTCTTCATCCTGTCGACGCGGATGATGCCGCCGATCGCGGTCGCCATCCCGATCTACCTGATGTACCGGGAGCTTGGCCTGTCGGACACGGCTCTCGGCATGATCCTGCTTTATACGGCGGTCAACGTGTCCTTGGCGGTGTGGCTGCTGAAAGGCTTCATCGACGAGATCCCGCGCGAATATGAAGAAGCGGCGATGATCGACGGCTACACCAGGCTGCAGGCGTTCTGGCGCACGGTGCTGCCGCAGGCGACCACCGGTATTGCCGCAACCGCCATCTTCTGCCTGATCTTTGCCTGGAACGAATATGCCTTCGCTGCGCTGCTGACCTCGGGCACGGCGCAGACCGCGCCGCCCTTCATTCCGACCATCATCGGCGAAGGCGGTCAGGACTGGCCGGCGGTCGCGGCCGGCACGACGATCTTTCTGGTGCCGATCCTGGTCTTCACCATCCTGCTTCGCAAGCAATTGCTGCGCGGCATCACCTTTGGCGCGGTGCGTAAATGAGCATGACCGCAAAACGCAAATCGCGCTGGCCCGTCTGGGCCAGGCGCGGGCTGATGGAAAACGTAGCCACCGCGATCATCGCCATCGGCTTCCTGATGCTGTTCCAGCCCTTCGCACTGGTGCTCTACACCTATTCCTTCATCACCATGCTTGCGGGCACGGCGATGTTCATCATCGTCTCGAAATTTCCGGAGTAGACGATGGCCGAGATCAGGGTCGAACATCTGAGGAAGGCATTCGGCGATTTCGTCGCCGTGCAAGATTCCAACTTCGTCGTCGAGGACGGCGAATTCTTCGTCATGCTGGGGCCGTCCGGCTGCGGCAAGACGACGACGTTGCGCATGATCGCCGGGCTCGAACTGCCAACCGGCGGCAAGATCCTGCTTGGCGGCGAGGACGTCACCATGCGGCGTGCCCGCGAGCGCGACATCGCCTTCGTCTTCCAGCTGTTCGCGCTCTATCCGCACATGAATGTGCGGAAGAACATCGGCTTTCCACTGCTGGCGCAAGGCGTGCCAGGCGCTGAAATCCGGAGCCGAGTGGAGGAGACGGCGAAGCTTTTGCGGATCGACCATCTGCTCAACAAATCGGTCTCCGGGCTTGCCGGCGGCGATCGCCAGCGCGTGGCGCTCGGCCGCGCCATCGTACGGCGGCCAAAATGCTTCCTGATGGATGAGCCGCTCGGCACGCTCGACACCGAATTCCGCGACCTGATGGTCCATGAATTGCGAGAACTGCACAACCGCATTCACGCCACCACCGTCTATGTCACGCATGACCAGATGGAAGCGATGTCGATGGCCGACAAGATCGCGGTGATGAACCACGGCGTCATCGAGCAGTTCGGCACGCCGCGCGAGATCTACGACCGGCCGGCGACGATGTTCGTCGCCGACTTCATCGGCTCGCCGCCGATGAATTTCCTCGGCTTCGGCGGCGGGCTTTCAAAGGGCGCCAGGGAAATTGTTGTGCAAGGCGCGAAGGTGGCCGTGCCGGAGATCCGCGAGGACGTCGCGCCGGCCGAGATGGCGCTTGGCATCCGACCGGAGCACATCCGCTTCGATGACGCTTCGAAGCTGCGCGGTGCTATTTACGGCACGGAATATCTCGGCACCACTCAGATCGTCGCGGTGGAGACAGCGGACGGCATCATCAAGGCCAGGGTGCCGGCCGAAATCCGGCTCAATCCGGGCGATCATGTGGGCCTGGCGCTGAGCAGCGCGCGGCTGTCGCTGTTCGCAAAAGGATCCGGGCGTGCGGTGCGCACCGAAATCCATGACTCGGCCTCCCAGGGGAGAGCACATCATGGCTGACGTTCACATCAAAAGCGTGACCAAGGCTTTTGGCGAGCATGTCGCCGTCGACAATCTCGACCTGCATATCGCCGACGGGGAATTCGTCGTGCTGCTCGGGCCGACCGGCGCCGGCAAGACGACGACGCTCAGGCTGATCGCCGGGTTGGAGCGTCCGGAAGCGGGCTCGATCCATATTGCCGGCCACGACACGACGACGCTGTCGCCGGCCGAGCGCGACACCGCTTTCGTATTCCAGCAATATTCGCTCTATCCGCATCTGTCGGTTTACGACAACCTCGCCTTTCCGCTGCGCTCGCCAGCACGGAAAATGCCGGAGGATCAGATCCGCCGCCGCGTCGAGGACGTGGCCAAGATGGTGCGCATCCACCACAAGCTGAATAATCGCTCGACCAAACTCTCTGGCGGCGAGATGCAGCGCGTCGCCATCGGCCGCGCCTTGGTGCGCAAGCCGTCGATCTACCTGATGGACGAGCCGCTGTCGTCGCTCGACGCCAAGCTGCGCGCCGATCTCAGGCTAGAGCTGAAGCGCATCCAGGCGGAACTCGGCGCCACAATGCTCTACGTCACGCACGACCAGATCGAAGCGATGACCATGGCCGACCGCATCGGCATTCTCGCCGACGGCGTGCTGGTGCAGATCGGTTCCCCGCGCGCGATCTATTCTGAGCCGGCAAACCTACACGTCGCCGCACGGCTCGGCCAACCGGCAATCAATTTGTTGCCGGTCGGACTGCTGCCGGATGGCGGCGCGCCGGCGGGAACAAAGACGATCGGTGCTCGCACCGAACATCTTTCGATCGAGAAGGCGGCGAACGGCCATGCCGACGGCGTCGTCGATTGGGTCGAGCATCTCGGCGACCAGAACCATCTGCATGTGACGGTGGGGACCAGGAAGCTGGTGACGCTAACCGACCCCGACACCGACCTGGCTCAGGGCGACAAGATCATGATCCGCTATCGCTCGCCGCTGTATTTCGGCCCCGATGGGCGACGGCTGATGTGAGCGCTGCGCGAGTGTTTTCCTGGCACCTTTCAACCGGCAATTTCGGGCACCGGACTGGACCAATTCGATGAAGCATTTTTTCAATCGCAGGGATACGATCGTAACTGAGGCCCTGGACGGCTTCCTCGATACTACCGGCGCCGGCGATCTCGCTCGCCTCGACGGCTATCCCGAGATCAAGGTCATTCTCCGCGCGGACTGGGATAAGACCAAGGTTGCGGTCATTTCCGGCGGCGGGGCCGGGCACGAACCTGCCCATGCCGGCTTTGTTGGCATTGGCATGCTGACGGCGGCGGTTTCGGGCGAGATCTTTGCTTCGCCGAGCGTGGAAGCGGTATTGGCCGCCATCCGCGCGGTGACCGGTCCCGCCGGGTGTCTGCTGATCGTCAAGAACTATACCGGCGATCGCCTCAACTTCGGCCTGGCAGCCGAGAAGGCGCGCGCCGAAGGCTTCCGGGTCGAGATGGTGATTGTCGCCGACGATATCGCCCTGCCGGACATTGCCCAGCCGCGTGGCCTGGCCGGCACCTTGTTCGTGCACAAGATCGCCGGCCACCAGTCGGAAGCCGGCATTGACCTGGCGGCGATTGCCGGGGCGGCGCGGGCAGTGGCGGCGGATATCGTTTCGCTCGGCATATCGCTGTCATCCTGCTCGATCCCCGGCCAGAGCCATGAAGAAAGATTCGGGGCGGACGATGCCGAACTCGGCCTCGGCATCCATGGCGAACCGGGCGTTGAGCGGATTGCGGTGCAAAGTGCCGAAAGGCTGGTTGCGATCATGTCGGAGCGCCTTGCCGCGCGGCTTGATCCGGTCAGCCACTACGCCTTGCTGATCAATAATCTCGGTTCGGTGCCACCGCTGGAAATGTTGCTTGTCGCCAATGCGGTACTGGCTTCACCGCTGGCGCAAAAGGTGACGCTGACAATCGGGCCCGGGCAGCTTATGACCGCGCTCAACATGAACGGCTTTTCCCTGTCGCTGATCCGGCTCGATGCGTCGCGCGAAGCGGCGTTGCGGGCGCCGGTAGGCCCCCACGCCTGGCTGCCGGCAAGAGCCGTTCGCCAAGCCAGCGTCGTGCCGATGGCCAAAGCCGCCGGCCCGAACAACGCGTCGAAAGCCAGCCAGGACGCACGCACCGACCGGTTGGTTGTCGCGGTCTGCGAACGGCTGATCTCGCTTGAAGGCGCGTTGAACGGACTGGATGCCAAGGCGGGAGACGGTGACACCGGATCGACTGTGGCGGCCGGTGCGCGCAGCGTGCTTGGCCGCATTGCGACACTGCCGCTCGCTGAGCCTGCCGCAACGCTCGCCGTCGTCGGCGACATCCTGAGCGCCAGCATGGGCGGCTCTAGCGGCGTGCTGTTGTCGATCTTCTTCACCGCCGCCGCGCAGGCGCTGGAGTCTGGCGAAACGCTTCCCAAGGCGCTTCTCGCCGGCCTCGATCGGATGTCCTTCTATGGTGGAGCGAGGGTCGGCGATCGCACGATGATCGATGCCCTGGAACCCGCCTTGAGGGCGCTGGATAGGGGGAGTCTGGAAGATGCGGCGGTCGCGGCGCAACGCGGAGCCGAGGCCACCGCTGCCATGCGCAAGGCCAAGGCCGGGCGGTCCGCCTATATTGGCAGCCAGCTCGACGGCGTGGTCGACCCCGGCGCCTTTGCCGTCGCCGAGGTCTTCACTGCCCTCGCTGCGTTGCTCGAACCCGCTTGACTGGGGAAAAGAATGCTTCAATTGCCGGATATGCAATTTTCTCGTACTGCCGGCAGCGCAGGGGCCAGGAGCATGGGTGACATGGCGGCAGCGGATATTTCCAGGCTGATCGAGGCGGCGGCAAACACGATCGCCGCACATGCCGACGAGCTGACCAGTCTCGACCAGGCCATCGGCGACGGCGACCATGGGCTCAACATGAGACGCGGCTTCGAGGCAGTGCGGGCCGAGGCCGGCGCGTTTGCGACAAAGCCGTTGCCCGAGGCGCTGAAGGCGATCGGCACCAAACTGGTGATGACCGTCGGCGGAGCCTCCGGTCCGTTGTTCGGCACGCTGTTCATGGCGCTCGGCAAGGAGATTTCCGCCGCGCCGGGTCGCGCCGACCTGGCGGCGGCCTTCGGCAAGGCGATCGAAGCGGTTGCCGCCAGAGGCAAGTCGCAGGCCGGGCAAAAAACCATGTTAGACGTGCTGCAGCCGGTGCATGAGGCCCTGCTGCAGGGAAAGACGGCAGCGGACATCGTCGAGATCGCCGACAACGCGGCCGACGCGACCGTGCCGATGAAGGCGCTGCGTGGGCGCGCCTCGTTCCTTGGCGACCGTTCGATCGGTCATATGGACGCCGGCGCACGCTCGACTGCGCTTCTGGTGCGGGCCGTAGCCGAGGCAATCGAGAGGCGCGCATGAGCAATGTCGGCATCGTCATCGTATCGCATTCGCCGCTGGTCGCCGAAGGCACCGCCGACATGGTGCGGCAGATGGTCGGCAACGAAGTGCCGCTTGCATGGTGCGGGGGAAACGGCCATGGCGGGCTGGGAACCAATGTCGAGGCGATCATGGACGCCATCGACAAGGCCTGGTCGGAGGCGGGGGTCGCGATCCTCGTCGATCTCGGCGGTGCCGAGACCAATAGCGAGATGGCGGTCGAGATGATCGGCGAACCACGCGCCCAGAAGATCATCGTCTGCAATGCGCCGATCGTCGAAGGCGCGGTGATGGCGGCGACCGAGGCTTCCGGCGGCGCCTCGCTCAGGGAAGTGGTGGCGACGGCGCACGAATTGTCGCCGTCGTGAACGAACGGGAATTTTGACAAGCATGTCCGCAGCAGCCGAAGCCAGCGTCCTGATCACCCATGAGGTGGGACTGCATGCGCGTCCTTCGGTGAAGTTCACCAAGCTTGCCAAGACGTTTTCGGCCGACGTCGAGATTGCGCTCGCCGCCAACGGGCCATGGTTCGACGCCAAGAGCATCGTCAAGGTGATGGCGGCGAAAGCGCCGAAAGGCACTGTCCTGCATATCAGAGCCAAAGGGGACGGCGCCGGCGAGGCGGTCGGCGCACTGGTCGAGCTGGTGCGGCGCGATTTCGACGAAGGCAAGGACCATGCCCGAACCGCTTAGGCTGCAGGGCATTTCGGCATCGGCCGGCTATGCCGAGGGGCCGCTGTTCAATCTGGACCAGGCTGCTGTGCGTTATGTCCGCAAGGCGACTGCCGCGGACGAGAAGGCGGCGCTTGAGGCCGCCATCTCCATTGCCGCAGGCCGGCTCGCGACATTGATGGAAACCAGCGACAGCGAGGCGGCCGGTATCCTCGAATTCCAGCTCGCCATGCTGGAGGACGACTCGCTGACCGGCCCGGCCTTTGCGCGAATTGCCGAGGGCATGGCTGCTGATGCGGCTTGGCGAAAAGCGCTCGACGCCGAGATAGCCGGCTATGAAACATCCGAGCAGGACTATTTCCGGGCGCGCGCGGCCGACATGCGCGACATACGCGACCAGGTGCTACGCGCGCTTGCCGGGGGTGGCGACATTGCCGCGCCGGCAGGTGCGATCTTCTACGGCGAGGATATCGCACCGACGCGCTTCCTCGAAACCGACTGGAGTGCCGGCGGCGGCATAGCACTTACGGCCGGAAGTGCCGCAAGTCATGTCGCAATGCTGGCACGCTCACGCGGCGTGCCAATGGTGGTGGGGTTGGGGCTCGTAGCGCGTGGGGTAGCCGGGCCCGGTGCTTCGCCGGCTCACCTTGCCGGAATCGCACTGCTCGATGCCGAACATGGCGGCATCGTGTTGGCGCCTTCGAAAGTGGAGATCGACGCATTCCGGCGATCGTCGTCGTCTTTCGCGGCGCATCGCGACAAAGCGGCAGCCTATTTGACAAGGCCGGCAGCAACGAAGACCGGCATAGCGGTCCACGTGCAGGTGAATATTGCCGATCCGTCCGATGTCGACCGCATCGATGCTGCGGCGTGCGACGGTGTCGGGCTGATGCGGACCGAATTCCTGTTCGGCAAGACGCTGCCGGACGAGGAGACGCAATATCGCGCCTACCGTAGAGTGCTGGAATGGGCAGGCGACAGGCCGGTGACGATCCGTACTGTCGATGCGGGCGGCGATAAACCTGTGCCGGGCCTGACCGTCGAGGAAGGTAATCCATTCCTTGGCCTGCGCGGGATCAGGCTGTCGCTGATGCGTCCGGAGATCTTTGGTGTGCAGATCCGCGCCTTGCTACGTGCCGCCATGCACGGCAATCTGAAGGTGATGTTCCCGATGATCGCCGTTCCGGAAGAGTATGAACACGCCACCGCGCTGTTCGCTGAGGAGCAGGCTGACCTTTTGGCGCGCGGCATCGCGCACAAAATGCCGCCGCTTGGCATCATGGTCGAGGTGCCGTCGGTGGCCATCGCACCGGAGGCATTCGCCAAGGCCGCTTTCTTCTCGATCGGTTCGAATGATTTGACCCAATACGTGATGGCCGCCGCGCGCGACAATGCGTCGGTCGCACATTTGAATTCCGTCAGGCATCCGGCCGTGCTCCGGCTGATCGCCTCGGTTGCCGCCTTCGGCCGCGAGCATAATATCCCGGTCAGCCTGTGTGGCGATGCCGGCGGCGACCCCGCCTCGATCCCGGCGCTGCTCGAAACCGGCCTGCGTGACCTCTCCGTCGCTCCCGCCCAACTCGCGATGGCCAAGGCGGCCATCGCGGACGTTTCGATCTAGGCCCCGGTATGGCAGACAAGGCGTCGCAATCCGGCCCCGAAGAGGCGATCCGCGCCTACAAGACGATCCTGTCGCAGGTGATCGACCAGCGCCCGTCCGGCATGCGCCAGCGCCTCGCCGATGCGCTGGGCAAGCATCGCAGCTTCGTCACGCAGATTTCCAGCCCGGCCTATTCGACGCCGATCCCGTCGAAGCATTTGCCGGCTATCTTCTCCGTCTGCCATTTCAGCCCGGCCGAACGCGATCATTTCCTTGAGGCCTACCATCGGGCGCATCCGGGAAAGATGTCGCTGGCCGCAGGCTTGCGCAAGACACGCCATGTCTCGCTGATCGTTCCCGATTTCGGCGACGACAAGCAGAACGCGGCGCTCGACCGGGCGGTCAACGATTTCATCCAGAAGATCACCAGCATTGCCGGCAAGGGCAGCTGACGCTGGGCTATTTCGGGAGGACGGCCATGAAGAAATTTTTGAATTCGGTCGATACGGTGCTGACCGAGAGCCTCGACGGCTTCGTTGCCGCGCATGCCGATATCCTGGCGCTTGGCGCGGAACACAGATTTGTCCGCCGCAAGCTGCTCACACCGGGCAAGGTGGCGCTGATCTCCGGCGGCGGCTCGGGTCACGAGCCGCTACATGGCGGGTTCGTCGGGCACGGCATGCTGGATGCGGCCTGCCCCGGCCAGGTATTCACCTCGCCAACGCCTGACCAGATGATGGCGGCGGCCGAAGTCGTCAATACGGGCGCCGGCTGCCTGTTCATCGTCAAGAACTACGAGGGCGACGTGATGAATTTCGACATGGCCGCTGAAATGTCGGAAGGCGTGATGCAAATCGTGACCAATGACGACGTTGCGGTCGAAAACTCGTCCTACACCACCGGCCGGCGCGGCGTCGCCGGCACGCTGGTGGTCGAGAAAATCGTCGGCGCGGCGGCCGAACAAGGCATGGCACTGGAGCCGTTGAAGGCGCTCGGCGAGCGCGTCAACGGCGCGACGCGCTCGATGGGCGTGGCGCTGACCAGTTGCACCGTGCCGGCGGCGGGCAAGCCGACCTTCGATATCGGCGACGGCGAGATGGAGTTCGGGGTCGGCATCCACGGCGAGCCTGGGAGGCGGCGCGACACATTGAAAAGCGCCGATGCTATCGCCGAGGAGATCTGTACCGCAATCCTGGGTGACCTGGGCGACGGTGCCAGAGGCCAGGCGCTACTCTTCGTCAACGGCTTTGGCGGCACACCGTTGATGGAGCTTTATCTGATGTACAACAGCGCCCGCAAAATCTTCGAGAAGCACGGCGTGACGGTGATCCGGTCGCTGGTCGGGTCCTATGTGACCTCGCTCGATATGGCCGGCTGTTCGATCACGCTGAGCATGCTCGACGACGAGGCGGCTATTTGGTGGGATGCACCGGTACATACGGCCGCGCTGCGCTGGGGCATGTAGCGGCGGAGAATGCCCCAGAAATAGTCGGTGACAAGACCGGTATCGGCAACGCCGCGCATCGCCAGACAGGTTGCCCTCCTCACCCTGCGTAAGATAAAGAATCTGCGGGTTTGGGGAGTTCGAGCATGCGTTACAATTGGGATCGGGCGCCGACGGGTTTCGAGCGCCATGGAAAGGTGCTGGCAGCCGCCTTGCTGATCGTCGGCGGGGTCGGACTTATGCTCGCTGCCCTCCCGCTTTAGGGACAACAAACTCGGGTAGCGGACTACGTCTCAGCGCGTTGCCTCAGTGCGCCTGGCCAGTCACGGCGATGAAACGGCGGTCGCGCCCTTCAAATCCCTGGCTGAAGCGCTGCACGAGCACCGCAAGCACGCCCGGTTTTCCATCCGGGGTGAATGCGTAAGATTCCGACAGGCTGTAGGAAGTCGGGCAATTCCTCGAACCGGGCACCGCCTTGTCCTCATGCAGCAGCTTGATCGGCTTGCCGTCCTGACCCTGCAGCGTCAGGCGAAAGCCGAGCGCCTTGCCGGTCGTTTCGCCTTGCAGCGTCGCGTCGAAACTCGCTGAACAATCCGCCGTGCTGTCGGCACGGATCTGCTCGAGCTGGATGGTGCCAAGCTCGTCATAGGCCGGCGAAAGCCATTTTTGCGAAACCTGCTCGAGGCGCGCAATGTCATTGTAGGCGACCATGTCGTCGGGAAAGGTGAACCTGTCCAAGGCAGTCCGCTCGCCGCGCGGCGCGATGGCATATTTGGCCAGCAAGGGCGCCGCCAGTTCGGCGGCCTGTGCCCTCGCCTGCGCAAGCGTCAATGTCGAATCCTCCGTCTCGTCGGCGATGACGATCGGCTTGCCGCCGACGAACTCATCGGTCCGCGTGTCGATGATGTCGATCTCCGACCAGCCCGAATCCGAAGCACCGGCATCGAGCGTGCCGTACTGTTCGAAGGCGAAGTAGTTGCCGTCTGGCGAAAAGCCGATGACGCGCCGAGCCGCCGCGTCGCCTGCCTGAGCAGCTGAAGCGAGCACCACCGCCAGCGTCGCAACCGCGGCAAACCCAAGCTCATATCGCAATTTCATCGCGCCCTGCCCCTAGTGCCGAAAATTCGAACGATACCGGCCCCCAGACCACCATGACCCGCACTTGCGGCCAAGTTAGAACGACGGCAAACGAAACGCACAAATACATGGTTACACAAACCAGCATACGCTATTTCAAGGACAGCAAACATTCCTGGGGAGGAAGCTGGATGGCGTCACGCTACCACGAGGTCTACGACGGCTGGAAACGCGACCCGGAAAAATTCTGGGCCGATGCCGCGGGCGCAATCGACTGGTTCTCGCCCTTCGAGACGGTGTTCGACGCCAATGCCGGCGTCTATGGCAGGTGGTTCATTGGCGCCTCGTGCAACACCTGCTTCAATGCCGTCGATCGTCATGTGGCGGGCGGCCGTGCCGACCAGATCGCGTTGATCCATGACAGCGCGATTTCCGGCACAATCAGGAAGTTCACCTATACCGAGTTGAAGCGCGAGGTGATCGCGCTGACCTCGGTGCTCAAGAATCGTGGCATCCAAAAAGGCGATCGCGTCATCATCTACATGCCGATGGTGCCGGAAGCAGCCTTCGCCATGCTTGCCTGTGCGCGGATCGGCGCCGTGCATTCGGTGGTCTTCGGCGGCTTTGCCTCGCATGAGCTCGCCACCCGCATCGACGACGCCAAGCCGAAGCTGATCATCTCCGCTTCCTGCGGCCTGGAGCCAGGGCGCGTGGTTGCCTATAAGCCGCTGCTCGACAAGGCGATCGAGATGTCGCGGCACAAGCCGGAAAGCTGCCTTATCCTGCAGCGCGACCAACTGCGCTGCGAACTCAGGGAAAACCACGATATCGACTATGCCGACGCCGTGGCGCGGGAGCGGGCCGCGGGTGCCAATGTCGACTGTGTTCCGGTGCTTGCCACCGATCCGCTCTACATCATCTACACGTCGGGCACGACCGGCCAGCCGAAGGGAATCGTGCGTGACAATGGCGGCCATATGGTCGCGCTGAAATGGTCGATGGAAAACGAGTTCGGCGTCAAACCGGGCGAAGTGTTCTGGGCGGCTTCCGATGTCGGCTGGGTGGTCGGCCATTCCTATATCGTCTACGGCCCGCTGCTGCATGGCTGCACAACGATCCTGTTCGAGGGCAAGCCGGTCGGCACGCCCGATGCCGGCACCTATTGGCGTGTGATCGCCGAGCATGGCGTCGTCGCGCTGTTCACCGCGCCAACCGCCTTTCGCGCCATCAAAGGACAGGACCCGAAGGGCGAATTCGTCCCGAAATACGACCTGTCCAAATTCCGGACGCTGTTCCTCGCCGGCGAGCGCGCCGATCCCGAAACCATCAAATGGGCGGAGCAGAAATTGACCTTGCCGGTGATCGACCATTGGTGGCAGACCGAGACCGGCTCGCCGATGACCATCAACCCCGCCGGACTGGGCCTGTTGCCGGTCAAATACGGCTCGCCCGGCGTGCCGATGCCCGGTTATGACATCCGCGTGCTCGACGATGCCGGGCATGAGGTCAAGCGTGGTACGCTTGGCAATGTCGTGGTGAGATTGCCGTTGCCCCCCGGCTGCCTGCCGACGCTGTGGAATGCCGACGAGCGGTTTCGCCAAGCCTATCTCGACGAGTTCCCCGGCTTCTACAAAACCGCGGATGCCGGCATGATGGACGAGGACGGCTATCTCTATGTCATGGCTCGCACCGACGACATCATCAATGTCGCCGGCCACCGGCTATCGACCGGCGCCATGGAGGAGATTCTGGCCGCGCATCCCGACGTCGCCGAATGCGCCGTCGTCGGTATGGCCGATGCTATGAAAGGCCAGGTTCCACTCGGCTTCGTCGTGCTGAATGCCGGCGTCGACCGCGACGCCGGCATCATCGAAAACGAGGTTGTCACCCTAGTGCGCGAACGGATCGGCCCGGTCGCTGCCTTCAAGACGGTGGTGACGATCAAGCGCCTGCCGAAGACGCGCTCCGGCAAGATCCTGCGCGGCACCATGCAGAAGATCGCCGACAAGGAGGAATGGGCCATGCCGGCAACGATCGACGACCCGGCCATCCTCGACGAGATCACCGCCGCGCTGAACCGCCGCGGCATCGGCCTGTAATGGGCGCCGAAGCCGAGTTGCGTCCGAAGCTCCGGTATGGAACGACCGGCGCCGGACGTGGTATCCACGCGCGGTGTCGTCATGTTGTTTCGGAATCGAGACGCACCCACAGCCATGCGAGACGCCATACGTGACCCTGTTCCAGCGATCGAGAAAGCCCCAGGCCGCGGCACGCCAGCGGCTGGAGATCGATATGCGGGGCGCAGTCGTCTATGCGATCGGCGACGTGCATGGCTGCTACAAGGAACTCCGCGCCCTGGAGCAGAAGATCGTGCTCGATTCGGCGCCCTTCGAAGGGCGCAAGCTCATAATCATGCTTGGCGACTACGTCGATCGTGGACCCCAGTCGGCGCGTGTGCTCGATCATCTGCTGGCGCCACCGCTCCGTGATTTCCAGCGCATCTGCCTTGCCGGCAACCACGAAGTCGTGATGCTGAACTACGTCGACGGGATCATTTCGAGAGAGTCGTGGCTGGCGATAGGCGGCCTGCAAACGCTGTTTTCCTACGGCGTCGACCCGTCGCGCATGGCCGATCTCTATGGGTCAAGCGAGGAGGTCGACAAGCGCATTCGGGAAGTCATTCCAGCCGACCACATTAGCTTCATGCGCGCGCTGCCGGTCATGGTCTGTTCGGCGAAATTCGTGTTCGTCCATGCCGGCATCAGGCCCGGCATCGACCTCGCCGCGCAGGACGAGGACGACCTGCTGAATATCCGTTCGGACTTCTTCGACGCTGCGCATCTTCTCGACCGCTATGTCGTGCACGGACATACGCCGGTCGACACTCCGAAGCTCGAGGGACGCCGGCTTGGCATAGACACCGGCGCCTTCCAAACCGGCCAGCTGACCGCCCTCAGGATCGTCGACAACCGCGCCAGGTTGATATTTTCCTGAGCGCGATGTCGTCGCTCAGGCGGCTGCCTTGGTGCGCGCTTCCGATTTTTCCAGATAGTAGCTCGAATATTTGTCGAAGAATTTTTCCGAGCCGCCGATCGCGCCATATTTGGCCAGCTTCTTCAGTTCGACCTTGTTCAGCACCGCGCCAATGATCTTCTTGGCGATGTAGGGCTCCGAGCTGAGCATGGATTGCACCATCGCACGCGGCGTGCGTCCCCATTCGGTGACCAGCACGAAGCCGTCGACAAGCGGAGCGAAGGCCTTGGCGTCGACGACAGGCCCGAGCGGCGGCAGATCGACGATGATGTATTCGAAGGTTTCCTTGGCGTTATCGATGAAACGCCGCATGCCGGCTGAAGACAGAAGCTCGCTGGTATGCGAAAACTGGCCACGCAGGACGGCCGGAATGATAGCCAGCTTGGTCTGCCGGTCGATCTTGCCGACCGATTGCCATGTCTGCCCGCTCACCACAGCTTCCATCAGGCCCTGCTCGGCCTCCATACCGAGGCTGCGGCTGAGGCCGGGATTGCGCAGGTCGCCATCGATCAGCAGCGTTTTCGATCCGTTGACGGCAAGCAGCCCGGCAAGATTGGCCGCCACCGTCGACTTGCCCTCGCCGGGAAGCACCGAGACCACGCCGATGACCCGGCTGCCCTGGCCTTCCATGACGACATCGAAGGCGATCTTGGCGTTGCGCAGCGTCTCGGAGAACATCGATGCCGGGGCATCGACGGTTACCCGCATCCGCGCACGTTTTTCGGCTGCCGACAATGTTTTGGAGGGCTGGGACTTGGAGGACTTGGCGGTCTTGGATTCAACGACTTTGACGTCAGGCTGACCGCCATTGCGCTGGTCATCCTTGCCAGCCTTGCCGATGACCGGCAGGTAGCCGAGGAATTTGAGGCCGACCCGGTCGCGCACATCCTCGCCGGTCCTGAAGAAGCGTTCCCTGAATTCATTCAGGCCACCAACCCCTGCCCCCAGCATCATGCCAAGCGCCAGCGAAAGCCCCAGCACGATGGCTGTGCGGGGGGTTGCGGCCGACTGCGGCATCGTCGCGTCCGAGATGACCCGGATCTTGCCGACCGGGAAGGATTGCTGCTGGGCGGCCTCCTCATAGCGGTTCAGGAACGTCTGGTAGAGCGTCGACAGCGCCGTCGCCTTTTGGTCCAGCTCACGCAGCTTGACCTGCGACTGGTTGTCGATGGAGCTCTTGCCAGCCGCCAAGGCGACATTTGCGCGGAGCGCGGTTTCGCGCGCCAGAGCGACCTCGTATTCGTTGCGGTAGCTTTCGGTCAGTTGCTTCAGCTCGCCGAAAATCTGCGCCGATATGTCGGCCTTCTCCTTGGCGAGCGCGACGGCCTGCGGATGTTGCGGGCCGAAATTGGCTTCGACATCCTGCTGTCGCTTGGATACGGTGAGATAGCGGTTCTTCAGCGTCGTGATGACCGAGCTGCTCGGCTGGTCGTTCGATATCGCAGCGTCCTTGAACGCGTTGTCCGAGCCGCTTTCGACGATCGACTTGTACTGCTGATAGCGGGCGCCGGCACGTGCTGTATCGGCCTGCGCGACGATCAACTGGGTGTTGAGATCGGACAATTGCTTGTCGCTGATCAGCTGGCCGTCATTGACGGCCAATCCGTGTTCGGCCCTGAACTTTTCGACCGCCAGTGCAGCCGCCTGGGAGCTCTCACGAAGCTCGGTCAGCCTGCCTTGCAGCCAGACCGCCGCCCGCTCGGTCGCGTCGAAGCTGGCATCGAGTTGATCGGCTAGATAGGCATCGGCATAGGCCTTGGTGATGGCGGTCGCAAGCGCCGGATCCGTCGCCTGGAAGGAGATGCTGATGACAAAGCTCCGGCCGATCCGCTCGGCATCGAGTTGGGTCTGCAGTTTGAAGATTGCGTAGTCACGGGGCGATGAGGATGCGGTGATCGCGTCACGCGTCGCAGCATCAAGCTGAGTGACATCGGTTGTGCTAGCGGCGCGCTTGGGGCGGACAGACTGGACGATACCGCGCACAAAGCCAGCAACCTTCGACAGGGCCGACGTCGGAGGGTTCATGAAAGCGTCGTTCTGATCGAGCTTCAGCTTGTCGACGACCACCCCAGCCAGCCTGGCCGACTGTAGTATTTCGATCTGGCTCAGAACGGCGGAGTCGGTCTGCATGCTGACCGACGCCGCCGAAATGTCGTCGACGACCTTGTTCAATCCTTCGTCGATCAGCACGCTGCTCGTCGCCACATAGGTAGGAGGCGTCGTCTGCAAATAGAGCACGCCGAGAAAGAGACCGATGACGGCGCAGGCGGCAACCACTTTCGCCTGCCGCGCGGCCATGCCAAGCAGGCGCTCGATGTCGATGAAGTCTTCGGCGTTTGCCGCATTAGAAGCCGGCAATGGCGTCCTCTTGTCGACAGGAAAATTGGCATAGTTCATCTTCGGTCCAATTCTAGTTTGCAGGCGCTACCGCCTCGAAGGTCGGGACATAGGGTGCAAACCTTGCGGCGGACAGTGCGCGTTACGCGCGGCGCAACGGCCTGTCCTGCGTCATCAGCCGCACCCACAATGCCTCGAAAAAATGGACATTATGCGGCTTCTTCCCGACGCTGATGCGACCGGACGAATTCCTGCAGCATCTCGAAGATCGGGCCCTTCATGTCCTCCCGCGCCAGCGCGAAAGCGATATTGGCCTGGATGAACCCCTCCTTCGAACCGCAGTCGAACATGCGGCCGTCGAAAGGCTGGGCGAAGAAGGCCTGGGTCTGTGCGAGACGCACCATTGCGTCGGTCAGCTGGATCTCGTTTCCGGCGCCGCGTTGCTGGCTGGCAAGCAACGAGAATATCTCGGGCTGCAGGATGTAGCGGCCGTTGATGTAGAAGTTCGACGGCGCGTTGGCAGGAGCCGGCTTTTCGACCATGGCCGTTACCTCGAAGCCCGTGCCGACATCAGCGCCGCGCCCGACAATGCCGTATTTGCTGGTCTCGGTCGGATCGCAACGCTCGACGGCGATGACGTTTGCGCCAGTCCGTGCGTAAAGATCAGCGACTTCGGCGAGACAGCCACGCCCGCCGAAGGACACCATGTCCGGCAAAAGCAATGCGAAGGGCTCGTCACCGATGACTTCGCGCGCGCACCAGACGGCATGGCCGAGGCCTTGCGGCGACTGCTGGCGGATGAAGCTCGTCGCGCCGGCGACGGGAAGCAGGCTTTCAAGCGATTCGAGTTGCGCCTTCTTGCCGCTCTGCTCCAGGGTTCCGATCAGTTCAGGATGCAGGTCGAAATAGTCCTCGATCACCGCCTTGTTGCGGCCGGTGACGAAGACGATGTGCTCGATGCCGGCCTCGAACGCCTCGTCAACCGCATATTGCACGACAGGCCTGTCGACCACCGGCAGCATTTCCTTCGGCATGGACTTGGTCGCCGGCAGGAACCGCGTTCCGAGCCCCGCCACCGGTATGACTGCCTTCCTGACTTTTTTCATTGCATGTTCCTTCTGAGGAGATCGATTTCAACCCTGTCGCAGGCGGCGAAACTGTCTTCATTCACCTGCAGCCCTTCACCTCCCCGCCACTACGGCAAACTGTGCCGCTACCCTTCGCAGCCGGACGGCGATCGGCATGCTCATATGCCGAACCGCCGCCGGATCGCTGAGCGCCGTCCATATCGCCTTGAGCGGCGACCGCGCCTTGATGTGCTGAACCAGCGACAGGAATGATGCCGCCCGCCGCAGGCTGCGAGCGCGCCTGGCGAACGCCGCCTCGGCCGCAGCATCCATGGAATGGGTCGCGGCGAAGGTGGCATCGGCCCTGCGCATCGCCTCGACGTGATGAAGTTCGAGCACCCGGGAGATGGAACCGGTGCGAATGTGGTAGATATAGCCCGTCGTCGGCTCGACCATGCATTTGCCGCCTTTAGCCAGAGCACTGGCCAGGAGGATATAGTCTTCGCCAATGATCAGGCTTTCATCGTAACGAAGCCCGTTCTCGTTCAGGAACCGGCGCTGGAAGATCGGCTTGAGGTAGCCGAGATTGAAGCTCGATTCGAAGAGGACGTTACCGCCGATGAAATCCGCCAGCGAGATTGAACCGAGGCCTTCCAGATAGTCGGCCGGGAACATCGTCTCTTCGGCAACGCCATCCTCGCGAACGACCTGCAGATTATCGACCGCGATCTCGGCGCCCGCTTTCTCCGCGCGCTCGATCATGGTGCAGATTCGCCCGGGATAGACCGCGTCGTCCGAATCTAGGACCGCGACCCACCTGCCGCGGGCAAGCTCAAGGCCGGCATTCCTGGCGCCGCCGGGGCCACGGTTTTGCTCAAGCGCGACAACGCGTACGATGTCTTCGGGGTAGGATCTCGCCAGGTCGAGCGTCCGGTCGCGCGACTTGTCGTCGACGACGATGACCTCGACGCTGATATTGCGCTGGGCGACGGCGCTGGCAATCGCCCGATCGATGGTCGCCTCGGCATTGTAGGCGGCAATCACGAAGCTCACGTCAGGCTGCACGCTTGCCCCCTTGCTGCGGCGAAGACAGGCCGTATTGGCGGATTTCACGAACCCCGACGAGGCCGCTGACGACGCCGACATGCATAATGCCGCGAAGCACGCTGCGGTTCCGACGTACGGGGTCGATGGCGACCGGAATTGCCGACAGGAAACTGTAGGCGGCCTTTGCCGCGGCAATGCCGACCTGCTTGAGCCGGGCAAGGCCGTGTGCGTTGCGCCCCAGAAGATGACCATGCGTCTGCCCAACGCGGAACCGGCGGCGGCCGAGCCAGTCGAATGCCGCCCTGGCAGGTGGCACCGCTTCGTCGACCCAAGCCTCCGGCGAAAAGGCGATGCGGCCGCCGGCCTTGACCATCTGGTCGAAGAATTCCGTATCTTCGCCGCCGGTCTGGCCACGTGCCAGGCTGAAGCGCCGGCCGCGCAGGCTCTCAGCGCCAATCCTGAGCAGGACGTTGCAGGTGTAGCCGGTGCGGATTTCGCCGCTCACCCAGACCGGCAAGGTCGAGTGGAAATCGCCTTTGCGCATCCAGGCGGGCGCATCCGGCAGGTAACGGGCTTGCACCGGCCCAAGCACCGTCGCAGCACCTGTTGCTTCCGCCGTCGCCACCAGTTCGGCAAGCCAGCCAGCGGTGGCCGTCTCGTCATCGTCGATAAAGGCGACGAAATCCGCCGCACTGGTATCGAGGCAAGCGTTGCGCGCGATCGAGATGTTTCGGGCCGGGGCGTGCCGGTAGGTCACCGGCAGCTTCAACTCCGCAGCCAGCGTCGTCACCATCTGTTCGGCCGTCGGCGTATCGTCGTTGTCCGCGATGATAACACCGACGTCGAATCCCGCGGGCATATCCATGGCCGCTATGGAGCGAAGCGTGTCGGCAAGCTCCGGCCGGCGAAATGTGCAGACGCAGATATCGATGCTTCGATTTTTCCTGACCGGGTCCATCACGCTACCCTGCGCTGCGGTCGCGGTGCGAGCAGTTGCAGCCAGAAACCGACCGACCAGCCGAAATGCATGACCATTGCCGAGACGCCGGCAAGGGCAATGTCGGCTTTGCGCTGGCTGAGAGCGGTCCAAAAGCCGTAGCCGAGGCAGACCGACGCCCATAGCAAAAGCGGCACGGCCGCCAGCCAGTGGACGAAGGAAAAGGCGGCGAGAAGAACCACGGGGAACACTAGAAGCGGCATCATCTGCCGGATCTTCGGGATCATGCGGTGCTTGAGAACGTTCTTCGCCCGGCCACGGCCATAGCCGAGATACTGAAAATAGAGGCCCTTCAGCGAGGAACGCGGGTAGTAGACCATTTGCGTCTTGCCGGTCATCCAGATGCGGTAACCGGCCTGGCGGAGCCGATAGTCGAGTTCGGCATCCTCATTGTGGCTGAACGTTTCGTCATAGCCGCCGACCGCGGTGAAGGCCGATATCCGTATCAGTGCGTGGTGGCCATGATCGACCCATTCTCCCGCCGAAAGATGCCGGTGCTTGGAGCCGCCGGTGCCGAGCCTGGAGTTCTGCGCCGCTGCCGCTGCTTTCTGAACCATGCCGCTGCCACTGGTCAGCATCGAGACGACGACCGAATCCGCACCGGTGGCCTGCGCTTCTTCGACCAGCCGGTCGCAATAATCCGCAGGATAGCCGCCATGCGCGTCGATGCGAATGAGATAGTCGACGCCTTCCCCGAACCTGGCGACGGCGAGATTGATTGCCGCGCTCTGCAAGCGCTTTTCATTGTGCAGTAGGATCACCCGCTGATCTTTTGCGGCGATGTCCGCGACGATCGTCCTGGTGCCGTCCGTGCTGCCGCCATCGGCAACGATGATCACGGCGCCCAGCCTCTCGGCCGCAGGGCGGAGCTCTCGAAGCAACGCGCCGATATGGGCCGCTTCGTTCAGGCACGGAACCACGATCGTGCAGGATGGAATTTCGGTTTGCGTCATCGGCAGTCCTTCTATGCCAATGCTTCGGCAGCATATGGACCGGGAGCCGCAGTCAGCCCGCGGAGCTTTTCGACGAGCGCCCGACAATCGGCGCGGTCGTAGCTCCAGGTGCGCGGATTGCGGGCGAGAACACGCGCCCTCAATGTCCCGAACCGATGCTGCTCCATCGTGCCGACGGCGACTTCGAGCGCCTCGGGCGTGGCTTCTGGCAAAAGAACCCCTATGCCTTGCCGGTCGAGGAACCGGCCGGTTTCGGTGGCTCCCATCGAAATCGGCACGGCTCCGAAGCGGCAGCCCTCATAGAGCCGGTTGGGCAGCAGCCATTCGGAGTTCAGGCCCTGCTCAAAAAAGTCGATGGCCCAGGAAAAGTGGACCTCGCGGTAGATCGCCGCCATATCCTCGGGATTGCGGTAGGGCCCGCCAAACGAGAGCCAGGGTTCCGATTCGACGAAACCGTGGAAATCGGGAAATTCGGACAGCGCCGGGCGGCCCCTGAGGACGATTTCAAAGCGGCCGTCGAGGCGGCGCGAAAATTCGGCCAGAAGCTCCAGGGAACGGCGGCAGCGGAGCGCCCCGAACCAGCCGATCCGCCAAGGCGGCGCTACGGGGTTCTCCGGCGCCGCGCGGTCATCCAGCGAGGCCGCGGCTGGCTCGAAATACTTGTTTTCGAGCAGTTCGACTGGGGCGGCAATCTGCCCGAACGGCTTGAAATAGTTGGCGATGAAGGCCGGAGAGCTGGTCACCAGAAGCTTCACATCCCTAGCCAGGAAGCGTTCTGCGCCGCGCATCGCCCATCCCAGTGGATCGTCGCGAAGCAGCAGGCGATGGATATCCAGGCACTCGTAGACGATCGGCACCGTTGCCTGGAAAGCCGATCTGGCGCGGCGGGCAAGCGCCAGCATTTCCAGATTGCGCGCGACAATGAGGTCGGGCCGTGGCATTGAGCCCAGCTTCGAGCCGGTCGAGACAACTGCCTTCATGATCGCGGCCAGACGTTGGGCGAATCGGCCATCACGAGTCGGGCCGAGATCGATCGGCTGCAAGCCCTCGACATCAGCAACTGCGCTTGCCGTACGACGAAAGCCCGCCAGCGTAACCTGGGCGCCGCCTGCCTTGAGCATTATGATCCGCCGGCGCACTGCCGGGTCGGAGACGTCGTGTACCAAGTACAAGACATGCAGCATGAAAACTCGACCGCTGTTGGCCCGCCCGCGACAATGCTAGTACAGCTCTTGCTGCATCGCAACATTTTTGGTTGCAGCGTAGCAAAGATCCCCGTTTTTTGTTGCACTGCAAAATCGATGGGTTAATCTCGCTCTGCTTGGGCCACATGGACCGCGCGTTGGCCTGCCATCGGGCTGCGCGCCAATAATCACGACGCGAGGACCATCCTTGGCGTGCAGCATTTTCGG
This sequence comes from Mesorhizobium sp. M0018, assembly GCF_040323955.1. NCBI lineage: Bacteria > Pseudomonadati > Pseudomonadota > Alphaproteobacteria > Hyphomicrobiales > Phyllobacteriaceae > Mesorhizobium > Mesorhizobium sp. M0018. Next base: position 142,842 of record NZ_JAMYVL010000006.1, on the reverse strand, counting down.
CCAACCCGCCTGCAATCCGCCCCTTCGCACCCGTCGATGGAAGCACGGGACTACTCACGAAATGAGGTCATTCCATGAAGATCGCGGTTGAAAACACCGTCTGCCTGAATACCGGGGATGCAGCGATTCTCCTGGCGATCCGCCATGTTTTCAAGACGATCGTGCTAGACGATATCCAGTTCTACGTCTTCGACAGCCAGCCGGAGGTGGCGGCGAGGCTCTACACGAAGAAAGAGTATCCTGATCTCGAATTCCACAAGCTGCTGTCGGAATCGCTGTTCCGCTACAAATACGGCAGCGGGCTGAAGAACCTGTTCAAGCCGATCTACAATCGGCTCGTCCTCAATGCCCTGCGGCGGTTCGGCTTCCGCGGCGTTCTCGGGCGTTTGTTCAGTTCAAGCAATCGCCGTGGTCTCGATATCTACAAAGACGCCGACCTCGTGGTCACGACAGGCGGAACCTATCTTGTCGAGACTTACAATCTGGAACGGCGACTTAATCAATTCCGGATCGACGCGATTCTGGGCAAGGACCCGGTCTTCTTCACGCAATCGCTCGGCCCGTTCAACAAAAGTTACAATCGCCAGGAGTTGAGCCCGATCTTCGACCGGAGCCCGCTCATCCTGCTGCGCGACGAACGTTCGCGAGGCCACATTGTGGAAATGGTGAACGACCCCGGCAAATGCCATGTCGTGGCCGACGCCGTCTTTGCGCTGGCCGATACCGACAGGATCGGAAGTTTTCTGGCCTCCGGCCAGTCGGCGACCGTCACCGGCCGCGTCGCCATTTCCGTCCGTCACTGGAACTATGTCAGCGACGGCGAGGGCGGCATGCGCCGCTACATCGACTCGATCCGCGCGATCGCGACCATCCTGGTCAGGGACCACGCCAAGGAGGTCACCTTCGTCTCCACCTGCCAGGGCGTGCCGGAATACGCCCATGATGATTCCAAGACGGCGCGGGCTATCGTTGCCGAACTCGATCCGGAGATCGCCAAGCATGTCAGCGTGGACGCTTCGTTCCACACGCCGGAGCAACTGATGGCACTGGTGAAAGGCTTCGACTTCGTCGTCGCAACGCGCATGCACATGATGATCATGTCGCTCTGCGTCGGCACGCCGGTGCTGCCGATTGCCTATGAATTCAAGACCAAGGAACTTGCCAAGCGGATCGGCGTCGCCGACCTGCTGCTCGACATCGACACGGTGACGCCCGAGGAAGCGAGCGCGAAGCTCGGCAGACTTACCGCCAATCTCGACCTCTATCGCAGGACGAGCCTTCAGGCAGTGCTTGAGGAGCATGCGTCGGCGATGTCGGCAGGTGAGCTTTTGAGGCCGGTGATTGCCGGCCTAGCGGGCGTTGCGCATGGCGCTGGAAAGCGTGGTGAACAGGGCGCTGCGCGACTGGCGAAGGGCGAGCATGAGGACCAGGCCGATCGAATAATTGAGGGCACCCGCCAGGACCACCGCGAGCAGGTCTGACTGGCTGGTCAGCGATGCCGGCAACTCGCGGTACACGGACCAGGCAAGCAGCGACGACGCGATGAATAGTCCCTGCATGACCAGGAAGTCGGCTGCGGTCACCGGGCCGACCCGGTGGACAAGAACGGCAAGTACCGGGACGCGCAGCACATAACCGCTGATCGCGTAGGCCGCCGCGACACCGACGGCGCCCCAGTGCAGGCCGATGATGAAGGCGGCGACCGTCGTCAGCGACGAGTAGATGCCCCAGTGGAACATGGTCTTGGTCTTGCCCTGGCAGATGAAGATCCAGCCGGTGGTGCTCGAGACGGACTGGATCAGGCTGGCGATGCCCAGCCAGGCGAAGATCGGCGCCACCGCCGTCCAGCGCTCGCCGAAGAGAAGCCCGACGACCTGGTCCGACGTCAGCGTCAGCGCCGCGATGCCGGGCATAGTGATGGCCGCCAGCATCCAATTGGTTCGCACATAGATGTCGCGAAACCGCGCCTTGTCCTCATGGATGCGACTCAGCAGCGGCACCATCACGCGTGTCAGCGGCTGGTTGATATTCTGCAGCGGAAACAGCAGGAGCTTGTAGGCGCGGTCATAATAGCCGAGCTCGATCGCGCCCGAATATTTTCCGATCAGGATGTTGTCGAGATTGCGCGAGAAGAAGTTGGCCAGATTGAAGCCGGTCAGATTGGCGCCGAAGGACAATATGTCGGTATCGACCTTCAGGTCCGGCCGCGACGGCGTCCAGCGCGCCACCTGCCATGCCGCGGCCAGCGCGACAACAGCCGAAACCGCCGGGCCAATGACCAGCGACCAGTAGCCCAGCCCCGCATAGGCGGCGATTGCGGTAGTCGCAAGTCCGGCAGCGGCGGTTATCACGTCGTTCAGCGCGAGTTGGCCAAAGCGCAAGTGACGGTTCATCAGCGCCAGCGGCACCGCGGCGAGGCTGCCAAGCAGCAGCGGCAAGGCAGAGCCGATGGTGATCCCGACCATGCGTTGATCGCCATAGAAGGCAGCGATGGCGGGCGCCAGGCATGCAACCACCACGGCACTGCCCATCCCCACCAGCGCACTGATCCAGAATACCTGGTTGAGCTGCTCGGTGCTGATATCCTTGCGCTGGACCACAGCCTGTTGCAGGCCAAGATTTTGAAGCAGCCCGACAAAGGCCACGATCGGCCCGACGGAAGCCACTAGGCCGAAATCCTCGGGCACGAGCAGACGGGCAAGCACGATGACCGAGAGAAACTGGATCGCCATCTTGAAGCCTTGCGCGCCGATCGTCACCATGCCGCCGCGCAGGGCGACGCGACCGAACTGGGGGGGCGGGTTGGCGTTCATGCCGGCTGCCTGGCTTCGGCCAGTTGAGCAACGATCTGCGCAAAACGTTCGTTGAGTACGTCCGCGTTGAAATCCTGCTCGATCTTGCGGCGCGCCGCACATGCGATGCGCTCGCATTTGTCCGGGTTCTCTGCCACCCAGACAAGCTTGCGGGCCAACGCCGCAACGTCTCGCTCCGGTGCGAGGAAGCCTGTCTCCTGATCCTCGATCAGTTCGGGGATGCCCGAGTGATAGGTGCTGACGACGATCAGCCCGGCGGCCATAGCTTCCATCAGCGCCACCGGAATACCCTCGAGATCGCCGTCTCGCGCGGCTACGCTAGGCAGCAGGAATACGTGGGCATTGTGCAGGCGCTGCTTGACCTCGGCATGCGGACGCGGCCCGAGGAAAGTCACCCGGTCGGCAATGCCGAGATTTGCGGCGAGCTTCTTCAACTCTTCCAGCAATTCGCCGCCGCCAATCACCGAATAGACCCAGTCGCGCCGCGGCAGGCTGGCGAGCGCCCGAAGGGCGAATTCGATGCCCTTCTTTTCGGTCAGCCGGCAGACCGAGATGAAGGACAGCGTGTCCCGGTCCCAGGAACGCCAATGGTAGCCGATCTCACCGGGCCGCACGCCCATATGGTGAACCATGACTTGCGCCGGGGGTGCGCCGACGCCGATCAGGGCATCGCGGAAAAACGCGTTCACCGGGAGCTGGAGAACGCCCTTGTCGAAGACAACCTTGTAGCGCGTGAGCGTGTTGTCATGCAGCGGTTCGCCGACATCGCGGCCGTGGAATATGGTCACCAGCGGAGCGGAAATCCGGCCTCGTTTCATGGCGCGGGCGACGCGCATGCCGTTATTGCCGAAATGCGCGACGATCACATCGGCGTTCTGCAACTTGCGCGCAAAAGCGATGTCGACAGCGGTCGAGAGCTTATCCCAGAACCTGCCCGACCATCTCCTGAGCGTCGGGCGAAAGCGCCCCAGCCCGCCCCACCAGCAGACGACCTTGCCAGGGAGACCCTGCCAGCGGCGATCGTCGATGTTGCTGTCCTTGCCGAAGGACGTCTCGTTGCAGACGACGCCGACTTGCATGCCGCGCTCGAGGCACCCTTCTATCTGGTCGAGGACGAAGGTCTCCGACAAAGAGGGGAACTTATCAACTACGAAGCAAATCTTCATCGAATGGACGATCTTTCGAGGCCGGTCGGCGATCTGCTCGCGCGGATGAGGGATGACGCCCGTCGCCGCCGTGCGAGGCGCCTCAAGCGTCTGGTGTTGTGCGTGTCGTTGTCCCAAAGCAGCTCCCACCCTGGTCAGGCGCGAGAGCCGGCTTTTAGGCGACATGCATGGCTTTGGACGAAATACATCAGGCGGCACGCTCCAGCGCGCCTTGCCTGGCGCGGTCGAGAACGCCGAGAAAAGTCGCGAACTGGCTGTCGGGGTTCATTTGCGGCCGCTCCGAAAACAGCTGCGCCGCCGCCGACAGACGGTCGTACTCGGCCTTGTCGCTCCATAGTCGCCTGACCGCGGCGACCCAGTTGTCGAGCGGTGCGTCATAGTCGAGCACCACGCCGCCGGCGCCAATCGCTTCCGGCAGGCCGCCGCGACGGGACCCGACGACTGGAATGCCGCTGCAATGGGCCTCGGATGCCACCCGCCCCCAGGCCTCTTCCCATTTGCTGGGCGCCAGCAGGATCTTGGTGCGGCCATAGACCGTCTTCATGTCGCTGGTGCGGCTTTCCAGCCTGACGTTGCGCAGCGGGGCGATGATCTGTTCGATCTGCGCCCGATGGTCGTCGTCGAGCTTCCAGCTTTCGACGAACAGGAACGGAATTTCGGGGCATTGGCCGGCGATGCGCACGGCGAGTTCGAACCCTTTTTCGTTGTAAGGATTGATCAGCGTGACGAATTCACCGGTGGTCGGCGTGCTGTAGAGCCCGGGATTGATGGTCGGCGGGATCACGGTCGAGTCGATGCCGAACCTTTCCTTATAGGTGCGCGCAGTGAATTCGGAATTGGCGATATAAAGCGCCGAATGCAATTCGCGCAGGTCGCCGGCCAATTCGTGGAATTCGACGTTCCGCAGATAGACCACCAGCGGTATTCCGAGCGCCTGCAGCGCCTTTCCGATCGGCACCGATTTGTGGCACTGCACGACGGCGACATCGGGATCGAGCCGTTCGACCGCGAAGCGCGCCGCCTCCCAGGGAAACCATGCCCGCACGACCGGATAGCCGGGATAGCTGTCGATGACCGCTCGCTGGCGAAGCAGCTTCATCTTGGCGCGCGCCTTCAAGCCGAACATGCCGTCACCGAACAGCGCCGCCAGAACCGAGGCGTCATGACCGTGCTCGCGCAGCTGCTCGACCAGATGATGCGTGCTCGACTGAACGCCACCGCTGAACTGCGGCGTGTAGCCGTTACCGCCCGCAAACAGAACTTTCATGGACCTGGCTCCTTGCTGGACCGCCCTAGCGTCACGCCGCCATTCTGCCGATGCTGTGGTATTCGATGCCGTGGCGGGCAATGACCTTGGGGTCGTAGAGATTGCGTCCGTCGAAGATAACGGGCGTGGTCAGCGCGTTCTTCAGCGCATCGAAAGACGGCGCGCTGAAGCTTTTCCACTCGGTCACGATCAAGAGCGCATCGGCGCCTCGCAACGCGGCCTCCTTGGTGCCGCACAGTTGCAGGTCATCGCGGAGCCCGTAGATCGCCTGGCATTCCTGCATCGCCTCGGGATCGTAGGCCTGGACATTGGCACCGGCGGCCCAGAGCGCTTCCATCAGCGTGCGGGCCGGGGCCTCGCGCATGTCGTCGGTATTGGGTTTGAAGGCCAAGCCCCACAGCGCAAATGTCTTGCCTTTGAGATTGCCCTTGAAATAGCGGTCCACCTTCTCGAACAGGACCGACTTCTGCTGGTTGTTGCGCTCCTCGACGGCACGCAGCAGCTTGGCGTCGAACTTGACGGCCTCGGCGGTCTTGATCAGGGCACGCACATCCTTCGGGAAACACGAGCCGCCATAGCCGAGGCCCGGATAGATGAAGTGGTAGCCGATCCGCGGGTCGCTGCCGATGCCCTTGCGGACTTCCTCGATGTCGGCGCCCAGTTGCTCGGCCAGGTTGGCCATTTCATTCATGAAGCTGATCTTGGTCGCCAGCATGCAATTGGCCGCGTATTTGGTGAACTCGGCACTGCGCACATCCATGACGATCATCTTTTCGTGGTTGCGGTTGAACGGCGCGTAGAGCTCGCGCATCACCGCCTCGGTGTCCTCGTTGCTGGTGCCGACGATGATCCGGTCGGGCTTCATACAGTCGCTCACAGCGGACCCTTCCTTGAGGAATTCCGGATTGGAGGCGACGTCGAAAGCCAGATCCTCGCGCCCGCGCGCCTTCAGCGTTGCGGCGATCCTGGCCTTTATCCTTTCGCAGGTGCCGACGGGCACGGTCGACTTGCCGACGACGATCTTGGGCTCGTCCATCTCACGACCGATGGCCTCGGCGACGGCCAGCACATATTTGAGGTCGGCCGAACCATCCTCGCCCGGCGGCGTGCCGACGGCGATCATCTGGATCTGGCCATGCTTGATCGCCGCGGCGGCGTCGGTGGTGAACTTGATGCGGCCGGCGGCATGGTTCTCCTTGACCATGTTTTCGAGCCCAGGCTCGAAGATCGGGACATGACCCTGGTTGAGCCGCTCGACCTTTTTTGCATCGATGTCGACGCAGACCACCTGATGGCCGACTTCGGCAAGCACCGCCGCCTGTACAAGACCGACATAGCCGATTCCAAAGACAGTCAAATTCATTCGGTTTCATCCCTGTTCAAGGCTTCGGGCCTGTTCTAGCTTCGGTTTTCCGACCACCTTCGGCCCGGCCGGTTCAGATGCGCTTCTAGTTTGTCTTGCATGCCAGCGATTCGGGGAATTGGCAGGGCTGGCCAAGTGCAGTGAATGCAACACGATCCACCTGCATGGTGAGCTTGCGGCCCGGATCCGAGAACGGCCCCATCCAGCCCTTCATCGTATCGCTGCCCCACAGGCTGAAATAGATCCTTTGCGAATGGGTGGGCAGCTTCGCCGGATCGGTGATCTCGTGGACAAGCTTGCCGTTGACGTACCAGCGCAGCCGGTCCTTTTCCCAGACGAAGGCGTAGTCGTTGAAGGCCTTGTCGGTGCCGCCGGCGACGTCGACCAGTTTCTCGTTCTTGCCTTTGCCGGCTATGTAGGCGTTGACCTGAACCTTGGACGTGTCCTTGGTCAGCACCTCGAAGTCGATTTCATCATGCGGCTGCTTGTCGGCATCGCCGACGAAGCTGAAGAATGCCGCGTTGACGCCAGAGCCCGTGTCGGTCTTCATCCGCGCCTCGTAGGTACCGTAGCCGAAGCGCTGCTTGGTCTGGATCTCGGCGCAGGCGAATTCGCGATCCTTCAGCTTGCGCTTCTCGAAACCGAGCGTCAGCATGCCGTCGGAAAGCCCGATCAGGTTTTTGGACCAGGTGCAGTTCTGATGCTTGCCGTTCGTCCAGCCGTCGGAAATGTACCAGCGCGCGCGACTGAGGCTGGTGAAATCATCGACAAAGGACGGCGCGGTTGGGAGATCCTGCGCGCCGGCGGGCACCAGGCCCGCAACCAGACTGCCGAGAACGACCAGCAGAAACGCGCCGTCTGAACGGAGCCGCCGCAGCTTGCCTGGGATCGGGCGCGTGAACGGGGTGCCTCCGGTTGCCGGGGCGGGCGTGCTTTTAAGATCTGCGTTCATATCAAACTCACCTTGTGCTGTGCGCCCCCAAAGCGATCGTTCGAACCGTGACGAAACAACCTGATCTTGACCTCTGTCGCTCCCAAGCTCCGTCTTGTGCCTAAAACCATTGCGCCGACCCGGGTGTTCGCTCAGCCTGTGCCGGAATCGGCGGGCTTCACAAATCGGTCCTTATGTCGGGACCGTTCTGCCGCTTCTCTTCGAAGATTTCATCCAGCGAATGACGGAGATCCTTCATCTTCTGCATCTGGCGCGACAGCGCTGCGATGCGCCGCTCGCAATTCAGAATCGACCTGGTCAGTTCGCCGACTTCGGAAGACCTGCGAGAGGAGACCGCTCCGTTCTCCATCGCCTCAACCAGAAAGGCGGCATTGGTAGCCGTTGTCCTGTAGCGGTTCTCAAGGCCGCTCTTCTCCGCCTCGACTTCGGCCGAGATCTGGTCCAGCAGCTTTGCCAACCGATCAAGGCGCGAGGTGTCGGTCTGCGTGTCGCGCGCCGGATCTCTCGACCGGAAGCGAAAGATCGAGGCCATGCAGTCAGCGCCCCATCATCGTCGAGCTGGTGAACGGCCTTAGTGCCCGTCCACATTCAAAAGACATTTCTTGCATCGTCCAGCTCCTCCGACAGGGTATGTCTCGGGCCAGTTCGGTTGGCCGTCCAAAATTGCTGCACCGCAACATAGATTGCCATTCCCTGCGCGCATAGGCAACCACCTAGATCGTAAACTCATGAATCTCGTTGAAATGGTGCGAGCCGACCGAAGGGTAAGGGAGTGGCTACCGCCATCGCACGTTGACGTGCCTAGCTTTCGTTGGCCGTGCTGGTTCCGGCCATGAGGAAGCGCAGCGGCGGCACATGCTGACGCTTCGCAGCGAGACCAGCGCGGCGAAACAGCGCATCCAGCTTGTCGGAGGCAACGCCGCGGACGACGGCTGTGAGGTTGGACGAGCCGGCCAAGGCGTAGGCCGCGGCCGGTGCCAACCCGCGCTCAGCCTTCACGTCTAAAAACTTCCGCAACCGGTATTTGTCGCGGATGTGCCGCTCGTGCCTTCTCAGCGCAGCCTTCGATGCCTCCGGCAAACTGTCGATCGCAAGCAGTGCCAGGTCGGCATCGGCCAGATGCTTCAGGTCCTGGGTCTTGTGCCGTCCGCTCAGCGAATCGGCGCGCACGATCGCGCCGTAGCCACAGGATTTGATGACCTTGAAGCGCGCGCCAAGGGCAACCGCGCGCGCATAGAGTTCATAGTCTTCACCCAGGCGCAGCTTCTCGTCGTAGCGCAGCCCATGCCGATCGAGGAAGGCGCGGCTGATCACGGGTTTGAGGAACCCCAGTTCCCCTCGTTGCACACGGCGCCTGGAGATGTTGGCGTCGATGAAACCCTCGAAATCGAGGAATTCCGGCTCGGGCGAGAACGGTGGAGCCACGATTTTCGAAACGTCGGTTGCCGCGTCATCCCTGACAAGCATGATGTTGTCTGCGGCGAAATCCCAATCGGTGCTGGCGAACAGTCTGTGAAACCTGCCTTCGAAAAAGAAATCATCAGCGTCCAGAATGCTGATGAACGGCGACCTGGAACCGGCAATCGCGGCGTTGCGTGCAAAGGATGGGCCGCGATTGGCATCGAAGCGGATGACGGAAAGACGGCCCGTGCCGTCGCCGGCCGCGTGGGCGACTTTCGCGGTATCGTCGGTGGACGCGTCGTCGACGACGACAACCTCCGCAACCTCAGGCTCGCGTAATGCCGATGCAATGGCAGCCGGGATTGTCCGCGCCGCATTGCGGGCGGCGATGATCACGCAGACCTGGAATGATGTCATAGACATGCCTCTCGGTTGCAGAAGCCGTTGCGGATTTCCTCGCCCCGTCCGCTCAATGCCCCACCGCCCATCCTGAAATGCATCGGCCCAAACGCCTATGCTGCAAGTGCGAAGCAAGCATCGCCAAAATCATCGGCGCCGTCCAGTTTTTCATTTTGCTGGGTGTCATGGCCCGGTTGGGTAGGCGGCGAGCCTCAATCGGGATGGCTCCAGAAATGCGCCGCTTGGCAGAGCCGTTCCTACACGCTCCATCAGAGCGCTCAACTGGCAGAAACCAGTTGCTGATCCTCGCCGACCGGACGGCGGCGGGGCGGAGCGAGCGCGTCGAGGCCCGCAGTGTCAAGGAATTGAAAGAACAGGAATGCCGACTGCCCGTGTCGTTGAGGTGAGCAATTCGTCAGGGGACCGGCGAGCTTAACCACAGGTCACATGGACATCGCAGACCGCGGCCAGGCCCGAAATCAGTGAAGGCCTCTCCTGGCGCTGAGTTTCTCGGCTTCGGCCGCTTCGTTCGAACTCAGCTTTCGTTCAGCGTCGCGGATTTTGTCGGCCGGGGTCGGGGCATTTCTGGCAACCATGGCAAAGACCAGCAGAAAATAACCCAGTTGGATGACTATAGCGCAGCCGATGACACGAAACAGCGTCGTACCGAGCGAGGCGCCGCCTAAATAGGACCAGACGATCACGATCGCCAGCGCAAAACACATTCCGATAATGAACTTTGGCAGTGACATACCCGATAGCCCATCAACCGGCTCGGGAAAAAATGTCGACAAGCCCACCCCGAGCACCTCCCTTAAACTCTGCGAGCTTATTTAGGTTGCCCGCTTCTGGCCGGTTGCTTCCGGCCTAGCCCAATCTGTCCATAGTCCGACAGAAACAATTTGCAACTCTATTGAGCCGCGCAATAGGCGGCAAGGGCAGCTGCGCAATAAATTTTAAACGAATCCTCGGGATCGACTCTGCCATGGTGCAACGCACACGTCGGCATCACACTGATTGCCGGATATCGACTCACTCCAGTAAGATTTATAATATTGAATAGTATTTTAGCATAACATCAGTCATTATCTTGAAATTCTAAATGACGGCAAAGCTCCACAGGAGGGTATAAAGAGCGATTCGCCTAAAATCAGCCCCAAAATAGGACTAGTTTTTCCAAAATTGCCCATAATCTGTCTCTTTTGCGACATAAAGGCGAAATTTTGTGCAGGACGAGTTTATTATTTAGTCAGTTCATGACGCGACTATTACAGCCGTCTGGGAAATTGTGTGTTGCGCTGCAACATTTTTTTGGTATCGTGCGGTAAACCATCCGTTCAACGTATGGAGTTTACGCATGAGGGACGTAGCCAAGCCGGCCGATGCGGATTTTTCGCAGGCCGGCGTCGATTTTCCGCCACCGATTGGCGGCCTGCTCAAACGCAGCTTCGATATTGTCGGTTCGCTGATCGGCCTGGTCGCTCTCAGCCCGCTGTTCGTGATGATAGCGCTGCTTGTCAGGTTTTCCGATGGCGGGCCGATTTTCTATGGTCACAGCCGGATCGGCCGCGGAGGACGGATTTTTCCGTGCCTCAAGTTCCGCACCATGGTTCCAGACGGCGAGCGGGTGCTTGCTGCCTATCTCGCCGCGAATCCGGAGGCCAACGCCGAATGGATAGCGACCCGCAAGTTGAAGAACGACCCGCGGATCACGCGCGTCGGAGCGGTGCTGAGGAAGCTCAGCCTCGATGAGTTGCCGCAGATCATCAACATCCTGCAGGGGGATATGAGCCTGGTCGGGCCTCGTCCCGTGGTGCGCGATGAGCTGGAGATTTATGGCAATTCGGCCGTCTATTATCTTAAATCGCGCCCCGGCCTGACAGGGCTGTGGCAGGTCAGCGGACGCAACGATGTTTCGTATGACAGCCGCGTCGCATTCGACAGGCACTATGTCGAGAACTGGTCGATGTTCGAAGACATCCGCATCATCATCAAGACCGTACCCGCGGTCTGGATGTCGCGAGGCTGCTACTGACGGCCGCTTGCTGGCCGTGCATCGAGGAGCGACTGTCCAGAATTCGGGCCTGGAACTCAGGCCCCTAACTCAGGCATCGGCAGCTCATCGGGCGGGGCAAACCAGATCGGAAACGCTCAGTTGAAAGCAGATATAATCGATATTTTTTGCACCGGTATTCTCTCCAGACGCATGCGGCGAGTACGGCTTTTGACGACTTGCCTTACAATGGCGACCGGCCTGACGCTGTCGCTCGCCTTGCCACAGTTTGCCTTCGCCGACGACTATCGCCTAGGAGCACAGGACAAGCTGACCATTCGCGTGGCGGAATGGCAGACCGTCGAAGGCACGTTCCGTGACTGGTCGGCCATCAATGGAGAATACACGGTCGGGCCCGCTGGAACCTTGTCGGTTCCCTTCGTCGGCGAGATGCCCGCATCCGGCAAGACGACTTCGGAGATCGCCGCATCGCTCGGCGAGGCGCTGCAGCGCAAGCTCGCTCTGGCCGACAAGCCGGAGGCTTCCGTCGAAATGGCACAGTACCGGCCATTCTACATCTCCGGCGAGGTGCAATCGCCCGGCCAGTATCCTTGTGTGCCTGGGTTGTCCGTGCTGAAAGCGATGAGCATTGCCGGCGGAGCCCGGCGGAACCCGGAGAGCGGGCAGCGCTACGACCGCGACCTGATCAATGCGAAGGGCAATTTCGACGTATTACAAGACCAATTGGTCAGGCTGACCGTCAAGCGCGCCCGCATCGAAGCGGAACTGGCGGACAAGCCGGCATTCGCGGTGCCGAAAGAGGTGGCCGACGATCCGAAGCTGCCCAGCATCGTTGCCGATGAGACGGCGATCCTGGCGGCCGACCAGAAGAAACTCAAGCTGCGCTTGCAGGCGCTCGACGATTTGAAGGCGCTGCTGCAGAGCGAGATCGATTCGCTGCAGAAAAAGATCGTCAACCAGCAGAAGCAGGTTGATCTGGCGAAGGAGCAGCTCAACGGCATCGGCTCGCTGGCGCAAAAGGGCCTGGTCGTCAACACGCGGGTTTTGAACTCGCAGCAAACCATCGCCGATCTCGAGGGCCAGATCCTGGATTACGAAACGGCGATTCTCACGGCCAAGCAGTCGATCAGCAAGGCCACCCAGGACGCCATCGATCTCGAGAATACCCAGAACTCCAGCCTCGCGACCGACCGGCAACAGACGGAAGCCGATCTCAACGAGGTGACGCTGAAGCTGAATATGGAAAAGGCCTTGATGTCCGAAGCCTTGTCGGGCAGCCCCATGCCGCAATTCTACGGCAACAACGAACCAGCGGCCTTATCATTTTCCCTGGTGCGGGTGGTCGACGGCAAGACCAGCGAAATCACCGCCGATGAAGACACGCCGGTGCTGCCAGGGGACGTGATCAAGGTCAAACCGGCGCCCCTGGCCATCCAGTAGCTTCTTTCCACCGGAGCAAAGCACCAACCCCGCAGGCAGCGGTCTGCGGGGTTTTTGCGTTTGGGATCTTATGGGTCAGAAAACAAGGCGGCCTTCGGGCAACGAACCGCCTGGATCCGCCCGCTCTAGCCTCGCACGGCGTCCGGTTCCTCAAGATGGTTCACGGCGCTCCACCGGGAAGGAGCGACGGCCGGCACCCTCACCAGCTTGAAGTAGCTGTAGTACAGCAGGAACGATCCCATGATGTAGGGATTGAGGGTCTCGACCTCGACGAAGGATCGGATGAACAGAAGCACCATGACGCCGGCAAGAATCACGGAGTCGGCTTGCCATGTCCTGAATATCAGCGCCGAGACGTGACCCCAGAGCGTGCGCAGGATGATCAGCGAAAGCAGTGTCGCGCCGACGAAGCCGAGTTCCACCAAGGTCTCGATGTAGGTGTTGTGGAAGTGGAAGCCGCTTCGCGCGGCGATATAGAATTCGTTCCACAGCCGCTCGGCCTCGGAGAAGCCCTGCACCCAATAAGCCGCGTAGCCGACGCCGAGGATGGGCGATTGCTGCGCGGCATTCCAGCCCTGTTGCCAGAGGTAGGTTCGTCCGGTGAGCGTCGAATCCTTGCCGAAAAGGCCAAGGACAAAGTCCATCAGCCCGAGATTCAGCGCAATCACGGTGCAGGAGACCAGCCCGCCCGCACCGATTATGAAAATTACCCGGCGATGGCGGAGCGAAAGCAGCTTGCCGATGGAAAGCAGGGCGACCAGAGCGAGAACCGCGGGGGTAGATGCCATCGAAGTGGCGGAATGCGACACCACCAGCAGATAGCCCGATAGAAGGACAATCGGTACGATCAACAAACAGCTTATCCGGCCGCGCCTGAGAAAGGCCAGGTAGACAACGCAGAAATAGATGCCAAGCGATGCGACAAAGCCGATCTGGTTCTTGGAGCTGAACGCGCCGACGAAATTATACGTCCCATCGAGAACATCGTAGGAATAGCTCGCGACCTTGAGCGAGTAGAGCAGGACGACGAAAATCCCGATCAGGGCGCCTATGGTCAAGGTCCGGACGCTGACGGTGCGCGCGGCAATGTAGGCGCAGGCGATATGGGAGCAATATTGGACGGCCGTTCTTGCCGTGGTGCCGGGAGCCGCCGACCAGAACACCGAGAAGCAGACATAGGTTGCAAAGGCCAGCGGAAGCCAGGCGCTGGAAGCGTGCCTTAATATCTTGCGGTAGTCGACCAGGATGAGCGGTAGCCAGACTGCATAGTAGGCCAGGATCATGGCCTGGCCGAAAATGGTCGAGTAGGAAAACGCCCAGATCGAGACGGCAACGGCAAAGCTGCCATAGACCGTGTTCTTGTCCGGATCGATCAACAGAGATTTTGGAATCTTCATCTCGATAGCGGTTTTCCGTCCTTGCAGCTCAATGCCGATTTCATGGGCCGCTCGTGGGCCGATTCGTCGGATCGATGGGAGCCTCGCCGGCAGGCGCTCGCATTGTGCAGTGCAATATAACCCATCCGGCGCCGCCTGTCACCCGGATGCCAACCGGGCGCGTCGTTCCAGCCGTTCTCTCCATACCGGGCGAGACGATTTGGCCAGAAGGCAGTGCCGTACAATTGACCGGTGCTGGCCCATCATAAGCTGTTCTGAGGTTGCAAGTCCGCGCTTGAACTTGTCCGCCGTTGACTTCACATTCGCCGCCAATTGGGAGGAAGACCACATGCCGATGAGTTTCGCGGGACGATTTGCCGGACGATCTGCTGTTATCACCGGCGGCGCCTCAGGCATCGGCCTGGCCGTCGCGCAAAGGATCACTGGCGAAGGCGGGCGTGTTTCGGTCTGGGATCGCGATGCCGCCCAGATCGAGCAGGCCAAGGCCATTGTTCCAGGCCTGCACAGCGTCACCTTAGACGTCGCCGACCCCATAGCGGTCGAAGCCGCCGCCGGAGAGACGATCGAAGCGCTTGGCGCGGTCGATGTCCTTGTCACCAGTGCTGCCATCACCGGGCCGAACATGACGACCTGGGAGTATTCGGTGGAGGATTGGCGCCGGGTCACCGACATCAACATCAACGGCGTCTTCTTCTGCAACAAGGCGCTGGTCCCGCATATGCTCGAACGCAATTACGGCAGGATCATCAACATCGCCTCGATTGCCGGCAAGGAAGGTAACCCGAACGCCTCGGCCTACAGCACCTCCAAGGCGGCGGTGATCGGCATGACCAAATCGCTCGGCAAGGAACTGGCCAAGACCAAAGTAACGGTGAACTGCGTCACGCCGGCGGCCGTGCGCACCGCGATCTTCCAGCAGATGAGCCAGCAACACATCGACTTTATGCTGTCCAAAATACCAATGGCGCGGTTCGGCGAGGTCGAGGAGGTGGCGGCGCTGATTTGCTGGATCGCGTCCGAGGAATGCTCGTTCACAACGGCGGCCGTCTTCGACGTCTCCGGCGGCCGGGCGACCTACTGAGGCAGGCCGGACGCAAACCGCGCGACCGGATCGCGGCGCCTTAGTCGTGAAGTTCTCGCGAGATCGGCGGGCCGATCGAAAAATCGCTGAATGTCACCTCGAAGCCCTCGCGCTGCGGCGAACAGCACATCATGCCGACATCGACCGTTTTCGACGGGGGGAAATAGGCAAGCCGCACCGGTTTCCAGTGCTTGTCGAATGCGTCGCGATACTGGACGCGGACCGTCTCGGCATGGCGGGTCAGGCGGATCCTGACCCCGTCCGGATCGGCCGGTATGCTGGCCAGCGACCAGTCGGAGGCATCGTTGGTGACGACGACGGAAAAATACATCAGCCCGTCAGTGTATTCGATGCCGGCCTTGATCCAGTGCGTCTCGCTCAGGCGGACCATAAGCCCGGCCTGATCGTAAAGCACCTCATAGTGCCCCTTGACCGTGACTTCGGCGCTGAAATCGCCCTCGACCTCACGATAGAGGAAATGGCCATTGTCGCGCCAGAAGCCGTAGAACGTCTCGCGCCAGAAGTCGGTCTCCTCGCCGGTCCGTACATGCACCGTATTGTTGCCGAAGGCGTGGTGCGGCGGCGGATTGAGCCAGGTCAGGTCCGTATTCTCAGATGCCATCGACTTGCTCGCTGCCTGGCTGGTCTGCCGCCTTTTCTTAGCCGGAAAACGTGTAAGCGGTCTTCACCGTGGTGTAGAACTCTGCGGCATAGCGGCCCTGCTCGCGCGGGCCGTAGCTCGATCCCTTGCGCCCGCCGAAAGGCACGTGGAAGTCGACGCCCGCCGTCGGCAGATTGACCATGACCATGCCGGCTTCCGAATTGCGCTTGAAGTGCGTGGCATGCTTGAGGCTCGAGGTGCAGATGCCGGAGGTCAGGCCGAACGGCGTGTCGTTGGCCACCGCCAGCGCCTCGTCATAATCCTTGACGCGGATGACGTTGGCGACCGGTCCGAAAATCTCCTCGCGCGAGATGCGCATGGCGTTGGTGGTTTCGGTGAACAGCGCCGGCTGCAAATAGAAGCCGCGGGTTTCACGATCGAGCCGCTCGCCGCCGAAGGCGAGATCGGCACCTTCCTGACGTCCGATGGCGATATAGTCCTCGTCCTGTTTCAACTGGCTCTGGTCGACAACCGGCCCGATCTGGGTCTTGGCATCGAGAGCGTCGCCGACGACCAACTTGGCCATGCGGTCCTTGAGCGCCTCGACGAAGCGGTCGTGAATGCCGTCCGTCACCACCAGCCGTGACGACGCCGTGCAGCGCTGGCCGGTCGAGAAGTAGGCACCGTTGATGGCGCAGTCGACAGCGACGGCAAGGTCGGCATCGTCGAGCACGACAAGCGGGTTCTTGCCGCCCATTTCGAGCTGGAACTTGCGCATGTGCTCGACGCTGGCGGCGGCGACGCGCTTGCCGGTGCCGACCGATCCGGTGAAGGTGATCGCGTTGAGGTCAGGACTGTCGAGCATGGCCTGGCCGACCACCGAACCTTTGCCCATCACCAGGTTGAGCACACCCTTGGGCAGCCCGGCGCGGTGTAGGATGTCGACAATAGTCCAGGCGCTCTCCGGAACGAGTTCCGCCGGCTTGAAGACGATGGTGTTGCCGTAGGCCAGCGCCGGAGCGATTTTCCAAGCCGGAATGGCGATCGGAAAATTCCACGGCGTGATGATGCCGACGACGCCGACCGCTTCACGGGTGATCTCGACGCCGACGCCGGGCCGCACGCTCGGCACCAGCTCGCCCGACAGGCGCAGCGTCTCGCCGGCGAAGAAGTCGAATATCTGGGCGGCGCGGACAGTCTCGCCGATGCCCTCGACCAGCGTCTTGCCTTCCTCGCGCGCCAACGCCCGGCCGATTTCATCTTCCCGCGCGGTGATCTCGTCCGACGCCTTCCTCAGCACCGCATGGCGGGCCAGCAGGCCCGATCGGGACCACGCGGGAAATGCCGCCTTCGCCGCCGCGATGGCCTGCCGGGCGTGCTCGGCGCCTCCCGATGCATATTCGCCGACCACGTCGTCGAGATTGGACGGGTTGATGTTACGGGAGCCGGCATCGCCTACCCACTCTCCATCGATGAGGTTCTTTCGAAACGGGATCATGTCGCTGTCTTCCTTGTCGTCCTTCGATCGCCGTCTATCTGGACCACCGACCGCTGCACCGCAAGGCCGAAGCCAGGCAAACTTCTCCTCCTCGACAGGCATGTGATAGGTGTCGGGGCGGGGAAGACGATTCTAGTGTGGTGCGACGCGGATCGCACGGGAGGAAATCATCATGTCCGACAGCGCCTTGCCACTGGTGATCAGCGCACCCGAACCGCGCACGCTCGACCTGATCTTCACGCCGGCTGCGCTGGCGAAATTTCGATCGAAATACCGCATCATCGAAATATCGCCCGAAGCGGTGGCGGCGCTGCCGGCCGATATCCTTGCCGAGGCGCGCTACATCGTCGGCCAGCCACCTATCGCGCCGGAGACGCTGGAAAGAATGAAGGCGCTGCGCTGCATCTTCAATGTCGAGAGCAACCTCATCAACAACATGCCCTACGAGACGCTGTTTTCGCGCGGCATCCATGTCGTCACCACCGGGCTGGTGTTTGCCGAACCGGTGGCCGAGCTCGGCCTTGCCATGGCGCTCAACCTCGCCCGCGGCATCGTCGACGCCGATCTCGCATTTCGTCAGGGCAAGGAGCTGTGGGGCGGCGCCGGCAACCGGACGGCACGCCTTCTTTCCGGCGCGGATGTCGGCATTATCGGCTTCGGCGATCTTGGCCGTGCGCTCAACCGGCTGCTGTCAGGCTTTCGCACGCGGACAAAGGTCTTCGACCCGTGGCTGCCGCCGTCGATCCTGATCGAAAACGGCGTCGAGCCGGCCTCTCTCGATGACGTTCTGTCGAACAGCGATTTCGTCTTCGTCGTCGCTTCCGTGACTAGCGAAAACCAGGGCTTCCTCGGCGCCGAGGCGTTTGCCAGGATGCGCAAGGGAGCCGCTTTCATCCTGCTCAGCCGAGCCGGCGTGGTCGATTTCCCGGCACTGATGGACATCGTCCGCAGCGGCCATATCGTCGCCGCCAGCGATGTTTTTCCTGAGGAGCCGCTTGCCCAGGATCACCCGGTCCGCACATTGCCGGGGTTCCTGCGCTCCGCCCACCGGGCCGGTGCGCTCGACATCGCTTTCAAGCGGATGGGCGACATGGTGCTGGAAGACATGGACCTGGTCGACCGCGGCCTGCCGCCGATGCGTTCGAAGCGGGCCGAGCGTGAGACCGTTTCGCGAATGCGTTCGAAGCCGGTCGACAAGAATTAGGCCGTCTGCCCGACGGGTCGCACATGCTCAGATGGTGAAGGACCAAAACAGGCAGGCCAGTGTCGCTGCGGCGAAGACGACGAAGAACAGGCTTCGCAACAGGATGTTCCGGCGCAGCTCGTTGATGAAGAGATGGCATCCGACGACGGCTGCGACAAACAGGAACCGCCAGTTCAGCAGTGGCGGGAGCACATCGCGCTGACCGAAAGCAAATCTCGCGGCGAGACATCCAACGATGACCGCAAACAACACGATGACCGTCCAGAAGATCGCATCGGCGGCATGTGTCAGGACGATGCCAGCGAGCCTGATCGGCAGAACCATCATCAGCAGTGCGCTGAAAAAATACATCGCCGCGAGCGGAATGAACGTCCCCGCATCGGCGATGTCGCTCAAGCGCTTGGCACCGATCGCGCCATAGGGATAGCCATGCCTGGCCACCATCAGGCAGAGCGCCATCAGCAAGGCCGTCAGCGCGGCGGCAAGCGCGAATGAGGTCAGGGCTTTGCTCATGAGGCTCCCGTTCCGAGCGAATCGAAGTCAGAACGTTGGTAGCCCATGGTTTGTAAATTGCTAGTAAGCATCATGCAGCGGCACGGCAGAGTTCCTCGGCGCATTCACTCCGCAGCTTGCAGACGCCGCCCGTCGATAATGGTCTTGATCTCGGCGCGGCAAGAGCCGCAATTGGTGCCGGCGTGAAGGGCGGCGCCGATTGCCGCGACGCTGGTACAGCCGCCGCGTACCGCTTCCGCGATTTGGTTGGCACCAACCCCGAAACAGGCGCAGACGATGGCACCGCGGTCGACGCTGTTGCCGCCCGGCCGCCCGGCGACAATCGCCAGCCGCGCCTGCCGATTGGCATGGTCAGCGCCAAGTTGTTCGACCGCCCAGCCGCGCGACACCGCCACCGGGGTAGGCGCAAGATAGAGCGCGCCGACCAGCCTATTGCCTGCGAAACGGGCGAAGCGATGGTGCCCGCCGGCGATGTCGTGATAGGCGAGCGTCTCGCCTTCCATGCCTAATAGCGCGGCGGCAAACCCGGTCCAGTCGCGGCTGTCCTGCAGCGCAATTTCAAGCCGCCAGCCGGCGGGGCCGCGGGCGAGGCTCCAGTAATCGGCGTCGATCGATGCGGGCCGTTCGGCAAGCACGGCGAAGCCGAAGGCTGTGGCGGCGAACCGCTCGATGCGTGCGGCAACATTCTTCGAGGCCGGTTGGCCTGAAATCGCATCGGTCGTCGGCGCGACCAGTGCATCGACGCGCGCGCGGGCGGAGAACTGATCGGTCCAGTGCATCGGTACGAATACAGAGCCTTGGCGTTGGCGCACCGTCACCAGGGCGCGGACCAGCACCTCGCCATGGGCAGTCGAGACGCGGACGATCTCGGCATCGCCGATGCCGAAGTGCTGCGCATCCGACGGGTGGATTTCGACGAACGGTTCGGCCATGTGCTGCGACAAGCGCGGGCTCTTGCCGGTCCGCGTCATGGTGTGCCAATGGTCGCGCACGCGCCCGGTGTTGAGCACCAGCGGGAAGTCCGGGCTGGTGCGGGTTTGTGCGGCTGGGCGGATGGCAATGAAGCGTGCCTTGCCGTCGGGTGTGTAGAAATTGCCGTTGGCGAAGAAGCGGGTGCTTTTGTCCTCCGGCTGGCGCCGCGCGCGCCCCTCTGGCCTGCCGGCCACCTCCCCCTCAAGGGGGGAGATTGACAGTTTTGCCGGCTGCGCCCACTCATCAACCTGGGAGACTGGCGATAGCCGAGCAGCAGGCTGATCTCCCCCCTTGAGGGGGAGATGGCCGGCAGGCCAGAGGGGGTCATCTGCGACGGCCTCCACCTCGGTGGGGCGACCCGGAGAGGTCGAGACTTCACCACCGACCCCACCCCGTCCCGCTTGTTTCGCTTTGCTCAACGCGCGTGCCGACCCTCCCCTCAAGGGGGAGGGTGAGGCCGGCGCTGGCCATTGGAACGGCAGAAGATCCTCATAGGCCTCTGCACCGATATCGCCATACGCGCCTATATCAAAATCGCGTGCCCCGTCATTCTCGAATGTCGACAACGCGGCATGCTCGGCGAAGATGTCGGCCGGCGACACATGCGAAAAAGCCTCGCCGAAGCCCATCCGCTTGGCGACTTCAGCGATGATCCACCAATCTGGCCTTGCCTCACCGGGCGTGGCCAAAAAGGCTCGCTGGCGCGAGATGCGGCGCTCCGAATTGGTGACGGTGCCATCCTTTTCGCCCCATGCGGTGGCCGGCAGCCGGACATGGGCGTGGCGGACCGTGTCGGTCTTGGCCAGCACGTCCGACACCACAACAAACGGGCAGGCCTTGATCGCCGCCTCGACGGCATCGGCGTCCGGCATCGAATCGACGGGGTTGGTGGCCATGATCCACAGCGCCTTGATGCGTCCGTCGGCCACCGCTTGGAACATCTCGACCGCTTTCAGGCCGGGTTTTTCGGCGGCGGTTGGGGCATTCCAGAAGCGCTGCACGCGTTCGCGGTGCTCGGGGTTTTCGATCTCCATGTGGGCGGCCAGCATGTTGGCCATGCCGCCGACCTCACGGCCGCCCATGGCGTTGGGCTGGCCGGTCACCGAGAACGGCCCGGCGCCGGGCTTGCCTATGCGGCCGGTGGCCAGATGGCAGTTGATGATGGCGTTGACCTTGTCGGTGCCCGCAGACGACTGGTTCACGCCTTGGCTGTAGACGGTCACCGTCTTCGCCGTCGCGGCAAACAGGCTGTAGAAGCGGGCCAGTTCGTCCTCACTGAGACCCGTGGCAGCCGCGATGCCGGCAAGATCGAGCGCCGAGGCGGCGAAAAGCGCTTGCCCGAAGCCGGTCGTGTGCGCCGTGATATAGGTGCGGTCCAGCGCATTGTGCTGGCCGAGATAGGCGAGCAGGCCGGTGAACAAAGCGACGTCGCCATCAGGCGCGATCGCCAGATGCATGTCGGCGATGTCTGAGGTCATGGTGCGGCGAGGGTCGATCAGCACCACCTTCATCTCGGGCCGCTTTTCCCGGGCGGCGGCTATGCGCTGGTAGAGTACCGGATGGCACCAGGCGAGATTGGAGCCGACCAGCACGATCAGGTCGGCAAGTTCCAGATCCTCGTAATTTCCCGGAACGGTGTCCGAGCCAAAGGCGCGGCGGTGGCCGGCGACCGACGAGGCCATGCACAGGCGCGAATTGGTGTCGATATTGGCCGAGCCGATAAAGCCTTTCATCAGCTTGTTGGCGACGTAATAGTCCTCGGTCAGCAACTGGCCGGAAACATAAAAGGCGACCGAACCAGGGCCGTGTTCGGCAATGGTTTGCGAGAAGGTCGAAGCGACAAGGTCGAGCGCTTCGTCCCAGTCGGTGCGGCGACCGTGGATCTCCGGGTATAGCAACCTGCCGTCGAGATCGATGGTCTCAGCCAGCGCCGAGCCTTTGGAGCAGAGCCGGCCGAAATTCGCCGGGTGGTCCGGGTCGCCGCGAACGGTTATTTCACCGTCCGCGGCGACCTTCGCCAGCACGCCGCAACCCACCCCGCAATAGGGGCAGGTGGTCCTCACCTCGCGCGCTTCATCAATCTGCATGGTTCACGCCGCGCGGCTGGCCAGCGCTTCCAGCGCAATGAACAGCCGCTCGCCGTCGATCCGCACCGCAATGGTGCGCACCGCGCCCTCGTCCGCGCCGAGCGCCTTGCCTGTCTCCAGCGAGATCACCCAATTGTGCAAGGGACAGGTCACCGCCGTGCCATGGACGATGCCCTGGCTGAGCGGCCCACCTTTGTGCGGGCAATGGTCGTCGATGGCAAAGACCTGATCGTCGGCCGTGCGAAAGACGGCGATCTTTCCTTCCGGCGTGGCGACGCAGCGCGCGCCGCGACGCGGAATGTCCGAGAGCGTGCCGATCGATACCCAATTCATGTGGCCATTCCTCTTTTGCGCGTGTTCTTGTCCGAAAACCGCATTCCACTTTTCGGCAACACGCGCCTACTCCGCCGCCTGGGCAAAGCCGACCGAAGCCATCGGCCGGAATTCATGCTTGTCCTTGCCGGAAGCACGTTCCGACCATGGGTCGACCTGGGCGAATTTCTGCGAAAAGACGAAGCGGTCGAAATAGGCTTTGCGCTTCTCGCCATCGTCCATGATCTGACGCTTGATCTCAGCTATGCCGACGCGCTTGGCCCATTTGTAGATACGCTCAAGATAGCGACCCTGCTCGCGATACATCTGCGTCAACGCCACGATATGCTCCAGCGCCTCGTCCTCGGTCTTGACCAGGCCGAGCACTTCGGTGCCCTTGATGTCGAGACCGGCGGCGCCGGCGAAATGGATCTCGTAGCCGCTATCGACGCAGATCACGCCGACATCCTTGCAGGTCGCCTCGGCACAGTTTCGCGGACAGCCCGACACCGCCATCTTGACCTTGGCCGGGGTCCACGAGCCCCACATGAATTTTTCGATACGGATGCCCAAGCCGGTCGAATCCTGCGTGCCGAAGCGGCACCAGTCCGAGCCGACACAGGTCTTCACCGTGCGCAGTCCTTTGGCATAGGCGTGGCCGGAGACGAAGCCGGCCTGGCCGAGATCGGCCCATACCGCCGGCAGGTCTTCCTTGCGGATGCCGAGCATGTCAATGCGCTGGCCGCCGGTGACCTTGACCATCGGGATCTCGAACTTGTCGACGACGTCGGCGATGGCGCGCAATTCGGCCGCGTTGGTGACGCCGCCCCACATGCGCGGCACTACCGAATAGGTGCCGTCCTTTTGGATGTTGGCGTGGACGCGCTCGTTGATGAAGCGCGACTGGTAATCGTCGGCGTATTCGTCGGGCCAGTCGCAGACGAGATAATAGTTGAGCGCCGGCCGGCATTTGGCGCAGCCGCAGGAGGTCTTCCACTCCAGTTCCTGCATGACGGCGGGAATGGTCTTCAGGCCCTTGGCCTTGATCAGCCGGCGGACCTCGTCATGGCCAAGCGCGGTGCAGCTGCACATCGGCTGGACCGCCGCGGGGTTGTATTTGTCGCCGATGGTCAGCACCATCAGCTTTTCGACCAGCCCGGTGCAGGAGCCGCAGGAGGCCGACGCCTTGGTGTGGGCGCGCACATCGTCGAGCGAGGTCAAGCCCTTGGCCGTGATCGCGCCGGTGATCTTTCCCTTGCATACGCCGTTGCAACCGCAGATTTCCGCATCATCCGGCAAGGCTGCAACGGCCGCCATAGGGTCCAGGGGGGCGCCTCCCTGGTAGGACTGGCCGAAGATGAGCGTATCGCGCATCTCGGATATGTCGGTCTGCTTCTTCTTGAGGTCGTTGAACCAGGCGCCGTCCGCCGTCTCGCCATAGAGCACAGTGCCGATGATGCGGTCGTCCTTGAGTACGAGGCGCTTGTAGACGCCGGCCGCGGCATCGCGCAGCACGATCTCCTGACGGTCATCGCCCTCGGCGAAGTCGCCGAGAGAGAACAGCTCGATGCCGGTGACCTTGAGCTTAGTCGGCGTGTCCATGTGGACGAAAGCCGCCGCCTCATTGCCGGCCAGATGGCTGGCGGCGACGCGCGCCATCTCGTAGAGCGGCGCGACCAGCCCGTAGACCTGGCCGTTGACCTCGGCGCATTCGCCGATTGCGTAGATATCGGGATCGTTGCTGCGCATGCCGGCGTCGACGACGATGCCGCGATTGACCGCAATGCCGGCTTCCTTCGCCAGCGCCGCATTCGGCCTGATGCCCACCGCCATGACGACGAGCGTTGCGGGAATGACTGTGCCGTCGGCAAGCTCCACCCGCTCGACCTTGCCGTTGCCGGTGATCGCCTGGGTGTTGGCCTTGGTGATGACCTTGATGCCGCGCTGCTCGACGGCGCGCTGCAGGAGATATCCGGCGGCCGGATCGAGCTGACGCTCCATCAGCGTCGGCATGACGTGCAGCACGGTGACGTCCATGCCCTGCGCGTTCAGACCCGCAGCCGCTTCCAGGCCGAGCAGGCCGCCGCCGATGACGACAGCCTTGGCCCGCGACTGGGCGGCAAGCATCATCGCCCGGACGTCGTCGAGATCGCGATAGGTGAGCACGCCCGGCAGGTCATGGCCTGGCACCGGAATGATAAACGGCACCGAGCCGGTGGCGATGACGAGCTTGTCGTAGGGCTCGGTCACGCCATGATCGGAGGTGACGGTCTTTGCCTGCCGGTCGATGGCGACGATCTTGTGGCCCTTGTAGAGGGTGATGCCGTGCTTGATGTACCAACCGTCGCCATGGATGATGATCTCCTCATAGGCCTTTTCTCCCGACAGAACCGGCGACAGCATGATGCGGTCGTAGTTCACGCGCGGCT
This sequence comes from Mesorhizobium sp. M0018, assembly GCF_040323955.1. Classification (NCBI taxonomy): domain Bacteria; kingdom Pseudomonadati; phylum Pseudomonadota; class Alphaproteobacteria; order Hyphomicrobiales; family Phyllobacteriaceae; genus Mesorhizobium; species Mesorhizobium sp. M0018. The sequence continues at coordinate 117,933 of NZ_JAMYVL010000006.1, read as the reverse complement.
CGGCGTTGAAGATGGTGACCTGGTAGCGCCCAGGCGCCTTTTCCAGGAGATGCTCCAGCATGCGCCCGGGGGCCATGCCGTTGCCGATGATGACGAGTTTCTCGGTCATGTCCTGATCCACTCCGCTCTCACTCAGCCGCGTAGGAAAGGCCTGAAGCTTCGGCAGGCGCCGTGCGCTCCATCCGCCGGATGGAAAGATGCATCCAGGCAAAGCAGGTGGCGACGATGACGAAGAGCAGCATGAAGCAGCTCGACCAGACGCCGGTGAGGTCGTTGAGCACGCCGAAGGCGATTGGCAGGACAAAGCCGCCGAGCCCGCCAATCATGCCGACAACGCCGCCGACCGCGCCGACACTCTGCGGATAGTAGGCCGGGATGTGCTTGTAGACGGCGGCCTTGCCAAGGCTCATGAAGAAGCCGAGCACACAGGCAACGGCTATGAAGGCGAGCGGGCCGATCTCGAAATGGAAGGCGATCGGCCCGCTGATACCGCGCACGACGTAGTCTGCCGAGGGGAGAGACAGAACGAGAGTCGCGACGGCACTGACAGCGAAGGTGCAGTAGAGCACGGTGCGGGCGCCGATCCGGTCGGAAAGCACGCCGCCATAGGCGCGGAAAATACTTGCCGGTATTGAATAGGCCGCGCCGATCATGCCGGCGGTCGCAAGCCCGAAGCCGTAGACGCCGATCAGGTAGCGGGGCAGCCACAGCGAGAGCGCCACGAATGCACCGAAGGCGAAGAAATAATAGAAGGCGAAGCGCCAGACCTGCAGGTTCTTGAGCGGCGCGAATTCCTGCAAGAAGCTTCTCTTGGGCGCTGCCTTGCCGGCGCGGCGCTCGCGGATGACCGGATCGTCGCCAGTCGTGAACCAGAAGACGGCGGCCATGACGACGAGTGCTGCCGCCCAGATCAGCGCGACCGACTGCCAGCCCCAGGAGAGAAGCACGAACGGTGCCAGGAACTTGGTGACGGCGGCGCCGACATTGCCGACACCGAAAATGCCAAGCGCCGTACCCTGCTTGCCGGCCGGGAAGAAGCGCGAGACATAGGCGACACCGACGGCGAAGGAACCGCCGGCGAGCCCAACGCCTAATGCGGCGACCAGCATCTGCCCGTAGGTGTGCGCAAAAGCGAGCAGAAAGGTCGCGACCGCCGCCGCAAGCATGGTCGCGGTGTATACCAGCCGTCCGCCAAAACGGTCGGTCCAGACACCGAGCACCATACGCACGAGCGAGCCGGTGAGGATCGGCGTGCCGACGAGCAGGCCGAACTCCGTCTCGTTCAGCCCCAACTCCTGCTTTATGCGCACGCCGATGATTGAAAAGATCGTCCACACCGCGAAGCAGACGGTGAAGGCGATGGTGGACATGGCAAGCGCCTGCCGGGGAGCGCTGTCCTGGCTGGGCGCGGCTGGGAGATTTGCGGTCATTTTCTGGCTCCGGTTTGCGGCGTGGGAGGCACCGCCCTTGTCTGTTCGTTCGCGACTGTCAGCGGCGCAGCATCGGCGAACTGGTTGAAACCGACCTTTGCGCGGTCACTTCGAGACCCTTGCCGTCAGTCTTGGCGCCGGCGGGAAAGAGGAGGAGCGCGGCGGTGAACAGCGCCGCCGTCAGCGCGCTGGCGGCCAGAAAATCGCGGCGCGTGAAGTCCGCGAGGGACGCGCCAGTTCCGATCCGTTTCGTCATCGTCGTCTCCGGTTGGCGCCGCTTGGGACCAGCGTGTCGATTGCGTCAAAACAAAAAAGCCGCCGGCCAGGTCTTCGCGTCCGGGATTTCGGGAGCGCGTGTGGACCTGAGCGGCAGCTTTGCCTGTGGCGCCCGCCATTGGACGCCGTGTCACTTGGCCCTTGCGGACCGTACATTTTGGAAAGCAGGAAGCGTGCCAATTCGACAGCGCTCTTAATTATAGAATGAAATCAATATGAACCGCAGCCGCGCGACTTTTGACCAAGCTCGGCAGCGGATCAAAGATTAGTCAAAATGCCTTGCACAGCAGCATAATATTTGTGCAATGCGGTAGATTGCCCATTGCCGATGCAGATTTGCCAATGATGATGACGAGTTTCCAATTATGGCCTTACTCCGCCGCTTCGACGAAGCGGTGGCGTTCGTAGAGGAATTTCAGCACCGCCTCGCGGCAGCGCAGGAAGGTGCGGTCGGAGGAAAGCTCAATGCGCCGACGCGGCCGGGCCAGCGGCACGGGAAGAACCTCGCCGATGGTGGCCGCCGGCCCGTTGGTCATCATGACGATGCGGTCGGACAGCAGCACCGCCTCGTCGACATCGTGAGTTATCATGATCGTCGTCGAGCCGAGCCTCGAATGGATATCCATCACCGCGTCCTGAAGATGCGCGCGGGTCAGCGCGTCGAGCGCGCCGAAGGGCTCGTCGAGCAGCAGGATCTTCGGCTCCATGGCCAGCGCCCGGGCGATGCCGACGCGCTGCTTCATGCCGCCCGAAATCTCGGCCGGACGTTTGTCCTTGGCATGCGCCATCCGCACGAGATCGAGATTGCGCATGATCCATTCATGCCGCTCGGCCCGGCTCTTTTTGCCGCCGAAGACCTTGGATACAGCGAGGCTGATGTTTTCGTAGACGGTGAGCCATGGCAGCAGGCTGTGGTTCTGGAACACCACGGCGCGTTCCGGGCCGGGGCTGTCGACCTCCTTGTCTTCGAGCAGGACGGCGCCGGCCGAGACCTTGGTCAGGCCGGCAATCAGGTTGAGCAAGGTCGACTTGCCGCAGCCGGAATGGCCGATGATCGAGACGAATTCGCCCTTGTCGATGGTCAGCCGGATGTCCTTCAGCACGTCGCTGACCTGACTGCCGCGGGCGAAGGATTTGTCGATGTGGTCGAGTTTCAGATAGGCCGTCATCGTCCCTCTCCTCACTTTGCCGTTGTGCCGCGGGTGACGAAGACGCCGACCGCCGCGACCAGGCGGTCGAGGCAAAAGCCGGTGACGCCGATATAGGCGAGCGCGACAATGATGTCGGGCAGGCGCGACGAGTTCCACGCGTCCCAGATGAAGAAGCCGATGCCGACGCCGCCGGTCAGCATTTCGGCGGCGACGATGGCGAGCCAGGACAGGCCGATGCCGATCCGCAAGCCGGTGAAGATGTAGGGCGCGGCCGCCGGCACCATGATCTTCACAAAGAACTCGAACTGGTTGAGCCGGAGGATACGGGCGACGTTGCGGTAGTCCTCGGGGATGTTGCGGACACCGACCGCGGTGTTGATGATGATGGGCCAGATCGAGGTGATGAAGATGACGAAGATCGCCGACGGGCTGGAATCGCGGAACGCCGCCAGCGACAGCGGCAGCCACGCGAGCGGCGGCACCGTGCGCAGGATCTGGAAGACCGGATCGAGACCGCGCATCGCCCAGATCGACTGGCCGACGAGCGCGCCGAGCGCGACGCCGACGATTGCTGCCAGGCCGAAGCCCATGGCGACGCGCTGCAGCGACATCAGCACCCGCCAGGCGAGTCCGATGTCCTGCGGGCCATTGTCGAAGAACGGGTGGGCGATCAGGTCATAGGCCTCGTTCCACACCTGGCTCGGCGGTGGCAGGCTGGCTGTGGGCGACGAACAGGCGACCTGCCAGACGACGAGCATAATGGTGATGACGATGACCGGCGGCACCAGCGTGCTGGCCAGCTTGGCGGCGACCGCGGCCGGGTCGAAGCGGCGCCGCGCCCTGGCGGTCAAGGCGATGACCTCGGCGGGCTTGGCCGGTGCGGGGAACGGCTTCACCTTGCGGTCCTCGATGGCTTGGATAGACATTTCTCGAAAAACTCCTTGGCGGCAGGTGCAAGGCAGGCGGCGCTGCCACCGCCTGCCGCGCATCCCTGTCAGGCTCAGGCCGACACCTTGATTTTCAGGCTGTCGAGATAGGCCGACGGGTTCTCCGGATCGAATATCTTGCCGTCGAAGAAGGTTTCAGTGCCGCGCGACGTAGACGCCGGAATATCGGCCGCGGCGACACCAAGATCCTTGGCCGCCTCGCGCCACAGATCCTCACGGTTTACTTGGCCGACCAGTGCTTTGATGTCGGTGGTCGGCGCGAACTTGCCCCAGCGGATATTTTCGGCGAGGAACCAGCTGTCGTGGCTCTTGAAGGGATAGGACACGCCGCCCTTCCAGAACTTCATATAGAGGTCGGTGCCGTTGGCGACGCGGCCATTGCCGTAGTTGATGTCGCCCTTGAGGCGGCCGATGATGTCGGCAGTCGGCACGTTCATCCACTGCCGCTTGCCGATGATGGCGGCCATCTCGTCCTTGTTTTCTTTTGCCTCGCACCATTGCTGGGCTTCCATGACGGCCATCAGGATCGCCTTGGTGGCGTTCGGGTACTTGTCGATAAAGGCGGCGCGCAGGCCGAGCGCCTTTTCCGGATGGCCCTTCCACAGTTCGCCGGTGGTGGCGGCGGTGAAGCCGACGCCCTGGTGGACGAGTTGCTCGTTCCACGGCTCGCCGACACAGAACACGTCCATGTTGCCGACCTTCATGTTGGCGACCATCTGCGGCGGCGGCACGACGATGGTCGAGACGTCCTTGTCGGGATCGATGCCGCCGGCAGCCAGCCAGTAGCGCAGCCAAAGATCGTGCGTGCCGCCCGGGAAGGTCATGGCGGCCTTCACCTCCTTGCCTGCGGCTTTTTTCGCAGCGAAGGCGTCCTTCAGCTTGGAGGCGTCGAGGCCGACGCCGGTGCTGGCATATTCCTGGGCGACGGAAATGCCCTGGCAGTCGTAGTTGAGCCGCGCCACGATCGCCATCGGCAGTGGCTGCTTGTTTTGCGTCACCTTGCCGGTGTGCATCAGATAAGGCATCGGCGTCAGGATATGGGCGCCGTCAATGCCGTTGGCTTCGCCGCCGAGCACCAGATTATCGCGCGTCGCCCCCCAGGAGGCCTGCTTGAGCACCTCGACATCGGGCATGCCGAATTTCTCGAACAGGCCTTTCTCCTTGGCGATCATCAACGGTGCTGCATCAGTCAATGCGATGAAGCCGAGCTTGGCGCCGGTGACTTCCGGCGCGGCGGGCGCCGCATAGGCGCCGGAGGGCAGCAGCGCACGCGCCGCGGCCAGCGTTGCCGCGGTGGCCGCGCTGATCCTCAGGAAATCCCGGCGGCTGATCGCCGTTTGGGCGGAATGGCTATTGGTGCTTTTCGTCATCGTCATCTCCGGTTGGGCGCGGCTTGGGATCGGCGCCGTCGATTGCGTGTTCGACCAAAACAAAAAAAGCCGCCGGCCAGGCCGCGCGCGTCCGTCCATCCGGGATCGCGTGTTGACCTGAGCGGCAGCTTTGCCTGTAGCGCCCGCCATTGGACGCCTATTCCGTGACCCGAGAAGAGTCTGCCTATTACAAAGCAGGAACCGTGCCAGTTTCGGAATGGGTGACAAACATCAATGAGATCAACGGCATGCCACAATCTTCGGCGCGCCGGCCCGCTGGGCGAGCAAGCCAAGGATTGTTCATTAGCGCAGTTGCACGCACATTTTTTGTGCAGCGCACAAGAATGCCGGAGAAATGATCAGGCCTCAGCGCGCGCCAATTTCTGGCCGGCAATGTAGGCGTCGATCTCGTCGGGATCGAATATCTGGCCATCGAAGAAGCCATCGGGACCGAGCACCAGGCTTGCCCCCGCCGAACCGACCGGAGTCGCGGCCTTCAGCGCGCCCTCGACCTTGGCATTGGCACCGGGAAGCGCCACGCCAAGCGGCTTCAACGCCGAGCGGTAGAGATCGGGGCGGTAGCAGTCGCGGGCAATAGCGAGGTTTTCCGGCGTGTGCGCGACATGCCCCCAGCGCACCATCTGCGTGTAGAACCACAGCGCATGGCTCTTCCACGGGAAGTTCGCCGCCTTGTTGAAGGGCAGAAAGAAGTCGCCGACGGTGAGTTCGGCGCCGCCGCCGAGCGCCAGATGCCCGCTGAGAATCGGCATCTGCAGCGCCGGCGCAAGCCCGAGGAAGGCCGGCTGCGCCATCAGGGCCGCGAGTTCGTCACGGTTTGCCGGATCCTGGCACCAGCGCGCCGCGTGATGAAGCGCACGCAGCAGGGCTGAAAGCGCGTCCGGCTCTCTTTCCGCCCATGCCTTGCGCACGCCAACGACTTTCTCCGGGCTGGTCTTCCAGATGGCCGCCTTGACCGTGGCGATGCGGCCGGTGCCGGCGACGACCGCGGCACTGTTCCAGGGTTCGCCGACGCAGTAGCCGTCGATCCTGCCGGCGGCGAGCGCGTCGGCCATGAAGGGGGGCGGCACGATGACGATCTCGATTTCACGCGACGGGTCGATGCCACAGGCGGCGAGCCAGTAGCGCAATTCGTAATTGTGCCCGGAATGCGGATGGACGACGGCGAAGCGCAGCGGATCGCCGCCGCCATTCGCCCGTTCGCGAATCAGCGCTCGCAATACCTTGCCGGCCCGCGCCGGATCGAGATCGGGTTGGGCGCCGTGCGCGGCCATGCCGGCCCAGACCGCGTTCGAAACCGTCACGCAATTGCCGCCGAGGCCGAGCGAGAACGGCACGACGGTATCGGAGGCGAGCGGCGTCAGCCCCAGATTGCAGGCGATCGGCATCGGCCCCAGCATGTGCGCCAGATCGAAGTGGCCGATGGCGATGCGGTCGCGGATGTTGGCCCAGGACGTTTCCCGGTTGAGGGTGAGGTCGATGCCTTCGCGCAAAGCAAAGCCGATTTCCTTCGCCGCGACAAGGATGGCGCTGTCGAAGAGCGGCATGAAGCCAGCATTGATCCGGTGCTCGGCCGCCATTCTCAACTCTCCTCGGGATCCAGAAGCCCTGCCGCCGTCACCAGGCTCTGCGCGATTTCGGCGATCTTGCGGTTCTGGTTCATGGCTGTCTTGCGCAGCAGCGTGTAGGCCGCGTCCTCCGACAGGCCGCGCGATTTCATCAGGATGCCCTTGGCGCGATCGATCACCTTGCGGCTCTCCAACTCGCTGCGGGCTTCTTCCAGTTCGCGCGCCATGCGCGAGAAGGCGTTGAAGCGGCTGATCGCCATGTCGAGGATCGGCTTGACCCGCTCCTGGCGCAGGCCGTCGACGACATAGGCCGATACCCCCGCTTCCACCGCAGCTTCGATCGAAGCCTGATCCGAGCGGTCGACGAACATGGCGATCGGCCGCTTCACCACGCGCGAAAGCTGGAACATGTTTTCGAGCATGTCGCGGTTGGGATTTTCGAGATCGATGACGATCACGTCGGGTTCGATCTCGGCGATCCGCCGCGCGATGCCGGCGACGTCGTGGATGACCGTGACCTGCTGATGCCCGGCCTCCCGCAATCCCGCTTCGATTATCGAAGCGCGGATGTGGTTTTCATCGATCACCAGAACAGTGAGGGATTTGCGGATCATGCCGCATTTTGCGCAGGCGAGACGATTGTGCAATGCGGCATGGCGAGATTCACGGAAACAAAGCCGGCGTCCAGGCGCCGCCTGAGGAATTGGACGACGGCCGGCGCGACGAACTTGACGCCGCGGGCGCCGGCACCCGCCTGATCAGTTGCCTGCAGGTCTGTCGGCGCACGGTGATCGCGTCGGGCGGAAGCGGACATCGCAAGCGAGGACTCCGGAGGTCGCGGTTGCGCCCTCAAGCCCCGCCTGGTCGACCAGATAGAAGATCGCATTGGCCTCTCCGCCCGGCATCGTCTCGCTGAACTGGATGCGGCTGTCAGGCTGGATCAGACCGAGCAGGGTCTCCGCGGCACCTCGACGCCGAGGTTGCGCAGATCGTAGCCGTTGCCGCGCCGCGCCGATTTTCTGGAGTGATAACCGCGCTCGCGCGGCGAATTCGTAACCCTACTCGGCGGCCGTCTCCGATGGCGCCTCTGCCGGCCCCGAAGGTTCGGCCTCGGCACGGGGCTTGCGCCGTGAAAACAGCGACCTGAGCGTGACGTAGAACACCGGCGTCAGGAACAGGCCGACGAAGGTGACGCCGAGCATGCCGGAGAATACCGCGGTGCCGAGCGACTGGCGCATTTCTGCGCCCGGTCCCGTTGCGATCATCAGCGGCACGACGCCGAGGATGAACGAGAAGGCGGTCATCAGGATCGGCCGCAGCCTGAGCCGGCAGGCTTCGACGGCAGCCTCGGCGGCCGACAGCCCGCGTTCCTGCGCCTGCCGCGCGAATTCGACGATCAGGATCGCGTTCTTCGCGGCAAGCCCGATCAGCACGATGAGGCCGATCTGCACGAGGATGTTGTTGTCCAGCCCTCGGAAAGACACGCCGAGCAACGCCGCGAGCACGCCGAGCGGCACCACCAGCACAATGGCGAACGGCAGCACCCAGCTTTCATATTGCGCCGCCAGCGCCAGGAACACGAACAGCACCGACAGTCCGAAGATATAGACAGCGGCATTGCCGGTGTTGCGCTCCTGATAGGCGAGCTCGGTCCATTCATAGGAGGTACCGGCCGGCAGCGTCTTTGCCGTGATCCCTTCCATCAATGCCAGCGCGTCGCCCGTGGAAACGCCGGGCGCGGCGTTGCCCTGCAGCGGCACTGAGACGTACATGTTGTAGCGCTGGACCAGCGCCGGGCCGGTGACGTCGCGGATCTCGATCAACGTGCCGAGCGGAACCAGCGCGCCGGTCGCCGAGCGCACCTTCAGTTTCAAGATGTCGGCGCGATCGAGGCGGAACGCCTGGTCGGCCTGCGCCCGCACCTGGTAGACGCGCCCGAACGCGTTGAAGTCGTTGACGTAGGCGGTGCCCAAATTGATCGACAGCGTCTCGAAGATGTTGGGGATCGGCACGTTCAGGATGCGCGCCTTGTCGCGATCGATCGCCAGGAAGAATTGCGGGCTCGACGCGGAGAAGGTGGTGAACACGCCCGTCAGCCCCGGCGTCTTGTTGGCCTTGCCGGCGATTTCGTAGGCAAGCGCCAGGATCTGCCGCATGTCGGCGCTGTTGCGCTCCTGGATCTGCAGCTTGAAGCCGCCGGCATTGCCGACGCCGCGGATCGGCGGCGGTGGCAGTGCGATAATGAAGGCTTCCTTGATGCTTTGCAGGCTGCCGAACAGATTGCCGATGACCTGGGTCGCCGACTGGCCGGCTTTCAGTCGCTCGTCAAACGGCTTGAACCTGGCGAAGATCACGCCCGCGTTGCTGGCGTTGGTGAAGGTCGCGCCGGAGAAGCCGGCGAAGGCGACAGCGTAATCGACGCCTGGCGTTTTCTGGATGATCTGCGACGCCTGCTGGATGACCGAATCGGTCCTCGACAGCGAAGCGCCGTCCGGCAACTGGACGACGACGATCGCATAGCCCTGGTCAAGCGACGGAATGAAACCGCGCGGCACCGCCTGCACCATGTAGACCGTGGCGTAGATGAGGGCCGCGAAAACGGCCAGCATGGCGGCCATCGTTATCCACGAGCCGACCAGCACACGGATAATGCTCGAATACCAATGGGCGACCCTGTCGAAGCCGCGATTGAAGCCGTCGGCGAGCGCCCGTCCGAACCGCGCCAGGAAAAAGCGCGGCGGCGCCGCCGCGGCGTGATGCGGCTTGAACAGCAGTGCGGCCAGCGCCGGCGAAAGCGTCAGCGAATTGAATGCCGAGATCGCCGTCGACACCGCGATGGTGATAGCAAACTGCAGATAGAACTGCCCAGAAATGCCGGGGATGAAGGCTGTCGGCACGAACACGGCTATCAGCACCAGCGAGATCGCGATGACGGCCGTTCCGACTTCGTCCATGGTCAGGTGCGACGCCGGACTGGGCGCCAGCCCTCTGGCGATATTGCGCTCGACGTTTTCGACCACGACGATCGCATCGTCGACGACGATGCCGATCGCCAGAACGAGGCCGAACAGCGTCAGCATGTTGAGCGAGAAGCCGGCGGCGTAAAGTACCGCCAGCGTGCCGATCAGCGACACGGGAATCGCCACGATCGGCACGATCGCCATGCGCCACGATTGCAGGAAGACGATGATGACGATGATGACCAGCAGCATCGCCTCGAGGATCGTCTTGTAGACCTCCTGGATCGACTCGGCGACGAACTCGGTCGGATTGTAGACGATGTCGTAGCTCAACCCCTTCGGGAAGTCGCGGGAAAGCTCCTTCATCTTGTCCTGGATCTCCGCGGCTGCGGCGAGCGCATTGGTGCCCGGCCGCTGGAAGATGGCGAGCGCCACCGCCGGTTTGCCGTTGAGATAGGAGTTGGTGACGTAATCCTTGGCGCCGAGCTCGATGCGCGCCACGTCCTGGAGCGAGATCAGGCGGCCGTCGTCGGTCGATTTGACGATCACGTATCGGAAGTCGCGTGCGTCGTTGAAGCGGCCTTGCGTTGTGACCGTGTACTGGAACGCCGTGCCGGTGCTGGTCGGCGGCGCGCCGATCGAGCCGCCCGACACCTGGACATTCTGGTCGCGCAGCGCCTGCACCACATCGCCCGAGGTCATCCCCAGGGCGGACAGTTTTTCCGGATCGAGCCAGATGCGCAGCGAATATTCGCGTTCGCCGAAGATGATGAGGTCGCCGACGCCGTCTAGTCTGAGCAGTATGTCGCGCACCCGCGAGCGGGCGTAGTTCGAGACGTAGAGTTGGTCGTAGGTATTGTCGGGCGACAGCATGTGCACGACCATCATCAGGTCGGGCGAGGTCTTGGTGGTGGTGATGCCGAGGCGGCGGACTTCTTCGGGCAGGCGCGGCTCGGCGACCGACACGCGGTTCTGCACCAGCACCTGCGCCTGGTCGAGATCGGTGCCCAGCTTGAAGGTGATGGTCAGCGCCATCGCCCCGTCGCCCGACGAATAGGACGACATGTAGAGCATGCCCTCGACGCCGTTGATCTCCTGCTCGATCGGCGTTGCCACCGTCGCTGCGACCGTCTCGGCGTCGGCGCCCGGATACTGGGCGCGAACGACGATGGTCGGCGGCGCGATCTCGGGATATTGCGCGACCGGCAGCTGGGTATAAGCAATCCCGCCGAGGATCAGCAGGACGATCGAAACGACCGATGCGAAGATCGGACGGTCGACGAAGAAATGTGCGAACCTCATTGCTGCAACTCGGCGGTCTCGGCCCTGGGCGGCAACGTCACCATCTCGACCTTGACCTTGGTGCCGGGCCTGGCGTGCATCAGCCCGTTGACGATGATCGTCTCATCGCCGGTCAGGCCCTGGCGGATCACCCGGTAGCCGTCGAGAAGCGGGCCGGTGCGCACGGGCTTCGCCGACACCATCCCGGCCTCATCCACCAGGAACACGATGCGGCGATCCTGATCGGCGCCGATCGCCTCGTCGGGCACCAGCACGCCGCTATGCGGCAGCGACCCCGGCACGTTGATGCGCCCGAACATGCCTGGCTGGAGAATGCCGTCGGCGTTGGGAAACCTTGCACGCACCCGCATGGTGCCGGTCGCGTTGTCGATCCGGTTCTCGGCAAAATCGAGCTTGCCTTTGAATACCGCCTCCGCGCGGTCGGCGACGCGAACCACCACCTCAAGCCCGCCGGCGCCTTCCTGCATGCTGCCGCCGCGCTCCTTCGCGTCGCGGGCGTAGCTGAAATACAGGCGCTCATCGACGTCGAAATAGAAGTCGATCGGATCGCGCGTAACGATGGTCGTCAGCAAGGTGGAATCCGGCTGCACGAGGTTGCCGACCGACACCAGCCGGCGGTCGATGCGGCCGGACAAGGGCGCCTTGATCTCGGTGAATTCCATGTTCAGTCTGGCCGTCGTCAGCGCAGCCGTCGCGCCCTGCATCTGCGCCTGCGCCGAAAGGTATTCCCGCCGGCGGTCGTCGACCGTCGCGGTTGAGATATTGCCGGTCTTGGCGAGTTCGTCGGCGCGATCCAGCTGCATCTTGGAGAATTCGAGCAGACTCTTGGCGACGTCCACTTGCGACTTGGCGGCATCATAAGCCGCCTGGTACGGACGCTGATCGATGGTGAAGAGCAGGTCGCCCTTGTTGACCAGTGCGCCGTCCTGGAAGCTGACCTTGTCCAGATAGCCGCTGACGCGCGAACGGATGGCGACCTGGTCGAGGGCTTCGAAGCGCCCGACGAACTCGTCGTCTTCGACGATTTCACGGACCACCGGCTTGGCCGCCGTCACCACGGGTAACTGCTGGTCCTGCGCAAACGCAGTGCTGCTGAAAGCCATGCCGAGCACGAATGCCGCCAACACGGCGGCGCGGGTAAGCCAGCCGGCCGATCGACAGGGTCGCCCGCCCGCGTCGCGATGCAATTGCCCATTCTCTTGGGTGTCCATTTGCGTCCTCGCTCGCTGGACCCGGAGGTCGGTTGATCCGCTTCTACGCTCAGGCTTTTCGTCGAAATCAGAGCACTACAGTGTGTGCATGGCAACATGATCATTTTCGATGTGGGCTGAAATGTCCACCCTGTGGCTGCCCCGCCACCCGCCACTTGCGATGCAGATCCACCGGGCGGTCCGGGGATGCCATTGAGAGGGGCGGCTAGACCTGGGAACAGACCTTGGTCCCGTCGGGCTGAACGTCCGCAATCCTTCTTCAAACGTTAAAGCCGCCATTTCGCTATCGGAACCGCATCAGCCCTTACACTGCCAAACTCCCCTGCTCCGCGTCCTCTGCATTGGGATCGCCCGGCGCGGTCGCCCAGGCGAGCTCCACCAGCGTCACCGTCCGCCTTCCAACCCCGTCGAGCTGGCAGACGATCAGCCCCTGCTCCTCGATATATATCAGCAGGCGCCGGGCGCGGCGTAGCGAGTGCGAGCCGTAGGCGCGGGCGATCGCCGCGTCGCTCGGGCAGGGCCAGCCTTCCTTGGCGGCGCGGGCGATCATCATGAACACGCCTTGCATGTCCTCGGGGAGCAGCGAGGCGCGCGCCGAGACGTCCTGCCAAGCGTCATCGCCTGCCATGTCGGAGCCGAGGCCGGCGCGGGCGCGGGTCAGCATGCGGCGGAACTCCGGCAGGTCCGGCACGACCGAGGCGAGGCCCTCGATGCGGCAGCGGACCACGAACTCCTGATAAAGCACGCCGATGACCCGGAAGCCGGCATCGGGTTGCGCCAGCACGGCGCGCAGCACCCGGTCGACGCGCTCGCGGCGCTCCGCCAAATCCTCGGCGCTGATCGGCGGCTCCACCGCTTGGGGGCGGATTTCCAGCGCCGCCGATTTCGCCGCCATCAGCTGGTCGAGCAGGTCCGGCGACGACCGGCGCTGCGGCCGGACGGTTTCGGGCGGCGGGGCCGCCAGGATGATCGCGCGCGCGTCCTCCAACGCCGATTCCGGCAGCGGCATCAGGCGCGGGGTCGCGTTGCGCGGACTTGTATCGGTCGGGCCGATCCGCAAGCCCAGCGGACGGCGCGACAGCGCCGGGCCGAGCGCCATGAATTGCCCGCGCTCGAGGTCGCGAAAAGCCTCCGCCTGGCGCCGCTCCATGCCGAGCAGGTCGGCGGCGCGCGCCATGTCGATATCGAGAAAGGTCCGGCCCATGAGGAAATTGGAAGCCTCGGCGGCGACGTTCTTGGCAAGCTTGGCCAGCCGCTGGGTGGCGATGATGCCGGCCAGCCCGCGTTTGCGGCCGCGGCACATCAAATTGGTCATGGCGCCGAGCGAGAGCTTGCGCGCCTCGTCGGAAACCTCGCCGGCGACAGCCGGCGCGAACAGCTGCGCTTCGTCAACCACCACCAGCATCGGGTACCAGTGGTCGCGGGCGACCTCGAAAAGCCCGCCGAGAAAGGCGGCGGCGCGCCGCATCTGGTTCTCGGCGTCGAGCCCCTCGAGATTGAGCACCGTGGAGACGCGGTGGATGCGCGCCCGCTCGCCGGCGCTCTGCAGGCCGCGCTCGGTATGCTCCTCGGCGTCGATCACCAGGTGGCCGAAACGGTCGCCCAGCGTCACGAAGTCGCCTTCGGGGTCGATGATGGTCTGCTGCACCCAGGGCGCGCTCTGCTCCAAGAGCCGGCGCAGCAGGTGGGACTTGCCGGAGCCCGAATTGCCCTGCACCAAAAGGCGGGTCGCCAGCAGCTCCTCGAGATCCAGCGCCGCCGGGGCGCCTGCGCTCGTCTGGCCCATCTCGATCGCAACGGTCATGTCTCGACTCTCCTTGCGGAGAGGGCTTATCAATCGCATCACAGCCCGTCGAGCGCGGCATGGCCGGCGCTCCGTGTTGCGCACAGGCTGGATGTCGCGGACGATCGAGGATACGGAACGTACCGTTTCGATTCGATGAGGCTTGTCTCCTCAGGTCGAAAACCGGTACCCGCCTTTCACCGGCTGGGCCTGCCTGGCTTTCTGCGAGCCGGCGCGCGCGGCCGCTGCAAGAATGCTCTCCACCAGATCCTTGTCGCGCAGCGGTTTGCCGAGCAGCGGCACGTCGGGGGGCCGGCCGGCGATCGCGTCGGCATCGGCATATCCGGTTATCATCACCGCCGGCCAATCGGCCCGCAGATTGCGGGCGAACCGAATGACCTCCAGGCCCGAGACGAGCGGCATGGCAAAATCGGTGACGATGACATCGAAATCGTACGGCGCGCGCTCGATCATCGCCAGCGCTTCGGCACCGCCCGCGGCACAGGTAACCGCAAAGCCGTGTTGGCGAAGCGATTGCGCCGTCAGTTCCCGCAGTACGTTGCTGTCGTCGATCAGCAGGACCGATGGATAGTCCTCGCCGGCATTCACGACGCTGTCGTCGGCATCGGATTTCTCGGGGATTTCGACCGGACGCTCGATTGAACGCGGCAGCCAGAGCTGGACGGATGTTCCACTGCCGACGGTGCTTTCAATGCGAAGCGTGCCGCCCGATTGCTTGACGAAACCATGCACCGTGCTCAGACCGAGGCCAGTGCCCTTGCCGACCGGTTTTGTGGTGAAGAACGGTTCGACGACCTTGGCGAGAATGTCAGCCGGTATGCCCGACCCGGTGTCCTTGACGGTGACCACGACATAGTCGCCCGCCGAAATATCCTCGGCTGCACGGCCTAGCGTTCGATTTTGCGCCTCCACGATTATCGTGCCGCCGGACGGCATGGCATCGCGCGCGTTGAAGACCAGGTTCATCAGCGCGAGCTCCAGCTGGCTGGCATCGATATGCGCCGGCCACACAGTGTCGTCGACAAGCCAATCGAAACGGATCAGGCCGCCCAGGACCGGGGCCACCAACCCGTTCATTGTATCGCCGAGCGCGGCGAGGCGCACGGCCTGCGGCCTCAGCGTCTGGCGGCGCGAGAACGCAAGCATGCGGTTGACGAGCTCGGCGCCTTGTTTTGCCGACCGGCGTGTCAGTTCCAGAACCTGCCTGGTCTGTCCATCGAACTCGGCGTGGCGCTCGAGCAATCCCAATCCGCTGAGAATTGCGGCAAGCAGATTGTTGAAATCATGCGCCAGCCCGCCGGTAAGCTTGCCGATCGCGTCGAGGCGCTGCGATTGCAGCAGCTGGTTCTCAAGCTCGCGCCGCTCGGTAACGTCCAGCAACGTGCCGAGGATCTCAGGCTCTTTGCCGTCGGAGCCATTCGACAGGACGCCCTGGTCGAGAAAAATCCGGTAATTGCCGTCGGCGCATTGCCAGCGGAATTCGCAGGTGTAGGAGCCGGCGGCCTTGGCTGCGAGCAGGACCTCCCTCACTCTCGGCAGATCGTCGGGATGAACCCGGCTCAGGCCGAAGCCTGGATCGGATGTCAGGCGTTCGGGAGGAAAGCCGGTCAGGCGTTCGACCCCTTCGGTGACAAAGCTGGCGCCGAACGGCGGCTCCGCCGCCCTTGCGTGGAAGCAGACCGGAAGAGAGCTCAAAATGGCATGCTGCCGCTCCTGGGCGCTGCGCAGGGCTCGCTCGGCCTCGAGCTTTTCCTTCTGCGCCTGCAGTGCCTGGGCCAGCAGCCGTTGCTCGGCAGCCGCCTTTTGCTGGATTTCCAGCGTCTTCTCATGAAGTTCGACGAACACGGCGACCTTGGAACGCAGCATGGCCGGGTCGAAAGGCTTGAACACGTAATCGACCGCGCCGGCGTCGTAGCCGCGCAGCATGTGCGCGTCTTCCTTGTTGATGGCGGTGAGAAAAATTATCGGCGTTCGCCTGGATTGCTCGCGCTGGCGGATCAATCCCGCGGTCTCGTAGCCATCCAGCCGGGGCATCAGCACATCCAGCAGGATGACTGCGAAATCCTCCTTCAGCAGTGCGCGCAACGCCTCTTCGCCCGACTGCACGCAGACGACTTCACCGATAGGGGCCAGAACCTCGCCGATCGCCAGCAGATTGCGCTCGTCGTCATCCACGGCCAGGATGCGCGCCTTTGCCGGCCCTGCTGCCGGCGCCATAACCTCCAGCTTCCTTGCTCCGTTTCTCGACAGTTTCTGCATCGAGCGGCCGTCAGTTCACTGCCATGAGCGTCTTTTCCGGACCATGAACACGGGATCGCGAACGGCCGATCCAGACACGCAGCAATGCCAGCAGCAGATCAAGGTCGACAGGCTTGGCGATGTAGTCGGAGGCGCCGGCGTCGAGGCACTTCTGCCGGTCGCCCTTCATTGCCTTGGCTGTGACCGAGATCAACGGGATATGGGCGATCGCCGGCATGCTGCGGATCTGCCGCATCGTCTCGTAGCCATCCATTTCCGGCATCATGATATCGATCAGTGCCGCATCGATGTCCGGGCTCTGCTCCAGAAGCGCGATACCTTCCCGGCCACGCTCCGCATGCAGCACCTGGATGTCATAGGTCTCGAGAACGCTGGTGAGTGAATAGATGTTGCGGATGTCGTCGTCGACGATGAGGACCTTTGCGCCGGCGAGGTCGAACTTGTCCGGCTGTTCGGCTGCCGCACTATTGTTGTCGTGGCCTCGCCCCGGGAGCGTCGCGGATATCAGGAGAGCCAGCTGCGCGAAATTCTCCGCCCGCGGAACGTCCGCCAATGCCGGATGCAAGGCGAGCGACTGTTGCAGCGCTTCCGGATGAGGCGCAAAGAACAGCAGCCGCGACACCGACTGTCCGAACAGGACGGCAATCTCATCCAGCATCTGGGCGTTGTCCTTGGCCGAGCGGCCAAAGCCGAGCACAACGGCATCATAGTTGGCGATGCCGATGTCGTCCGCATTCGCGGCGACGCGGCCGATCGCGGTGACCGAGGTGACGCCGTCGCGGATCGCCTCGATCAGCGAAAGGCGGCGCTCGGGATCGGGATCGGCAATCAGGACGCGGCTCTGGACGCGGAGCTTTCTGGAATGAATATCCTGGAAGACCTTCATCAGTTCGTCCGACGATACGGGCTTGGTTGAAATGCTGGATGCACCCTTGCGGGCAAGCACCTCGATGTCTTCGGCGCCCGAGATGACATGAACGGGAATGTCCTTGGTTTTCGGGTCATGGCGAAGCAGATCGAACAGCACCCAGCCGTCGATATCCGACAGTCCGAGATCGAGCGTAATCGCGTCGGGAACCAGCTTGCGTGCCAAAGCCAGCGTGCCGGAGCCCGCGGTCGACAGGACGCCTTTCAGCCCGGCCGAACGTGCAAGGCCGAGCAGCAAACCGCCGAAGGTCGGGTCGTCCTCCACGATCAGCACGACCCGATCTTCCGACGAGATCGTGTCGCGGTCATCGAGCAATTCGGAGGACGGCGGGCTCGGCTGCGCCGTCGTCGCGGCCACCTCCATCGCCGGCAGCAACGCCGCTTGCGGGGCCAAGGCCATCCGGGGTCCGTCGAATGGAATGACCAGAGTGAACGTCGAACCCTTGCCCGGCGTGCTCTCGACCCTCAATTCGCCGCCAAGCAGCCGGGCAATCTCCCGGCTGATCGAAAGCCCAAGCCCAGTGCCGCCATATTTGCGGCTTGTGGTGCCGTCGGCCTGCTGGAAGGCTTCGAAGATCAGCTTCTGCTTGTCCTGCGGAATACCGATGCCGGTATCGCTGACGACGATCGCGAGCGCCTCCATGGGTTGCGCCGAACCGTTGTGACGGCCCGCCTTTTCGGCCCGGAAATTCAAGCGGACCTCGCCTTGCGAGGTGAACTTGAACGCGTTCGACAAAAGGTTGAGCACGATTTGCTGCAATCGCTTCTCGTCGGTGCGGACGGTCTCCGGAAGCTCGGGATCGACGTTGATGGTGAAGCCAAGTCCCTTGTCGGTCGCCAGTTGCCGGAAGGTTCGCTCCATGTGCTGGCGAAGATGCACCACCGGCATGTCGTTGATGTCGATCGAGACGGTGCCCGATTCGATCTTCGACAGGTCGAGGATGTCGTTGATCAGGCTCAAAAGGTCGGTGCCGGCCGAATTGATGGTGCGCGCGAACTCGACCTGCTTGTCGTTGAGATTGCCCTGCTGGTTGGTTGCGAGCAGGTTTGAAAGGATGAGCAGCGAGTTCAGCGGCGTGCGCAGTTCGTGGCTCATATTGGCGAGGAATTCCGACTTGTATTTCGAGGTAAGCGCCAGCTGCTCGGCCTTCTCCTCCAGCGCCCGCCGCGCCATCTCGATTTCCAGGTTCTTGTTCTCCACCTGCTTCTTTTCGTTCTCGAGCAGCTGCGCCTTTTCCTGCAGCTCCTCGTTGGTGGCGTGCAGCTCCTCCTGCTTCTTGGTCAGTTCGGTCTGACGCGCCTGCAATTCCGAGGTCAGCAGCTGCGACTGCTTGAGCAGGCCTTCGGTACGCATGGTGGCGGCGATGGTGTTGAGAACGATGCCGACGGATTCCATCAGCTGGTTGAGGAAGGACTGGTGCGTGTCGCGGAATTCGCTGAACGAGGCGAGTTCGATGACGGCCTTCACCTCGTCCTCGAACAGAGCCGGAAGAATGATCACGTTCGCCGGCGCGGCATTGCCAAGGCCGGAGGTAACGCGCAGGAAATTCGGCGGCACATTGTCCAGCATGATGGCGCGCTTGTCGGCGGCACTCTGCCCGACAAGCCCTTCACGCAGATCGAGGCGTTGCTTGATTTCCGCCTTGCTTTCGGCGCCATAGGAGGCGGCGAGCTCCAGATAGAATTCATCCTCGTCGCGGTTGGTCACATAGAACACGCCATATTGCGCATTCACCAGCGGGGCGAGTTCGGACATGATGAGGCGCGAGACCGTGGCCAGGTCACGCTCGCCCTGCAGCATGCGCGAGAAGCGGGCGAGATTGGTCTTCAGCCAGTCCTGCTCGGCATTCTTCAGCGTCTGGTCCTTCAGATTGCGGATCATCTCGTTGATGTTGTCTTTCAGCGCCGCCACCTCGCCGGAGGCCTGGACGCTGATCGAGCGGGTCAGATCGCCCTTGGTCACCGCCGTCGACACCTCGGCGATGGCGCGCACCTGGGTGGTCAGGTTGGCCGCGAGCTGATTGACGTTGTCGGTCAGGTCGCGCCAAAGGCCGGCAGCGCCGGGCACCCGGGCCTGGCCGCCGAGCTTGCCTTCGATGCCCACTTCGCGGGCGACGTTGGTCACCTGGTCGGCGAAGGTCGCCAGCGTCTCGATCATGCCGTTGATGGTGTCGGCGAGCGAGGCGATCTCGCCCTTGGCATCGACCGTCAGCTTGCGCTTGAGATTGCCTTGCGCGACCGCGGTCACGACATCGGCGATGCCGCGCACCTGGTTGGTCAGGTTCGTCGCCATCAGATTGACGTTGTCGGTCAGGTCCTTCCAGGTGCCGGCGACGCCCTCGACCCGCGCCTGGCCGCCGAGCTTGCCCTCGGTGCCGACCTCGCGGGCGACACGCGTCACTTCGCCGGCAAAGGAGTTCAGCTGGTCGACCATGGTGTTGATCGTCGATTTCAGCTCCAGGATCTCGCCCTTGACGTCGACGGTGATCTTCTTCGACAGGTCGCCGCGCGCCACAGCGGTGGTCACCTCGGCGATGTTGCGGACCTGGCCGGTCAGGTTCTCGGCCATCGAATTCACATTGTCGGTCAGATCCTTCCAGGTGCCGGCAACGCCGCGCACCTGCGCCTGGCCGCCGAGCTTGCCTTCGGTGCCGACCTCGCGCGCCACGCGCGTCACCTCCGAGGCAAAGGAATTCAGCTGGTCGACCATCGTATTGATGGTGTCCTTGAGCTCGAGGATCTCGCCGCGCACATCGACCGTGATCTTCTTCGACAGGTCGCCCAGCGCCACCGCAGTCGTCACCTCGGCGATGTTGCGCACCTGGCCGGTCAGGTTGGCGGCCATCGCATTGACGTTGTCGGTCAGGTCTTTCCAGGTGCCGGCGACGCCGCGCACCTGCGCCTGGCCACCGAGCTTGCCGTCCGAACCGACTTCGCGCGCCACGCGCGTCACCTCCGAGGCGAAGGAATTCAGCTGGTCGACCATCGTGTTGATGACGTCCTTGATCTGCAGGATCTCGCCCAATGCATCGACGGTGATCTTCTGGGTCAAATCGCCGGTCGCAATTGCCGTCGCCACCTTGGAGACGTCGCGCAACTGCACCGTCAGATTGCCGGCCATGGCGTTGACGTTGTCGGTCAGGTCCTTCCAGGTGCCGCCGACACCCTCGACATGCGCCTGGCCGCCGAGCTTGCCTTCCGACCCCACTTCGCGCGCCACACGCGTCACTTCCGAGGCGAAGGAATTGAGCTGGTCGACCATCGTGTTGACGGTGTCCTTGAGCTCGAGGATTTCGCCCTTGACGTCGACGGTGATCTTCTTCGACAGGTCGCCGCGGGCAACGGCGGTCGTCACCTCGGCGATGTTGCGGACCTGGCCGGTCAGGTTGGCGGCCATCAGGTTGACGTTATCGGTCAGGTCTTTCCAGGTGCCGCCGACCCCTTTCACCTCGGCCTGGCCGCCGAGCTTGCCTTCGGTTCCGACCTCGCGCGCCACACGCGTCACTTCCGAGGCGAAGGAATTGAGCTGGTCGACCATCGTGTTGATGGTGTCCTTGAGCTCGAGGATTTCGCCCTGCACGGCGACGGTGATCTTCTTCGACAAGTCGCCCGAAGCGACCGCAGTCGTCACCTCGGCGATGTTGCGGACCTGGCCGGTCAGGTTCTCGGCCATCGAATTGACGTTGTCGGTCAAGTCCTTCCAGGTGCCGGCGACGCCGCGCACCTGAGCCTGGCCGCCGAGCTTGCCCTCGGTGCCGACCTCGCGGGCGACACGCGTCACTTCGCCGGCAAATGAGTTCAGCTGGTCGACCATGGTGTTGATGGTCGATTTCAGTTCGAGGATCTCGCCCTTGACGTCGACCGTGATTTTCTTCGACAGGTCGCCAAGCGCCACGGCCGTGGTCACCTCGGCGATATTGCGCACCTGGCCTGTCAGATTTTCGGCCATCAGGTTCACGTTGTCGGTCAGGTCCTTCCAGGTGCCGCCGACACCTTCGACGCGCGCCTGACCGCCGAGCTTGCCTTCTGTACCGACTTCGCGCGCGACGCGCGTCACTTCCGAGGCGAAGGAATTGAGCTGGTCGACCATCGTGTTGATGGTGTTCTTGAGTTCGAGGATTTCGCCTTTCACGTCGACGGTAATCTTCTTCGACAGGTCGCCGGAAGCGACGGCGGTCGTCACCTCGGCGATGTTGCGCACCTGCCCGGTCAGGTTCGTCGCCATGGCGTTGACGTTGTCGGTCAGGTCCTTCCAGGTTCCGGCCACACCTTTCACGCGAGCCTGGCCGCCCAGCTTGCCTTCGGTGCCGACCTCGCGCGCCACGCGCGTCACTTCCGAGGCGAAGGAGGCCAGTTGCCCGACCATGGTGTTGACGATCTTGCCGATGCGCAGAAACTCGCCGCGCAGCTGCCGGCCGTCGATTTCGACCATCATCGTCTGCGACAGGTCACCCTTGGCCACCGCGCCGATGACGCGCGCCACTTCGGCCGTCGGCTGAACCATGTCCTCGATCAGATCGTTGACGGAACGGACGCTCGATTCCCAACTGCCGGTGGCGTTGCGGACACGGCCGCGTTCGCCGATCCGGCCATCCTTGCCGACGACCTTGCTGAGGCGTTCGAACTCGCGCGTGACCTGATCGTTGAGTTCTACGATTTCGTTGAAGGTGTCGGCGATCTCGGAATCAAGGCCGGCGTAGACATTGTCGATACGAACGGAGAAATCACCGCTCCGAAAAGCCTTCAGCGCGTTCAGTATTTGACGACGGTCCAATTGCCTTGTGGATGCAAGCACGCTCACAGCGCCCCTCCCAGCTCACGGATTTCTTGAATGTCCTGGTGAAACTGTCCCCTGCGGCCGACACAACTCCCCGCAAGCGCAAGAACGCGGCATGCTCGATTTGGTTCCAGACGAAATTGCCGCTATGCGGCAGGAATTTCGCAGCCGCATTCACGAAACGACGATCAACAAAGATCCATAATGATTGTATCGATCAATATTTCTGCCCAACGGAACATCTCGAAAAAACTCTCGTTGGTATAGATCGCGATCCAGCGATGCAACTCGATGGAGACACTAAGATGATGAAAATTCTCTCTGCATCCCTACTTGCTATCGGCCTGGCCACATCTGCCATGGCACAATCCATGGGCTCCGGGACCGGTAGCGCCGATGGCAATACCGGCGTCAACACAGGCACTTCCGGCGGCAACACCGGGACTGGCAGCGCAACTACCCCGAACACGATCGATCCGAACGCAACGAGCGCCACCACGCCGCAGACAAACGGTATGGAGGACCGCTGTAAGGATACGGCGAGCAGCGATACCGACAACAATACCCCCAGCGGCGCCATGACGTCGGATATGCAGAACTGCAACAAGTAACGGCGTTTTGCGCAGCGGTCATTTCAGCCCGCTGCCTGGTCCAGACCGGTGCTCGCGGTTCAAACCACAGCCAGAAACATGCACAGACCGGGCAGGGGCTCATTACTTCTGAATGGATCGGCGAGCCCAAGTAGGGCGGCCGATTACACTAATCTCAGCTGGGTTCTGCGATAGGCGGCGGCCAGCCCGGACGGGCGGGCGTTCTGCTGATTTTCGCGGAGAGAACTGGTGGAGCCAATCGGAATCGAACCGACGACCTCTTGAATGCCATTCAAGCGCTCTCCCAACTGAGCTATGGCCCCACTCCGGCAGTTCACCGGCGCCGTTTCCGGCGAAGAGATCCGGCGCGGGTTCTAGACCGCGCCGTTAGTGAAGGCGGCTTCTAACCCCGCCTTCAGTCAATATCAAGCCTTCAACAACCGCTTTTTCTAGGCAGCGCCGCGAAAGCCGGCGAATGCGGTTCGCTCAGACTTCGTCGTCGTCTTCGCCGACGCCGATCATGTCGGCAACGTCGTCGTCTTCTTCCTCCTCGTCGGCGAGGAACGTGTCATCCTCGTCATCGCCAAGGTCAACGTCGTCTTCGTCATCGCCGAGATCGGGAAGCTCGTCGGCCTTCGCGTCCTCGTCCGCCTCTTCGAGCGAGACGACCTCGACGCCCTCTTCCTCCTCGGCGTCCACTTCCTTCTCGGCAACTTCCTCTTCCTCCTCGAGGGCGGCGATCTTGCCTTCCTCGAAATAGGAGCGCGGATAGCTCTTGCCCGTGTAAGGCGAGACGATCGGGTCCTTGTTCAAGTCATAGAATTTTCGACCTGTCTCCGGGTCGATGCGTTTGGTGCCAAGTTCGGGTTTTGCCACAGCAAGCCTCGTCGATGAAAGTTTGGTCCCCTTAACCAGAGTTTACGGCGCTGTCAAAGCGAAAAGCCGGCGTCCCAAAAAGCTTGAATTCGAAGGCCTTCATACCAAGGGGATGACCATTTCGGTACGCCATGATAGGAGACCCCGCAAACCAGCAGAAAATGGCCGGCCGCCGGCGTTTCCAGGAAAGAACCATGTCGCACACTGCCGCCCCGAAGCAGGCCACCGCCCGCAAATCATCTGGCCTTTCAGGCGCGGCACGGGTGCCGGGCGACAAGTCGATCTCGCACCGCTCGTTCATGTTCGGTGGCCTGGCCTCCGGCGAAACCCGTATCACCGGGCTGCTGGAAGGCGAGGACGTGATGCGTACGGGCGCTGCCATGAAGGCCATGGGCGCCCATATCGAGAAGCATGGCGCTGAGTGGGTGATCCGCGGTACCGGCAACGGCGCGCTGCTGCAGCCGGAAGGCCCGCTCGATTTCGGCAATGCCGGCACCGGCTCACGCCTCACCATGGGCCTGGTCGGCACCTATGACATGGAAACCACCTTCATCGGCGACCCCTCGCTGTCCGGCCGGCCGATGGGCCGCGTGCTCGAACCTTTGCGCCAGATGGGCGTGCAGGTGCTGAAGGCGACGCCCGGCGACCGCATGCCGATCACGCTTCATGGGCCCAAGCACGCCGCGCCGATCACCTACCGCGTGCCGATGGCATCGGCACAAGTCAAGTCGGCGGTGCTGCTGGCCGGGCTGAACACGCCGGGGATCACCACCGTCATCGAGCCGGTTATGACGCGCGACCATACCGAAAAAATGCTCAAGGGGTTCGGCGCCAATCTGTCGGTCGAGACCGACGAGCGCGGCGTGCGCCACATTTTCATCGAAGGCCAGGGCAAGCTCATGGGGCAGACGATCGCGGTGCCTGGCGACCCCTCCTCGGCCGGCTTTCCGCTGGTGGCGGCGCTGATCGTGCCGGGTTCGGACATTACAATCGAAAACGTGCTGATGAACCCGACCCGCACTGGACTTCTGTTGACGCTGCAGGAAATGGGCGGCCGGATCGATATAATCGATCCGCGCAACGAAGGCGGCGAGGATGTTGCCGATCTGCGCGTGCGTTACTCCGAACTGAAAGGCGTCACCGTACCGCCGGAACGGGCGCCGACCATGATCGACGAGTATCCGGTGCTTGCCGTGGCGGCCAGCTTCGCCGAGGGCGAAACGCTGATGCTTGGCCTGGAAGAGCTGCGCGTGAAGGAATCCGACCGGCTGTCGGCAGTGGCCGAAGGGCTGAAGCTCAACGGCGTCGATTGCAGCGAAGGCGAGGCCTCGCTTGTCGTGCGCGGAAAACCCGGCGGCAAGGGCCTCGGCCAGCATCCCAACGGACAGGGCACCATCGTCCAGACCCATCTCGACCACCGCATCGCCATGAGCTTTCTGGTGATGGGGCTGGCGACGGAAAAACCGGTGACCATCGACGATCAGGCGATGATCGCAACGAGCTTTCCGGAATTCATGGGACTGATGAAGGGGCTGGGCGCGAAGATCGAGTAGCTTGATGGCAATCAATAGCCTTGGGGGTTGGGGCCAAACTGGAACGTCGGCGGGACAGCGCCCCCCTCTGTCCTGCCGGACATCTCCCCCACAAGGAGGGAGATTGGCAGCTTCGGCGCTCCGCTCAATCCTGCGACGTAGACAATTGGCGAAAGCCGCGATGGCCGCCGATCTCCCCCCAAGCGGGGGAGATGTCCGGCAGGACAGAGGGGGGCGCGAAGGATCGCCACGCCTATCTGGATCATTGCGCTTTTCGATTCCGGTGGGCGGCCAATGACCCCAACCTTCACCATCGCCATCGACGGCCCTGCCGGCGCCGGCAAAGGCACCCTCGCCCGACGGCTCGCCGATCACTACCGGCTGAACCTGCTCGATACCGGCCTTACCTATCGCGCAGTGGCGCATGCGCTGCTTCGGCTTGGCCTACCGCTGGACAATGTCTCGGCTGCCGAGACCGCGGCGCGCCAGGTCGACCTGGCAAAGCTCGACCGGGCGGTCCTGTCGGCGCATGCGGTCGGCGAGGCCGCCTCGAAAGTTGCCGTCATCCCGTCGGTGCGGCGCATCCTGGTCGAGAAACAGCGCGAGTTTGCAAAAACACCGCCTGGCGCGGTGCTCGACGGCCGCGACATCGGCACTGTCGTCTGTCCCGATGCCGACGTAAAACTCTATGTCACGGCCAGTGCCGAGGTGCGGGCAAAGCGGCGGCTGGATGAAATCGAGAGCATCGGCGGCACTGCCAATTTCGACGAAATCCTTGCCGATATCGTGCGCCGCGACGAGCGCGACATGGGCCGCATGGACTCGCCCTTGAAGCCGGCCGCCGATGCGCACTTGCTCGACACGTCGGAAATGGCTATAGAAGCCGCGTTTCTGGCAGCTCGGGCGATCATCGACGATGTCCTGGCCAAGAGAAACGAAGCCTGAGCCGGGTTTTCCTGCCGCCGCCGATTGCCGGCGACAAAAAGACTTCCCATATCGGGTATGAACCAGCCTGCTAGCATTCTTCATGCGCCGGAATTGCCGCTCAAGGGCGGCCAAGGGCTTTTTGCCCGGAACGCCGGCAGGCCAACGCAACGCTAACCCACGGCGCCCGCCCCGCGACAGATTGCGGGGCATTCCAGGAGAAACTATGTCAGTTGCAAATCCCACTCGCGATGATTTCGCGAGCCTGCTCGAAGAATCATTTTCCGCCGGCCATTCCGGCGAAGGCCAGGTCGTCAAGGGCATCATCACCGCCATTGAGAAGGACATGGCCATCATCGACGTCGGCCTCAAGGTCGAAGGCCGCGTGCCGCTGAAGGAATTCGGCGTCAAGGGCAAGGACACGACGCTCAAGGTCGGCGACACGGTCGAGGTCTATGTCGAGCGTATCGAGAACGCGCTTGGCGAAGCCATGCTGTCGCGCGAAAAGGCCCGCCGCGAAGAGAGCTGGGTCCGTCTCGAAGAGAAGTTCACCAAGGGCGAACGCGTCGAAGGCGTCATCTTCAACCAGGTCAAGGGCGGCTTCACCGTCGACCTCGACGGTGCCGTGGCCTTCCTGCCGCGCAGCCAGGTCGATATCCGTCCGATCCGCGACGTCTCGCCGCTGATGCACAACCCGCAGCCCTTCGAGATCCTCAAGATGGATCGCCGCCGCGGCAACATCGTGGTGTCGCGCCGCACCGTGCTCGAGGAGAGCCGCGCCGAACAGCGTTCGGAAATCGTGCAGAATCTCGAAGAAGGCCAGGTGGTCGAAGGCGTCGTCAAGAACATCACCGACTATGGTGCGTTCGTCGACCTCGGCGGCATCGATGGCCTGCTGCACGTCACCGACATGGCCTGGCGCCGCGTCAATCATCCGACCGAAATCCTCAACATCGGCCAGACGGTCAAGGTGCAGATCATCCGCATCAACCAGGAAACCCACCGCATCTCGCTCGGCATGAAGCAGCTCGAGAGCGATCCGTGGTCCGAGATCGGCACCAAGTTCCCGATCGGCAAGAAGATCAAGGGTACCGTCACCAACATCACCGACTACGGCGCGTTCGTCGAGCTGGAGCCGGGCATCGAAGGCCTCATCCACGTTTCGGAAATGTCGTGGACCAAGAAGAACGTGCATCCCGGCAAGATCCTGTCGACGACGCAGGAAGTCGACGTGGTGGTGCTCGAAGTCGATCCGGCCAAGCGCCGCATCTCGCTCGGCCTCAAGCAGACGCTGGAGAACCCGTGGGAGGCCTTCGCGCGCAGCCATCCGGTCGGCAGCCAGGTCGAGGGCGAGGTCAAGAACAAGACCGAGTTCGGCCTGTTCATCGGCCTCGAAGGCGACGTCGACGGCATGGTCCACCTTTCCGACCTCGACTGGACCCGTCCGGGCGAGCAGGTGATCGAGGAGTACAATCGCGGTGACATGGTCAAGGCGCAGGTGCTCGACGTCGACATAGACAAGGAGCGCATCTCGCTCGGCATCAAGCAGCTGGCCAAGGACACGGTCGGCGAAGCAGCGACGTCAGGCGAACTGCGCAAGAACGCAGTCGTCACCTGCGAGGTTATCGGCGTGAAGGATGGCGGTCTGGAAGTGCGGCTGGTCGACAGCGGCATCGAGACCTTCATCAAGCGCTCCGACCTCAGCCGTGACCGCGACGAGCAGCGCCCCGAGCGCTTCACCGTCGGCCAGAAAGTCGACGCCCGCGTCATCGCCTTCGACAAGAAGACCCGCAAGCTGCAGGTCTCGATCAAGGCGCTGGAAATCGCCGAAGAGAAGGAAGCGGTCGCTCAGTACGGCTCAACCGATTCCGGCGCTTCGCTGGGCGATATTTTGGGTGCCGCGCTGAAGAAGCAGGGCAGCTAAGCCAACACCGCGCCTCGCGCGGGTTATAACGCGCGGGTTATAAAACAAAACAAAAAGCCCCGCCGGAACGATCCGGCGGGGCTTTTGCTTGTGACCCTTTGCTTGCGAACGGACCGCAGGCTCAGGCCCGGCCGTAGAGTGGCACCAGCGTGCCGCTGATCGCCATGTTGGCCGGCGAGGCAAGGTAGGCAATGGCCTCGGCCGCCGCTTCAAGGCTGACCCATCTGCTGAAATCTGCGTTCGGCATGTCAGCCCGGTTGGCCGGCGTGTCGAGCGTCGAAGGCGCCACGGCGTTGACCAGGATGCCGTTGCCCTTCAGCTCTTCGGCTATCGCCACGGTCATCGCGGCGACTGCCGCCTTGGCGGCGGCGTAGGCCACCTTGCCGGAGCCGCGCCGCGGATCGAGCCCGGCTCGCGCGGTGACATTGACGATGCGGCCCGGCACGGAAGATCCCAGCATCGAGCGTATCGCCGCGCGGCAGCACAGAAAGGTGGTGCGGGCATTGGTGTCCATCATCTCGGCGAAGGAGGCGGGTTCGATCTTCTCGACCGGCGCCGCGGTGAAGCCGCCGGCAAGATGCACCGATGCCCATAAATCTGGAACGCTGGCATAGAAGGCGTCGACCTTGGCAGGGTCGGCAAGGGCGACATTGTGCGCCAGCCTGACGCGGTCATGCGCCGGAAAGGGAAAATGCGCAGGCGCGGCAGCGTGGGCATTGGGCACATGGCAGATCGCGCCCTGCTCCAGCAGTTTTCCTACGACCGCGCCGCCAAGGGCACCGGTGCCGCCGGTCACCACGATATGTCTGCCGTCCAGTGTTTCCGTCATATTCGACCGCTCCGTCATTGCGCGCCGCCGATGCGGAAGGTCGCGCCTTTCGCGCGATCACTCAACCGAAATCTCGATGACGTAAGGTCGTCCAGTCGCCCGCGCGCGCCCAAGCGCGTCCGCCAAGCCGCCGGTGCCGGAAATCCGCTCGGCGGCAATGCCGTACGCTTCGGCCAATTTGCAGAAATCCGGCGGTGCCGGGGAGACGCCGACCGGCTCGACGCCGACGTCGAGCATCGAGGTTTCGATCTCGCGGTAGCCACGATTGTTCCAGACGGCGAAGATCACCGGCGCCGCCGCGTCGAGCGCGGCGCCCAGTTCCGGCAGGGTGAACTGGAAGCCGCCGTCGCCGGTGAGGCAAACGACCGGTGCCTCAGGCCTGGCAAGGACGGCACCGATCGCCGCCGGCGGGCCATAGCCAAGCGCGCCGAAGCCGGTGGCGGCGTTGAACCAGCCGCCCGGCCGGTCGTGATCGTAATAGAGGTTAGCGGCGTAGACCGGCTGGGTCGAATCGCCGACGATGATCGCGCCAGGCAGCGCATCGCGGATCGTCTCGACGGCGCGCAATTGCGCCTGCATAGCCGGGCCGATCTCGGCAAAGGCCGCTTGCCGCGTCGCGGCGGCGCGAGCGGCGCCGTCGACCGATTGCGCCTGGCCCGTGCCGAGTTCGGCACGCAGCGCCTCGAGCGCTGCACCGCAATCGGCCTGGATCGAAATCCGAGCCGGCCGGCGGGCAAGCTGGTCGGCGCCGATGTCGATGCGGATCAGATTGGCAGGCAGGACAAAACCGCCGTTGCCATAGCCATCATAGTCGGTCGGACCGAATTCGGTGCCAGCGGCAATGACCAGGTCGGCGCCGGCCATCAGCGCACGCACCGCCTTCAGGCTGGGGCTGGCCGGCACGCCAAGCGGATGGCGATAGAGCAGGCCGCGCGCATTGGCAGTCTGGACGACCGGCGCTCCCAACCTCTCGGCCAGGCGCTGCAACGGCGCTTCGGCAGCTTTGGCGCCGCCGCCGGCAAGGATAAGCGGCCGGCGGGCAGACGCGCATAGCCTTGCCGCCTCGGCAATCGCCGCTACATCCGGCTCGGGCGGCGCTGAATTCCGCAGCAGCGGCACGATGCCGTTGGCCGGCATGGTCATGACATCGGTCGGGATCTCAATATGCACGGGACCCGGACGCGAGGATGAGAACAGCGCAAAGGCGCGGGCGAGCACGCCGGGCAGTTCGCCGGCCTCGGTGACACGGTGCGAAAACAGCGCCACCTTCTCCATCATGCCGCGCTGGTCCGGCAGTTCATGCAGATGGCCAAGGCCTTTGCCCAGCGTCGGCGTGGCGTTGACGCCCGAGATCACCAGCATCGGCACCGAATCGGCGCGCGCCTGACCCATGGCGGTGATGGTGTTGGTCAGCCCCGGCCCGGTGATGACGAAGGCGATACCCGGCCTGCCGCTGGCGCGCGCATAGCCGTCAGCCATGAAGCCGGCGCCCTGCTCGTGGCGCGGCGTGACGTGACGGATCTTCGATCGCGCAAGCCCGCGATAGAGCTCGACCGTGTGTACGCCGGGAATGCCGAAGACGGTGTCGACGCCGTGCGCTTCGAGCAAGGTGATGAGCGCTTCGCCGATGGTCGTCATTGTCTTAACACCGGGCGCGTGAGGCAGGTAGGGCCGCCCTCGCAGGCAATGCACAGCGCATCGGCCTCGAATGTCGAGACCGTACAGCCGGCGGCTTGCATGGCAGCCGCCGTCTTCGGAAAACCGGCAACGGCGATAACCTGGCGCGGCGCGGTCGGCAGCACGTTGAGGCTGAGCCCATTCGAGGCGAAGAATTCGTCGGCGTCGCCCTCGACCAGCCGAATGGCGCGTTCGCGCAGCATCTGGTGGAAGGCGACCGGCAGGAGGGGCGCATAGACCAGCGCCAGATCGTCTGCGAGCGGGCTGATCACCGACATCAGGTGCAGGCAGGCCTCCTCGCCTTGCCAGAGCGGCAGGTCGAAGCCATAGACCTGGATGCCCTTGGGCGAAAGCAGGTTGGAGAGCTGCTGGATGCCGTGCTGATTGGTGCGCACGCCGCGGCCGATGGCCAGCGTGTTTGCATCCACCCACACGCAGTCGCCGCCCTCGACCTGGCCGGGAGCCTCGATTCGGCCGAGGACGGGGATGCCCATGCGCCCATAGGCTGCCTCGTGGAGGCTGGGCTCGGGCCGGCGCAGCGCCTTGCCCATGGCAAGGATGACCGCGCCATGATCGGTCATCAGCGAGGGATCGTGGGTAAAAACCGAATCGGCAAGCCCGTCGTCGGCGTCACTCAGCCATTCGATCTCAGCGCCTGAGGCCGAAATCAGCCTGGCCAGCGCATCATGCTGGACCGCCGCTTTTTGCGAATTGAAGCCGGGGCCATAGTGCCACTCCAGCGCTTCGGCCCGACGCATGGCGCCGGCAGCGGAGCGCATCAGCACGCGCTGCAGCGTCCCGGCCATCGACTGCGACCCGTATGCTTTGCCCACTAAATTCTCCTGAAACGCGCCCCTCCTGCCAATAGCCACTCGGCAGGCGGTGATCAATGGTCCAAAAACTGCGGTTGACGGAGACAAGCGGAACGGTCCATCTTGAGAATCGGAACGCTGTCCAGTGACGGGTAATGGGTAAAAAATTCCAGCAAGGACTGCCTCGGCTGCTCCGCGGGGCACCGCGACGATGACAGCGCCGGCCACCGCCCTGAAGCATACGGCGCAGAACGGCGCTGCCGAAGCCATCCACGTCGAGAACCTGCACAAGAATTTCGGCAAGCTGCATGTATTGAAGGGCGTTTCGCTGTCGGCGCGCGATGGCGAGGTGATCGCCATCGTTGGCGGAAGCGGCTCGGGCAAATCGACGCTGCTGCGCTGCATCAACTGCCTGGAGAACCCGACCAGCGGCATTATCCGGGTCAATGGCGAAGAGATAAAGCTGAAGGCCGACAGCTACGGCCACACCGTGCCCGCAGACCGCAAGCAGATCGAACGCATCCGCTCCAAGCTTGGCATGGTCTTCCAGAACTTCAATCTGTGGAGCCACATGACGTTGATCGAGAACGTCATCGAGGTTCCCGTGCATGTGCTCGGCGTCAAGCGCGATGTGGCGATCGGCGAGGCGGAAAAATTGCTCGCCCGCGTTGGCCTGGCCGAAAAACGCGACGTCTATCCTGCCTATCTGTCGGGCGGCCAACAGCAGCGCGCCGCGATCGCCAGGGCGCTGGCCATCAATCCGCGCGTCATGCTGTTCGATGAGCCGACTTCGGCGCTCGACCCGGAACTCGTCGGCGAGGTGCTGAAGGTGATCGGCGACCTGGCGCGCGAAGGCCGCACCATGGTGCTGGTCACCCATGAGATGAAGTTTGCCCGCGAGGTCGCGACGCATGTCGTCTACCTCCACAATGGGCTGGTCGAGGAAGAAGGGCCGCCGGAACAGATCTTCGGCGCACCAAAATCCGAAAGGCTGAAGCAGTTCATCCGCAACATCAGTTAAACCGTGGGCGGACGAAAACCGGGAACAACAACAAACTGGGAGTCATGACGATGAAGATTATTCTCAAGACCTTTGCGGCAGCGCTGCTGCTTGGCGTTGCCGCCGTGGGCGTGGCCAAGGCCGATCCGGTCAAGATCGGTGTCGCTGCCGAGCCCTATCCGCCGTTCACCTCGCCGGATGCTTCCGGCAAATGGGTCGGTTGGGAAATCGAATTTATCGACGCTGTCTGCACCGAAGAGAAGCTCGACTGCGTCATCACGCCGGTCGCCTGGGACGGCATCATCCCGGCGTTGACGACCAAGAAGATCGACGTCATCGCCAGCTCGATGTCGATCACCGACGAACGCAAGAAGACGATCGACTTCTCCGACAAATATTACAACACCCCGACTGCGATCATCGGGCCGAAGGACCAGAAGTTCGGCTCGACACCGGAGGACCTCAAGGGCAAGATCATCGGCGTCCAGGTCTCGACCGTACACGCCGACTACGCCAAGAAGCACTTCGCTGACGCGGCGGAAATCAAGGAATACCAGACCCAGGACGAGGCCAACCAGGATCTTGCCGCCGGCCGGGTCGACGCGGTGCAGGCCGATTCCATCGCCCTCGACGCCTTCCTGAAATCGGACCAGGGCAAGCAATGCTGCGATCTGAAAGGCATGGTCGCGCCGGATCTGGCCATTCTCGGACCCGGCGTCGGCGCCGGCGTCCGCAAGGAAGACACCGAGTTGAAGGAAAAGATCAACGCCGGTATCAAGGCCATCCGCGCCAACGGCAAATATGACGAGATTTCGAAGAAGTACTTCGACTTTGATATTTACGGCTCCGACACGCAGTCGAACTGACGGCCGCATCCATGAGCGATTAACCACGCGGCCCCGATAGAGCCGCGTGGTTGGTCGAAATCCATCGACGCGAGCTTCCGCGGGCGGAAATCGCCGGCGGTTTTAGCGCCAGCAATTCGAGGGCGACGCTGATCGACGCATTTGTTCCGGCTTGGGCCGCCTCTGCCATCGCGCTTCTCTCGCCCGTGCCGCCGGGCTGGGGTGGAACGCTCATCGTCGGGCTGCTCCATACGATCGAGATTGCGGTCGGCGCCACCTGTCTCGGCCTTTTGATCGGCATCGGCGGCGCCTCCGGCAAGCTGTATGGTGGTCCGGTGGTGCGCGATCTCCTGGCAGTCTATACAACCGTCGTGCGCGCCGTGCCGGAGCTGGTGCTGATCCTTCTGCTCTATTACGCCGGCACCGACCTGATCAATCAGATGCTGACGGCAACGGGCTATCAGCGTATGGACATTAGCGGGCTGGCGGCCGGCATTGCCGTGCTCGGCTTCGTCCAGGGCGCCTATTCGACCGAGGTGATCCGCGGCGCGATCCTCGCCATTCCGCAGGGCCAGATCGAAGCCGCGCGCGCCTATGGCATGTCTCCCGGCCTGCTGCTGCGGCGCATCACGCTGCCGGCGATGCTGCCGTTCGCCATACCCGGCCTTGCCAATCTCTGGCTGATCGCCACCAAGGACACAGCCCTGCTGGCGGTCGTCGGCTTTTTCGAGCTGACATTGGCGACACGGCAGGCGGCCGGCGTGACCAAAGCCTATCTGACATTCTTTATCGCCGCCGGCGCGATCTACCTTCTGTTGACGCTGGTTTCGAACCTGATCATCGGCCGCATCGAGACATGGGCCCGCCGCGGCATGCCGTCGCTCAAGGAGGCCCGGTGATGGCTGGCCCGGCGATGACTGGCGAAGCGGCCGTCGAGATAGCCGCACGCGCTTCGCTGTGGCTGAAGCCGCATCGTATCGCGCTGATCCTGATCGCGCTGGGGCTGGTTTTGGCGGCGGCCGTCTTCATGCGCTGGGACTGGCTGCCGAAATATTACGGGATGGGATTGCTCGGCATCTGGCGCGCGCTGTGGATTCTTGCCGTCACCTGCACGCTGGGCTTCCTGCTCGCCATGCCGCTCGGACTGGCACAAGCCGCAGGCTCTTTCTGGTTCGCGGCGCCCGCCAAGGCCTTCTGCACGGTCATCAGGGGAACGCCGCTGCTGCTGCAGCTCTGGTTGCTCTATTACGGGCTGGGCTCGCTGTTTCCACAATATCCATGGATTCGCGAGTCCTGGATGTGGCCCTATCTGAGGCAGGCATGGCCCTATGGCGTGCTCGGGCTGACGCTGTCCTTCGCCGGCTATGAGGGCGAGGTGATGCGAGGCGCTTTTGCCGGCGTACCGAAAGGCCAATTGGAAGCCGCCCGCGCCTTCGGCATGAGCCGCTGGAGGATTTTCCGGCGAATCTGGCTGCCGCAGGCCTTCTACCGCGCGCTGCCGACACTGACGGGCGAAATCGTGCTGCAGCTGAAATCGACGCCGCTGGTGGCGACCATCAGCGTGATCGACATATTCGCCGTCTCTTCAAAGGTGCGTCAGGATACCTACCTCACCTATGAACCCTTGCTGCTCCTGGCGTTGATCTATATGGCGATCACCGGCATCCTCGTCTTCACCCTGGGCAAGATCGAGGCGCGGATTCCGAACAAGATCGGTTAGCGAATAGGGAGTAGTGAATAGCGAATAGTTTTGCTGATTTCCCTACTCGCTACTCCCTATTCGCTACTCGCTGAAATTTCAGGGCAGCTACGATGCAACTCAGTCTCGACCAGGCGACAGGGCTGTGCCGGATGGCCGCACTTGGCGCTGGCGCCAACGAAGAGGCCGCGCAGTCGCTGGCTGCCTCGATCGTCGCGGCCGAGGCGGAAGGACTGTCGACCGTTGGGCTGTCGCACTTCATCGATTATCTCGAAGCGCTGGAAGCCGGCCGCATCGACGGCAACGCCGATCCGGTGATCACCAGGCCGGCGCTCGCGGTCTATCTCTCCGATGCGCGCGGCGGACTGGCGCATACCGGTTTCGACCGCACGATCGATGAACTCGCCAAGGCGGCGCGGCTGTTCGGCGTCGCGATTTTTTCGCAGAAGAATGCCTATACGTGCGGCGCGCTCGGCTATTTCACCGGACGGCTGGCCGCGCAGGGATTGGTGTCGTTCGCCGCCACCAACGGCCCGGCCGTGCTTGCCGGCTCGGGCTCGGTCAAGCCGGTCTACTGCACCAACCCGATGTCCTTTGCGGCACCCGCCGCGGACGGGGCGGCGCTGGTCATCGACCAGTCGTCGAGCGCCACCGCCTTCGTCAACATCCGCAAGGCGGCCGAGGACGGCAAGAAGATCCCCGAAGGCTGGGCACTGGATGCGAGCGGCAATCCGACCACGGACCCGGCAGCTGCAATGAAGGGCGCCATGCTTGCCTTCGGCGGCCAGCGCGGCGCCAACATCGCGCTGATGGTCGAGGTGCTGGCTGCGGGCCTGTCGGGCGCCAACTGGTCGCTCGATGCGCCATGGTTCAGCGGCGGGCCGGACAGTCCGGGGACCGGCCTGTTCGTGCTTGCCGTCGAGCCCAAGCTGCTCGATCCGGACTTCGAAAAGCGGATGAAGGATCAACTCGACCGGCTGCGGCGGCGCTATGGCGTGCATGTGCCGGGGCGTGCCCGGGCCGAGGCCGCGGAGAAGGCGGCGGCGCGCGGCATAAGCGCGCCGAAAGCCGTGGTGCAGCGCATTTCCGAATTCGCCGCCCGCTATTCGTCCTGAAGAAATTCGTTTGTCCGATGAGCGGCTGAGAACGCCGGCCGATCCGGCAGCGCGAGCCTACTTCCCGCAATAATGATCGTTGATGACGTTCGCCGCATTCGCGTCCGGCCCTACCCTGTTGTAGGAGCAGGGTTCGGCGGCCGTCGTGAACAGGTGGTTGTCATAGTAGCGCGGGCCACCGAACAGAATGTCGATGATGTTGCCGTTGGCCGGAACGTAGCGTTCGGGTTGAGCTTGGTGGTGATGCCGGTTTGCCCCGAATGCCGAGGCACCAATGCTGCAGCCTGTTGCGAAAGCCAGAGCGAAGATCGCAACGCGTTTTGTCGTCATCGGCAATATCCTCCATTCGGAATCAAACCATACATCCTAAAATCGCCGGCCGGAACAAAGGTTCCTGTCCCGAATGGAGTTACCTAAAGCCCGGCGTCGGCGGGTTTTCTGCCGTTTCCAACGGATACTGGAAATCATGCTTCAACAATGCCGGGCGACCGATGGTCACCCTTTGCCTTTGGCGCGAAACCGACTATGAAACGGCTTCAACCAAGCCATCTGGATAGCCGCCGGAGCCAGCCATGACCGAAATCCTGCAGACCCCAAAGCTCGTGGTCGTGTTCGGCGGCTCCGGGTTTGTCGGTCGTCATGTCGTGCGGGCGCTGGCCAAGCGCGGCTACCGCATCCGGGTTGCCTGCCGTCGGCCCGATCTCGCCGGCCACCTGCAGCCGCTCGGCAATGTCGGGCAGATCCAGCCGGTGCAGGCCAATGTCCGGGTGCGCTGGTCGGTCGACCGCGCCGTGCAAGGCGCGGACCATGTCGTCAATCTGGTTGCGATCGCGCATGAGGCCGGCCGGCAGAAATTCACTGCCGTCCACGAATTCGGCGCGCGCGCTGTCGCTGAAGCGGCGCGCGCCGTCGGCGCCGGCCTCACCCACATCTCGGCGCTGGGAGCGGATCTCCACGCGCAATCGGACTACGCGCGTACCAAGGCGCTCGGCGAAAAGGCCGTTCTGGAGACGGTCCAAGACGCCGTGATCTTGCGGCCATCGATCAATTTCGGGCCAGAGGACGGTTTCTTCAACCGCTTTGCCAACATGGCCCGCTTTTCCCCGGTGCTGCCGCTGATCGGCGGCGGGCAGACGAAATTCCAGCCGGTCTATGTCGGCGACGTCGCCGAAGCGGTGGCGCATTCGGTCGACGGCAAGGTCCAGGGCGGCCGGATATATGAACTCGGCGGGCCGCAAGTGCTTACCTTCAAGGAATGCATGCAACAGCTGCTTATCATCATCGAACGCAAGCGGTTTTTGCTGCCCGTGCCATGGTGGCTGGCGAACCTCCAGGCATCAATTCTCGGGCTGTTGCCCAATCCGTTGTTGACCAAGGACCAGGTCCTGCTGTTGCGCCAGCACAATGTCGTGTCGGAAGCCGCCGTCAAGGACAACCGGACGCTCGCCGGCCTCGGGATCCAGCCACGGTCGATCGGAACCATCCTGCCCAGCTATCTCTGGCGCTACCGCGCCGCCGGCCAGTTCCAACGCAAGTCCGCCGCATAATACGAACGGACGTCCGGTTGCCTACGAGGCGCGCCGGGTGACCTGCATCGGCAGGCCGCCTTGCGGCTGCGTCGTCAGCTTCTGCACCGGCCAGGGGCGGGTTTCCGCGGTGGCGTCGAAACGGTAGCGCGACAGCATGATCGCCAACGCGATGATTGCCTCCTGCATGGCGAAGCTGGCGCCGATGCAGACGCGGGGGCCGGCGCCGAACGGCAAATACTGGAAACGATCGATCTTTTCGCGGTTTCCCGGATGGAAGCGTTCCGGCATGAAAGCGTCCGGCCGGTCCCACAATTTCCGATGGCGGTGGACGACCCACGGCATCACCAGCACCGCAGCACGTCGCGGTATGTAGAGGCCGTTCCAGGTTTCGGGCTCGATCGGTTCGCGGTTGATCGACGGCGCCGGCGGATAGAGCCTGAGCGCCTCGTCGAAGGCGGCGCGGGTGAGCGGCATGGCGTCGAGCCATTTCGTCGGGTCGGGCTCACGCGCCAACACCGCATCGATCTCGTGCTCGATCTTTTCGCGCTCCCACGGCGCTTCGGCAAGGCAGTAGAGCGTCCAGCCGAGCGCCCTGGCCGTAGTCTCGTGGCCGGCACCGATGAAGGTGATGATGTTGTCCTCGACCTCGGCCCGGGTCAGCCCGCCCGGTCCCTCCGCCTTCAACAGCAGCGTGAGAAAATCCTGCGGCACGGTGTCCGGAGCGCGCCTCAGCCGCGCCTCGCGCATCTGCACCGTGTCGGTAACGATCTTGCGGAAGTAGGCCATGGTCTTGCGGCCGCGGATGCGGGTCAGGCGCGGCAGCCAGTCGGGCGCACGCAAAAGGTCGAGCGGATCGACCCGGCCCATCGTCTCGAACAGGCGATCGATCTCCTTGGCGAAGCTACCGGGCTCGCCCGATATCTCGCCCGAAAACAGCGTCTCGGCCAGGATATCGAAGGTGAGCAGCGTCATGTCGTGAGCGATATCCGACGTGCCACCTTGCTCGTAACGGGTGACGAATTCGAGCGTGCGTTTCAGCATCGGCTCGGCGAAGCCGAAGATGTGGCGCGGCGTGAACACCGGCGCCATCGCCTTGCGCGAACGCCGCCACACTTCGCCCTCGGCGGTCAGCAGCCCGTCGCGCAAGATCGGCCGCAGGATCAACTGGCGCACCGTGGCCATCTTGTAGTTCTTGGCGTTGTCGACAAGCACATGGCGGATGAGGCCGGGATCGTTGGCGATGACCAGCGGTCCCCCGACGCCGTTCACCGAAATCCAGGGCTCGTTGTAGGTCGCCTCACCCCACAGTTCGAGCGGATTGCGGTAGACGATGCGGATCATCTCCAGCGTTGAAGGCGGCGCGGTGCGCGGCTTCGGCGCCGGCGGGACGAAGGGGACGGGCTGACTGTCCATGGCTTGCTCCGCTGACACCTCAATGTAGTGGCGGGCAAGGCAGGCGTCCATGTGACCGGACGACAAGGTGATGCATCCGCTCTCTGGAATGTGACCCGGGCACCGGAAAGTGCCTGCTTGCTGTGTCCGGCTGCGTGTCTTAGGTGGCAGCACCACAGATGTCAGAACCGGCGGGAGCCTGCCTTGAAGCACCAGTTGAACGTCATCATCGGCAGCACGCGGCCGGGCCGCGCCGGGCCGGTTTTCGCAAATTGGCTGGAGAGCTTTGCGCGCGAGCACGGGAAATTCGAGCCGGTGCTCACCGACATCGCCGCCTTCAACTTGCCGGTGCTGGACGAGCCGCATCATCCGAGACTCGCCAAATACGAAAACAGCCACACGAAAGCGTGGTCGAAGGCAATCGACGCCGCCGACGCATTCGTCTTCGTAGCGCCGGAATACAATTATTTCACCGCTCCCGCGATCGTCAACGCGGTCGACTACCTGCTCAGGGAATGGCGATACAAGCCGGCCGCCATCCTCAGCTACGGCGGTGTCTCCGGCGGTTTGCGAGCGGCGCAGGCGGTCAAACCGTTGCTGACCGCCGTCGGTGTCATGCCGATTCCGGAAGGCGTGGCGCTGCCGATGTACCAGAAGCTGCTCGACGAGACCGGCGCCTTCCTGCCCAGCGAGCAGGTGCTCGGCGGGGCCAGGACCATGCTGGACGAGCTGTTCCGCTGGAGCGAAGCGCTGAGGCCAATGCGCGCCAGCTAACAACGCGAACGGCCGAACTGGCCGATGCCAAAACTTGCTCATGCCATAAAGAGATGGAATGCTCCGGCAAATGACCGGGCCGGGGCGGTTCGATTTGCGTTTTCTGTTTGCCTTGCTGCTGATCCTCTCGACGGCCTCCGCTGCAATGGCGGAACGGCGCGCTGCGCTGGTCATCGCCGAGAACGACTACCGGCTGATCCGGCCGCTCGCCAATCCCGTCAATGACGGCGAGATCATGGAAACGGTGCTGAGGAAGCTCGGTTTCGAGGTCTTCCTCGAAACCAACCGCGACCTGCGGCGCATGCGCCGGGCGCTTGACGATTTCCGCGAGGATGCCAAAGGCGCCGACGTGGCACTGGTGTTCTTCTCCGGCCACGGCGTCGAGATAGCCGGCGAGAATCGGCTCCTGCCGGTCGATGCAGACGCGTCGTCGCTCGCTACGCTGGAACGGACCAGCCTGCCGCTGGAGGAGATCCGCGCGACCGTCGCCGCCACCAGCAAGGTCGGACTGATCGTGCTCGATGCCTGCCGCAGCGATCCGTTTGCGGCTACGGGCGGCGAAGGCCGCGGCGCAACGGCGCTGGTAAAAGAGGTCAGCGACAAGGTCCGGCCGGGTCTTGGCCGCATCGGGCGGGCAGAAAACATCCTGTTTGCCTTCTCGGCGGCGCCCGGCGAGACCGCCGTGGATGGGACCGGCCAGAATTCGCCGTTCACCGCGGCGTTGACGAAATATCTCGGCACCGAAGGTCTCGAGATCCGCTCCGTGCTGACGCTCGTGCAGCAGGAGGTCTACGACCTCTCGCGCGGTAAGCAATTGCCCTATGTCGAGAGCGGCCTGCCGCAGCTGTTCTTTGCCGCCTCGGCCAAGGAGAAATTGCCGGAACGCGAACGCCTGTTGCTGGCCATGGCCGAGGTGACGCCTCAGATGCGCGGCGAAGTGGAGAAGATCGCCAGCGACGCCGACATGCCGCTGGCACCGCTCTATGGCGCGTTGATCAGTTCCGATGCCGGCCACCTCTCCGCGGACAGTCTGAACGCCAGGCTGCGTGAGGCAGCCGACGCCTTCGTCAAGGTGCGGAGCGAAATGCAGACGCTTGGATCCGACGATCTCAGAGTGTCGGCGTTGCGCCGGCAGGCCGAAGAGCAGCTTTCGCTGGGAGCGTTCGATGCGGCGCGGAAAAAGCTCGCCGAGGCAGCCGAGATCGACAGTGTCTCTCGCAACGCTTTGAAGGCCAATTTCGTCAGCCGCACGCTCTCCGAGGCCGCAACGCGCTATTTGTCCGGCGGGGCGGCGCGCGCCGACCTCGACTACGCCACAGCCATCAAGGACTATGAGTCCGTGCTCGCGCTTTATGGCGAAGCCGGACAGGTGGTGCTGTCGCTCGACGATGCCGACCGCTTGATCCGCACGCTGGACGAGCTCGGCAAGCTCTATACCACGATCGGCAATATCGATGCGGCCGGCCGCGCGTTCGAGGCGCTGCAAGCCGATCTTGAGCGGCGGTCGCATCATGAAACCGATCCCAACGTGAAGCGCGACTTCGCCGTCAGCCACGTCAAGCTCGGCAACGTGCGGATTGCGCAAGGCAATCTGCCGACAGCGCTGCAGAATTATGAGACGGCCAAGACCATTCTGCAGGGCCTGACCGAGGCAGAACCGGCTAATCTGGAGTGGTTCGGCGACCTCGCCATGGCCGACGACAAGATCGGCAACGTATTGGCGACGCAAGGCGATCTGGCCGGCGCCGCAGAGGTCTACCAGGAAAGCCTGTCGATCAAGAAGCAGCTCGCCGCCGGAGAGCCGGACCGTGCCGAACTGCAGCGCGACCTGACCATCACCTACGATGAGATCGGTCACCTTGCCCATATCGCAGGCCAACTGGACAACGCACAGGCGGCCTATGAAGAGAGCCTGAAGGTGCGGCTGGCGCTGGCGGCGGACAAACCGGGAGACGCCGACCGGCAGCGTGACGTCTCGGTCAGCCACGATACGATAGGCGACCTGCTGCGCGAACGCGGCGACGCCGCCGGGGCGCTGGCGGCCTACAAGGAAGGTCTGGCGATCGTCAAGCAACTGGCGAAACGCGATCCGGACGACACCGAGTTGAAGCGCGACCTGTCGGTCGGCAACGCCAAGATCGGCAATGCGCTGAGCGACCAGCAGAATTGGCCGGCGGCACTTTCGGCTTATCGTGAGGCACTTTCGCAGGCCAGCGCGCTCGCCGCCGGCGACCCGAACAACACCGAATGGCAGCGCGACCTTTCCGTGTGCATCGAGAAAGTCGCCGGCGTCCTGGCGATACAGGGCGACCACAAAGGCGCGCTGAAAGCCTATCTGGACAGCTACGCGATTGCGCAGAGGCTGGCCAAGCTCGATCCCGCCAATTCCGACTGGCAGCGGGACTTGTCGATAACGCTGTCCGAAGTCGCCACGCTGCGCCTCAGGCAGCGCGACGTCAGGGGCGCCCGGCAAGCCCTTCAGGACAGTCTGGCCATTCGCGAGAAACTTGCCCGGTCCGATCCGGACAACGCCACCTGGCAGCGCGACCTGGTGGTCGCCTATATCGACTACGCCCAAGTCGCAAAGGACCCGAAGGCTGTGCTTTCCAAGGCGCTCGACATGACGCTCGAGCTCGACCGGAGCGGGCGGTTGGCACCGCGCCACAAGTTCATGATCAAGTTTTTACGTGAGCGGCTGGCCAGGATCGAAGCCAGGCGCCGATAGCCTGCTCACGCGATGGTCATTCCGTTCCGAAATGCCTGCAAACCTTGGAAAAACCGCCTTTTGCGCCTATATCTACGACATTAGAAATGCGCGATTCGAAGCCGATTTTTCGCGCTCTGCACACGGCATCAATCAGACAGGTTTTCATGAGCGACCAGACCGACATCGCCAACGGCGTTGAAGCCGAATACGGCGCCGATTCCATCAAGGTTTTGAAGGGCTTGGATGCCGTTCGCAAGCGGCCGGGCATGTATATCGGCGATACCGACGACGGCTCGGGCCTGCACCACATGGTCTATGAGGTGGTCGACAACGCCATCGACGAAGCACTGGCCGGCCATGCCGACCTGGTGACGGTGACGCTCAATCCGGACGGATCGGTGACGGTCATCGACAATGGCCGCGGCATTCCGACCGATATCCACACCGGCGAAGGCGTTTCAGCGGCCGAAGTGATCATGACGCAGCTGCATGCCGGCGGCAAGTTCGACCAGAACTCCTACAAGGTCTCAGGCGGCCTGCACGGCGTCGGCGTGTCGGTCGTCAACGCCCTGTCGGCCTGGCTGAAACTGAAGATCCGCCGCAACGGCCAGATCTACGAGATGAGTTTCACGCATGGCAATGCCGACGCGCCGCTGCGGATCACCGGCAGTTATGAACAAGACAAGGTCCCCGGCACCTATGAAGGGCGCAGCGGCAGCGAAATCACGTTTTTGCCGTCGTCCGAGACGTTCACCATGGTCGAATTCGACTACGGTACGCTGGAGCATCGGCTGCGCGAGCTCGCCTTCCTGAACTCCGGCGTGCGCATCGTTTTGACCGATGCCCGCCATGCCGACATCGTGCGCCATGAACTGCACTACGATGGCGGGCTGGAAGAGTTCGTCCGATATCTCGACCGGACGAAGAAGCCGTTGCTCGACAAGCCGATCTCGATCCGCGCCGAGCGCGACGGCATCACGGTCGAAGTCGCCATGTGGTGGAACGACAGCTACCACGAGAACGTGCTGGCCTTCACCAACAACATCCCGCAACGCGACGGCGGCACGCATCTGGCAGGCTTCCGCGGTGCGCTGACGCGCCAGATAACCGGTTATGGCGACTCCTCGGGCCTGACCAAGAAGGAAAAAGTGGCGCTGATCGGCGATGATTGCCGCGAAGGGCTGACCGCGGTGCTGTCGGTCAAGGTTCCCGACCCGAAATTCTCCTCGCAGACCAAGGACAAGCTGGTGTCGTCCGAGGTCCGCCCGGTGGTCGAAGGGCTTGTCAACGAAGCGCTCGGCACCTGGCTCGAGGAGCACCCGACCGAGGGCAAGGCGGTCATCGAGAAGGTCATCCAGGCCGCTGCCGCGCGCGAAGCCGCGCGCAAGGCACGCGACATCACCCGCAAGAGTTCGCTCGGCGTCACCTCGCTGCCCGGCAAGCTGGCCGATTGCCAGGAGCGCGATCCGGCGAAATCCGAGATCTTTATCGTCGAGGGCGACAGCGCCGGCGGCTCGGCCAAAGGCGGCCGTTCGCGCCAGAACCAGGCCATTCTTCCGCTGCGCGGCAAGATCCTCAATGT
This sequence comes from Mesorhizobium sp. M0018, assembly GCF_040323955.1. Classification (NCBI taxonomy): domain Bacteria; kingdom Pseudomonadati; phylum Pseudomonadota; class Alphaproteobacteria; order Hyphomicrobiales; family Phyllobacteriaceae; genus Mesorhizobium; species Mesorhizobium sp. M0018. The sequence continues at coordinate 74,126 of NZ_JAMYVL010000006.1, read as the reverse complement.
CGAGCGCGCCCGCTTCGACCGCATGCTCGGCTCCGACATGATCGGCACGCTGATTACCGCGCTCGGCACCTCGATCGGCAAGGACGAGTTCAACGCCGACAAGCTGCGCTACCACAAGATCATCCTGATGACCGACGCCGATGTCGACGGCGCCCACATCCGCACCTTGCTGCTGACCTTCTTCTTCCGCCAGATGCCGGAACTGATCGAACGCGGTCATCTCTACATCGCGCAGCCGCCGCTCTACAAGGTGACGCGCGGGAAGAGCTCGCAATACATCAAGGACGAAGCCGCCTTCGAGGAATTCCTGATCGGCTCCGGGCTGGAAGAAGCGTCGCTTGCGCTCAGCACAGGCGAGGTGCGGGCCGGGCAGGACCTGCGCAGTGCCATCGACGACGCCTTGGCTGTCCGCCAGCTCATCAACGGATTGCACACGCGCTATAACAGAGGCGTGGTCGAGCAGGCAGCGATTGCCGGCGCGCTCAACCCGGAGATATTCACCGACCTCCGCCGCGCCAACGAGACGGCCGAGCGTGTTGCCCGTCGTCTCGACATTATCGCCGAGGATACCGAGCGCGGCTGGATCGGCCGCATGTCGACCTCGAACGAGGGCATTGGCGGCTATGTCTTCGAGCGAACGGTGCGCAGCGTCAAGGAGTTCGCGCATCTCGACCTGGCGCTGATCAATTCCGCCGACGCACGCCAGCTCGACCGCTATGCGCCGCGCCTGGCGGAAATCTACGGCGAGCCGCCGGTGCTGCGCCGCAAGGATGTCTCGGAAACCATTTCGGGGCCGCTGGCACTGCTCAATGCCGTGTTTGCCACCGGCCGCAAGGGCTTGACCATGCAGCGCTACAAGGGCCTTGGCGAAATGAACGCCGAGCAGCTCTGGGAAACGACGCTCGACCCGAATGTGCGCTCGCTGTTACAGGTCAAGGTCAATGACGCGACTGATGCGGACAGCTTGTTTTCACGGCTGATGGGCGACGAGGTCGAGCCAAGGCGCGAATTCATCCAGGAGAACGCGCTGTCGGTTGCCAATCTGGACATCTGAGCCGCCATCCAGATACCCAGCCAGCAGGCATGAAGTGTATTGGTGCGCCTTGGCGCACCAATACGACTGCTGCAACGCAACAAAGATCACCAGGACCGCCGGAACGGAAAGGCTTTCAAGGCATTGTAGTTGATCACAATCGCCGCAGGAGGCATCCATGGGACGTGGCATTTTGCTCTGGCTTCTCGGAGTCCCAATTCCGATCATTATTCTGATCATGCTGTTCGCACGGTAGGGAGGCTTCGATGCAGTCCACCGTAACAGCTGTCGACGTTTCCGCCCCGACGGAATCCGCTTCCACTGCTGTCAGCTGGGGGCCAATCGTCGCCGGCGCCTTTGCTGCGTCAACGCTTACCTTCATCTTGATGCTGCTCGGCTCCGGGCTTGGGCTGAGCATGGTGTCGCCATGGTCCGGCTCGGGTGCGTCAGTCACCACTTTCGCCGTTTCCACCGCCGTCTGGCTGATCGTCGTGCAGTGGCTGTCGTCGGCCCTGGGCGGCTACCTCGCCGGGCGCCTGCGCACCAAATGGGTCGGCATCCACACCGATGAAGTCTTCTTCCGCGATACCGCTCACGGCTTCCTGGCCTGGGCGCTGGCGACGCTGCTCGTCGCTGGCGTGCTCGGCACGGCGCTTTCGGCCGCGATAGGTACCGGTGTCCAGGCTGCTTCGACTGTGGCATCGGGCGCGGCAATGGGCGCTTCGGCAGGTGCTGCTGCAAACGCGGGTAGCGCCTCGACTGACAACGCCACATCGTATTTCGTCGATACGCTGTTCCGCCCGGCCGATCCGGCAAGGCTCGCTGCCGCCAATCCGGAGAGCGACGCTGCGGCAACGGCGCAGGCATCGCGCATTCTAATCGCGAGTGCCGCAGCAGGCGAAATATCGGCCGACGACAAGACCTATCTGTCGCGGCTGGTGGCCGCCCGCACAGGCCTGTCCGAAGCGGATGCCACCGCTCGCGTCGATACGGTGATCGCCAGAGCGCAGGACGCCAAGGTCAAGGCCCAGCAGGCGGCCGACACCGCCAGAAAGGCAGGCGCCACCTTCTCGCTGATTGGCGCGCTGTCGCTGGTCGTCGGGGCCTTCATTGCCAGCGCGGCTGCAGCACTTGGCGGCAGGCAGCGCGACGACGAGGAAGCGATTTTCCTGACCAATCGTTGATCGGTGACTAAGCGAACTCGGTCCGCTTCGGGAAGATTACGCCCGAAGGGGACCTTGCTTTGAACTGCCGCCGCGGCATTGTCGTGCGCTGCTCGCCGCTTACAGCTCAGCTTCCAGTTTGCGGCCGAGATCGACCGCATCGCGCAGCACGGCAAGGTGCGAGCGCGGCTGTACGCCGGCCGGCGCGTTGACCTCGACGCCGCTCGCCGTCAGCGACCAGTAGAGCCTGTGCGTGAAGACGCGGCCGCCCGAGCCGCGCAGCTCGACCTGGATGTTTTCCACGCCGGGACCAAAATTTTCCGTCATCCGCCCTGAAATCGGGTCGCCGGTCAGCCAGCCATTGCCCCTGTCGAAAATATTGGTCCAGCGCGTCGCGGCAAACACCGCGCCATGATGCACCGCCCGCTGCGGCTTGCCGGAATGGCTGCGCCCTTCCTGGTAGAGCATGGTCCCGCCCGCCGCCCTGTCGGCGATCGGCGGGCATGCCGAAAACAGGCGCTCGGCGATGCCGCGCCTGAATTCGGCGAGGTTGTAGGTCACCAGAAACTCGCTGTGGGTCAGCGGACTGCCGAGCGTGACGAAATCGCTGATCTTCCACGGCAGCGGATGATCGGCGTCGCCGACGCGAAGCTGCCGGTAGAGCTCCCATTGGCTGCGCCGGAATGCGGGGAGGTCATCGAGGCTGTCGGGCCAAGCGGAGGCATCGGCGGCCAGCGTCGCCTTGTCGACGGCGTGGATCGCCTTCAGCCTCGCTTTGTCGCGAATGGCTTCCAACTTTCTAGGCCTGAAATCGGCCCACAATATCTGCAACAGATCATAGGCGATGATCGACCCGAGGCTGTGCGAGACCAGCACGATGCGGTCATAGGCATCGTCCATCATGAGACGCTTCAGCAGCTTGAGGCCACGCTCGCGGACCAGCGCCCGCTTCTCGACCGTTGCCGCTTCGGCCCGCACATAGGCGGCGACGTCGCCGAAATAAGGCAAGCCAAACTGGTCCACCGACCAGATGACGAACGACGCCAGAACCGTGACAAGCACACCGGTCGTCCAGGAGATGTAGCCTTGCCAGGTCGACGTTGCGAGCGCCAGCGCCGCGCCGAGGACGACGATGGTGGCCAAAAGCGTGACGACATAGAGTTTGAGCACATCGCGCGGAATATCGGCCGGCTTGCGCCAGAGCAGGGTCGTCACCCAGGCAGCAAGGCGGCTTCGGGTCGTGCCCTGGGTGATGTCGGCCCAGTAAAGCTCGTAGAAATCGGTGCGGCGGCCATCGACATCATAGGGCGTGGTGATCCGGCGGAGTTCGTGCGAATTGGTCCGACTGTCGGGCGTGATCCAGCTCTGGTTGATCTTCGCACCCATCGGGTCGGCCGGATCGGGGATATGGGCATAGAACGGTGCACGGGCCGGATCGTGGCTCCATACGGCCTGGACAAACTCCCTCAACGTGTCCATGGGACGCTGCTCGCCCATGCCGTGCACGACCACTACCGCCTGGCTGCGCTTGCGTGGCGCCTTCTCTGCTGCGGTCAGATCGGCGGCCGGCAATGCAGCAGAACCAGGGTCGGGCACCAGCACCTCCACGATGACGCCGTTAGCACGACGACGGGTCGGCATCGTAGCTTCAGAACCGGTAGCAGCCAAGAAAAAGCCCGGTGCGGAGCCGGGCTGTATTCGACGATCGGCAGTGAGTTGGCAGCGACGCCGTTTCAGTGATCTATCGCTTTGACGATCTCCTCGGTCATCTTCTTGGCGTCGCCGAGCAGCATCATGGTGCCGTCCTTGTAGAACAGCGTGTTGTCGATGCCGGCATAGCCGGAGCCGAGCGAGCGCTTGACGAACAGGCAGGTGCGGGCCTTGTCGACATCGAGGATCGGCATGCCGTAGATCGGTGACGACTTGTCGTCACGGGCCGAGGGATTGGTGACGTCGTTGGCGCCGATGACATAGGCGACGTCGGCCTGCGCGAACTCAGAGTTGACGTCCTCCAGCTCGAACACTTCGTCATAAGGCACGTTGGCTTCGGCCAAGAGCACGTTCATGTGGCCGGGCATGCGGCCGGCAACCGGGTGGATGGCGTATTTGACGTCGACGCCGTTGGCCTTGAGCTTGTCGGCCATCTCGCGCAGCGCGTGCTGCGCCTGGGCGACGGCCATGCCGTAGCCCGGCACGATGATGACCTTTTGCGCATTCATCATCAGATAGGCGGCGTCCTCGGCCGAGCCCTGCTTGACCGTGCGCTCGATGCCGTCGTTGGCAATGGCTGATGTCTCGCCGCCGAAGCCGCCGAGGATGACCGAGATGAAGCTCCGGTTCATGCCTTTGCACATGATGTAAGACAGGATGGCGCCCGACGAGCCGACCAGCGCGCCGGTGATGATCAGCGCCAGATTGCCGAGCGTGAAGCCCAGGGCGGCCGCGGCCCAGCCCGAATAGGAATTCAGCATCGACACGACCACCGGCATATCGGCGCCACCGATCGGGATGATGAGAAGCACACCCAGCGCCAGCGAGGCGGCAACGATCAGCCAGAACACCACCTTGGACTCGGTGGTGACGAGCAGCACGATCAGCACGATCAGCGCAATGCCCAGGGCCGCGTTGATGAAGTGGCGGCCACCGATCATGATCGGCTTGCCCGACATGCGGCCGTCAAGCTTCAAGAAGGCGATGACCGAGCCGGTGAAGGTGATGGCACCTATGGCAACGCCGAGGCTCATCTCGATCAGTGCCTGGGCATGAATATCGGCGACCGTGCCGATGCCGAAGCTTTCCGGTGCATAGATGGCGGCGGCCGCCACCATGACCGCGGCAAGACCGACCAGCGAGTGGAAGGCGGCGACCAGCTGCGGCATCGAGGTCATGGCAATGCGCCGTGCCGTGACCGCACCGGCCGAGCCGCCTATCAGCAGCCCGAGCACTATGAGGCCGAAGCGCCCGGCCGAAGGGGTCGCCAGCGCCAGCGTCGTGGCGATGGCGATGCCCATGCCGATCATACCGTACATGTTGCCCTGGCGGCTGGTGGTCGGATGCGACAGGCCGCGCAATGCGAGGATGAACAGGATGCCGGAGACCAGATAGAGAAAGGAGGCGAAGTTGGCGTTCATAGCGGCCTACTTTTCCTTCTTCTTGTACATGGCCAGCATGCGCTGGGTGACGAGGAAGCCGCCGAAGATGTTGACCGATACCAGCATCAGAGCAACGAAGCCGAAGCCGGTGGCAAGCCCTGAGGCCGAGATGCCGACGGCCAGCAGCGCGCCGACGACGATGACCGAGGAAATGGCGTTGGTGACCGCCATCAGCGGCGTGTGCAGTGCCGGTGTGACGGACCACACGACGTAGTAGCCGACGAAGATCGCCAGGACAAAGATGGCGAAGCGAAAGACGAAGGGATCGATGGCACCGCCGGACAGCGCGTGAGCGGCGTCACCCGCCGCCTCGGTGCCGGGCGCGGCCGCCAGGTTCTGCACAGCGAGCCGCACGGCAGCTGTCGCCTGGTCGAGCTGGTCGAGGGCTTTCTGCAGCGTCTTATCCATCACGCGATCCCTCCGGTGGTCTTAGGCTTCCTCGCAGCGGCCGTTTTCTTCGCAGCCGGCTTCGCCGAAGCCTCGGCAACCATCGTCCTGGCCGGAATGGCCGGTGGCTCGACATATTGGCCCTTTGGCGGCTCCTGCTCAGCCTTTGCGAAAGCCGGATGCACGATCTTGCCGGCATCGGTCAGCATGGTTGCCTTGACCAGCTCGTCGTCGCGGTTGATGGCCAGCGTCTTCGCCGCCTTGTCGACCAGCGTCTCGAGGAAGGCATAGAGGTTCCTGGCATAGAGAAGCGAGGCCGAGGCGGCGACGCGACCGGGAACGTTGAGATGGCCGACGATCTTTACCCCGTTGGCGGTGGTCATCACCTGCCCGGGCACGGCGCCCTCGACATTGCCGCCGCGCTCGACCGCAAGGTCGACGATCACCGAGCCGGGTTTCATCGAGGCGACCATCGCCGCCGAAACCAGCTTCGGCGCCGGCCGGCCGGGGATCAGCGCCGTGGTGATGACGATGTCCTGCTTGGCGATGTGCTCGGCAGTCAGCGCCGCCTGCTTGGCCTGGTATTCCTTCGACATTTCCTTGGCGTAGCCGCCGGCCGTCTCGGCCGCCTTGAACTCCTCGTCCTCGATGGCCAGGAATTTTGCGCCGAGCGAGGCGACCTGCTCCTTGGCGGCCGGGCGCACGTCGGTGGCGGTGACCACGGCGCCGAGGCGGCGCGCGGTGGCGATGGCCTGCAGACCGGCGACCCCGACGCCCATGACGAACGCCTTCGCAGCCGGCACCGTGCCCGCCGCCGTCATCATCATCGGCAACGCCCGGTCATATTCGGCAGCCGCATCAATCACCGCCTGGTAGCCGGCGAGGTTGGCCTGGCTGGATAGAACGTCCATCGACTGCGCCCGGGTGATGCGCGGCATGAACTCCATGGAGAAGGCAGTAACACCGGCCCTGGCAAGGGCTGCGACGGCAGCGTCGTTGCCGTAAGGATCCATGATCGCAACGATAGCGGCGCCGGCCTTGTAGCCCTTCAGCTCGGCGTCCGTGGGGCGGCGCACCTTCAGCACCACATCGGCCCTGGCTGCATCGCCGGCCTTGCCGATCGCGGCGCCCGCCTTGGCAAACTCCTCGTCGGGAACGCGCGACGCCGTGCCGGCGCCGGTTTCCACGATTACGTCGAAACCCAGTGCTGCCAGCCGCTTCACCGTATCGGGCGAGGCCGCGACGCGAGGCTCGTTTGCGTCGAGCTCACGAGGGATGAAAACCGTCTGTCCCACCGCACGATCCTTTCGGCCGGAACCCTGTTACCGCAAGACACCGACCGACCCCGGCGGCGCCTTCGACAAAGGTTGGAGGAGTTATCGGAGAATAAAGGCGCCGATGGCCAGGATCAGCACGAAGAGGATAGTCGCCGAGAAGAAGCCGCCCACAAAGAAGCCGAACGCCATGGCAAGAAGCACGGCGGCGCAAAATAGCGACCCATATTTGGCCAGCATCACAAAGCCGGCATAGGTGCGGTCGTGCTCGGCATAGTCCATCTTCGCGCCCAGTTCGACAGGACCGGTCGGCGTGTGTTCAGCCATTGGAATACCCCTTCGAAGACATCTTTCAGGCACATAGCGAAAAGCCGCGTTAAGGGCAATGGCGCTATTGCCGCATCGCCGCAGCCAACAATCTCAAGTAAAACTTGAAATCGCTGCGCGGAGCGCGGCGATACCAATCACAATGGATGGCAGGTCCGCTATTGCCGATGCCGTTAGCCGGCGAGATGCGGGAACAGCCCGAGCAGGCCGACAACGATCAGATAAAGGGCGACGATATAATTGAGCAGCCGCGGCATCACCAGGATCAGCACGCCTGCGATCAGGGCGATGAGCGGGGTGAGGGCGAGCGTGGAAATGGTCATGTCGGTTCCTTTGATCGGATGGCTATCGAAGCGATGCTTGGTGGATGCCGGCCATGCCGACCTACCACCAGCACCCTTGCCCAGAACGCCGAAGCGACCGGAAGGCTCCATGGGCTCGTTCAGGCGGCTTCGCGAAAATACTTGGCGGTGGGCAGGATGGTCAGCGGGGCGAGTTCGCCGGCACCGGGCGTATCGAACAACATGCGCTGCTCCATTGGCGTCGAACGGAAGAACGGAAAGCGAGCGTAGGTTTCATTCTTGATCGCCAGGACATCGGCTTGATAAAGCAGCGCGAAACAGTTGATCACGCCGGCATAGGGCCGCGCATCGCCAATCGGTCGCGCCCGATAGATGCGCTTGTAGAAAGCCGCATGGTCCTCGCGGATCATGGATATGCAATAAGGCGCGCCGAAATGGAAGCAAGCCATGCCCGCAAGGCGCAGCGTCACATACGGGATCTGCGGGTAAAGCCGTGACCATTCGGCGTCCACGGCAAAACGGCTCGGGTCGATAAAGACTTCGCCGGCCGCCAGACGCGGCATCAACAAGTCCTTGTAGACGCTGAGCGCTGGTGATGTGGCGTTATCAGCAGACACGTTATGCAGGCGCATTGTGCTGACCAGCCGCCCCTCGATATAGATTCCGAACGTATGGCAATTGGGCAGTTCGTCAAACTCGTCATGGACCTGACGAGACGCATTCTCGGGCACCAGATCGTTCATCCGATAGGAATTGTAGCGCAGCCTGTAAATGTTTTCGAAGTCCTCGCCGCTTTCACAGCGTCGGTACTCCGTCCGGTCAAGCAGCGCATAAACATGTTGCGCGAAGCTGGACATGGTCTCGGACGCATCTTTCCCACCAGCGCCCGCCGCATGGCCGAGCGAACTCAACTGGGCACACATGAACTCTATTCCCCGCGATTACCGCCACCAGCCGACACTACGGACGGGTCATGAGATGTAAAGATGAAAATAAGTAGGAGCTCGTTTACCGCTCGTTAAGGTTAACAATTAATAAAATTATACTAAAATACGCGGGTTTTCAGCGCGAAGTCAGCGCCGCGGCGCCTTCCTTGCCGTCTGGATGTCCTTGGCAAAGGGCCAGACGGTGCTCGACATCGTCTCGATGCCGGACGCGCTGAGTGCCGACCCGAACAGAAAGCCCTGGACCAGGTCCGGCTTGACCTGCAATGCCAGGATCTTGAGCTGTTCGAAGGTCTCGACACCTTCGACGGTAACCGAAAGTCCCAGCGGCCGTGACAGGTTGACGATGCCCTTGAGCAATTCGAGCGACCGGCTGTTCTGAGTGACATCCATCAGGAACGAGCGGTCGATCTTGATTTTGTCGAGCGGCAGTTTGTGGAGATAGCTGAGGCTCGAATACCCGGTACCGAAATCGTCGAGCGCAATGCGCACGCCGAGCCGCTTCAACTCCTCTATATATTGGCGTGTCAGCGACTTGTCGTCGAGCAGCGCCGTCTCGGTGACCTCAATCTCCAGACGTCCGGCGGAGAGACCGGATTCAGCCAGCGCGTCGCGAACCTTCTGGATGACATCACGGTTGCGGAAATCCTTGGCCGAGAGATTGACCGACACGCTGGTCTGGGCCGGCCATTTGGCGCATTCCGTGCAGGCCGCATGCAGGACGAAGGTGCTGATGTCGGAAATAATCCCCATTTCCTCCGCCAGCGGAATAAAGATACCGGGGGAAATCGGCCCGAGATCGGGATGATCCCAGCGGCACAGCGCTTCGCAACTGGCGATACGCATCGTGCTCATCGCGACGATCGGCTGATAGACCACCCGCAATTCGTTGTTTTCCACGGCGCTGCGCAGGTCCGCCTTCATCAGCTGACGGCTGCGGAAGGCAGCATCCATGGAGGCCTCGAACAGCCGCCAACCGTTCTTGCCAAGCTCCTTGGCCTTGTAGAGTGCAAGGTCGGCTTTGACGATCATGGCGTCAACGTCGGTATCCTTGACCCGCGACAGCACCGCGCCGCCGGAGGCCTGGATGCGTAATCCGTGGCCGGCGACATCGACCTCGCCCTGTAGATTGACAAAGATCTCGTCAACCTGGCCGGTCAGGTGGCTTTCATCCTCGATGCGCTCGAAGAAGATCATGAACTCGTCGCCGCCGAAGCGGCTGACGGTGATGCCTGGCCCAGCGACTGCCGCCAGCCGCTCGGCAACGGCGTAGATCAATCCGTCGCCGACCGGATGGCCGAGCGTGTCGTTGACGCTCTTGAAATCATCGAGATCGAGCACCACCAGCCCGCAGAGACGCTCGGGATCCCCTGAGGCCATGGCTTCCACCACCAACTCGTGGAAGTAGGCGCGGTTGGGCAGGCCGGTGAGACTGTCGTAGCGCGCCATGAAGCGGATCTTGTCTTCCGCCTCGACCCGGGCGGTCACATCCTCGAAAGTGACGACGCCCAGTTCCTGGCTGCCTTCGCGCGCCGAAAATTCATAGTGCTGGCCGTTGGTGAGCGAGACCAGGACCTTGCGGTCGCGGCCCTCGCGCAACGCACGCGTCAGCTGGGCTTCGATGTAACGGCAATCTTTCGGCGCCAGCATGCCGCCTGCAGCGCCGCGCATCAGCAGACCGTGGATCGAGCGGCCTAGCAGCGCATCGGCCGATTTGAGCGACATCAGGTGCGCGGCTTCGGCATTGGCCACCGCCACCCGGCCGTCGGGACCAAGCATGACAAGGCCATGCGACATGGTGTTGAGCGCGCGGTTGAAACGCTGCGCGATGCGGTTCGCCTTCTTTTCCTCCGACAGGGCGGTAAACAGGACTTCGCGGACGATGTCGGCGAACCGCTTGATCGCAAACAGAAAAGGGGCCGACATCAGACCGAGGATGATGTGGTAGATATCGCCGCGCAGGATAAAGCCAAGCGATATGGGCCATGTGGTGGTTATGATAAAAATCATGACCATGCGCGGCGACCCATAATTGCGGCCGGCAATTGACGTGACCGATGCCAGAGTGACGCAGACAGAGGCTATTTCGGCATAGTTGTCGTGGCTGTCATTTGCCAGATAGATACTGACGAAACAGAACGCGCCAAGCATGAAACCATGCATCGAACCGAAAATTATGTAATCGTTTTCGCGATCATGGGCTTCTTCCCACGTCGTCGGGGAAGGAAGTCTCCCGTATTTTCGGATGTTGCGAAGGCGCAGAGTACCGACAATGATGAGCCCAGCGGCAACTAGAAGATACGCCAAGTCCATGGTCTTCCAATAGACCAGAATGACGAGGAGTGTCTGCGCAACAAGGCCGATCGACAGCGTGAACCCGTCGCGAAACAGCGTTTCCACGAACGGAATGTAAACGTCGACCGGAATCTCGTTTTTTCGTCTCAGATTCACGCCTGGATCCCAACCCTGGGGAACCCAGCAGTGTCACATTGGCCTTAAGAAAGGTTTAGAGCGGCGTTTCGAGCCCTGCCGGCATCCATTGGTGACGCCGCGGAAGCAGGGAAACTACAGTTCAGGTAAACAAGGCGTATCACAGCGCTGAATTATTCGGCGGCTTGAAGTTGCGGCCGCAGCGGCGCCGTCGAGAGGCGGTCGAGCAGACGCTGGCGTTCGCCGGCGGCTTTTTCGGCACTGGCCTGCTTGACGTGGCCAAAGCCGCGGATGAGCGCCGGTACCGAAACAAGCGCGGCAGCAACCTCGATCTTGCCCGGCGCCAGCGCGCCGGCGACAAGTTCCAGGTCGGCTTCATAGAGGGCAAGAAGCTGCCGCTCCATACGCCTCTCGGCGCTGTAGCCGAACAGGTCGAAAGCGGTGCCGCGCAGGCCCTTCATCGCCGCCAGCAGGCGGAACCCGTTCATCATCCACGGGCCAAAGCTCGATTTCTTCGGCTTCCCGTCACTGCCGCGCCTGCCCATGATCGGCGGTGCGAGATGGAATTCAAGCTTGCCGTAGCTCTGGAACTGCTTTGCGAGCTCTGCGGCAAAGGAGCCGTCCGTATAAAGCCGCGCCACCTCGTATTCGTCCTTGATCGCCATCAGCTTGAACAGGTTCTTTGCGGCAGCCTCGGTCACCACGGTCGACCCGGGCACAGCATTGGTTTCGGCCTTGCGCAGCGCCGCCAGTCTGTCGGCATAGCGCTTGCCATAGGCGGCGTTCTGGTAGGCGGTCAGGAAGCCGACGCGGCGAGCAATGATATCGTCCAGCGTCTCGGCAATGGCGGCATGCTGCGTGGCCTTGCCCGGCTGGGCGAGAAGGCTGCGGACGAAATCCGGCTGGTGGGCGGCGCGGCGGCCCCAGCGAAATGCCGCGACATTCATCGCTACTGCCTCGCCGTTGAGCTCGATCGCCTTCTCGACCGCCTCCGCCGACAGCGGCAAGCCGCCATGCTGGAAGGCGAATCCGAGCATGAACATGTTGGTAGCAAGCGAGCTGCCGAACAGGGCAGTGGCGGTGCGGGTAGCGTCGAAGAAATGCGTCCTGTCGTCGCCCGCGGCCGTTCTTATCGCCTTCTTCAGCCGCTCGACGGGCAGCGAGAAATCGGCCGAACGGGCGAACTCGCCCGGCATGATCTCGGCAGTGTTGGCGAGGAAGATGGTATGGCCTTCGCGCACCGCGGCCAACACCGTCTTGGCACCTGAAACGACGAGATCGCAGCCGAGCACGAGATCGGCCTTGCCGGCCGATACCCGAATGGCGTGGATGTCGTCCGGCGTGCGGGCGATGCGGACATGGGTGAACACCGAGCCGCCCTTCTGGGCGAGGCCGGCCATGTCGATCATGCCGCAGCCCTTGCCTTCCAGGTGCGCGGCCATGCCCAGCACCGCGCCTATTGTGACGACGCCGGTGCCGCCGACACCGTCGATAATCGCCGCCCAGCCTTGTTCACCGAGCGTAAATTGCGCCGGCACCGGCACGCCCGCGAGCGGGTCGGCCGCGCCGGCTATGCCTTCGGCTTTCCTGATTTTGGCGCCGTGAACGGTGACGAAGGAGGGGCAGAAACCGTTGACGCAAGAGAAGTCCTTGTTGCAACTCGACTGGTCGATCTTGCGCTTGCGGCCGAATTCGGTCTCGACCGGCTGGATCGAGACGCAATTCGACTGCACGCCGCAATCGCCGCAGCCTTCGCAGACCAGCTCGTTGATGAAGATACGCTTGTCGGGATCGGGGAAGGTGCCGCGCTTGCGGCGGCGGCGCTTCTCGGCGGCGCAGGTCTGGTCGTAGAGCAGCACCGAGACGCCTTTGACCGAACGCAACTCGCGCTGGACGAGATCGAGGTCGTCGCGGTGATGGATGGTGGCGCCGGCGGGAAATTCCACCTTGCCGGTATATTTGTCCGGCTCGTCGGTGACGATGGCGATGCGCTCCACGCCCTCGGCGCGCACCTGCCTTGCGATCATGTCTACCGTCAGGCCGCCCTCGTGCGGCTGCCCACCGGTCATCGCGACGGCGTCATTGTAGAGGATCTTGTAGGTGATGTTGGCGTCGGTCGACAGCGCGAAACGGATCGCCAGCACACCCGAGTGGTTGTAAGTGCCATCGCCCAGATTCTGGAAGATGTGCTCGCGCTTCGAGAACGGCGCCTGGCCGACCCACTGCGCGCCCTCGCCGCCCATGGCGGTGAAGCCGACGGTGTTGCGGTCCATCCACAGCGCCATGAAATGACAGCCGATTCCGGCGGCGGCGAGCGAGCCGTCCGGAACCTTGGTCGAGGAATTGTGTGGGCAGCCGGAGCAGAAGAACGGCGTGCGCGAGGCGATGTCTGACGTGTCGGCCAGCATCGCCTGGAACTGGCGCAACTTCGCCACCCGCGCGGCGATTTCTTCCGACGGGCCGATCGTTCGCAAAATCCTCTCGCCGAGCTCGATGGCAATATCGTTGGGGTCGAGCGCGCCCTTGGCCGGGAACAGCCAGTCGCCGCGCTCGTCCTTCTTGCCGACGATGACCGGCTGCGTCGCGGTGCCGTAAAGGTTCTCGCGCAGTTGTACCTCGATCAGCGAGCGTTTCTCCTCGACGACGACGATAGTATCGAGGCCGCGAGCAAAGTCGGCGATGTGTTGCAGGTCGAGCGGCCACGGGCAGCCGACCTTGAACAGCCTGATACCGATACGACTGGCGGCCGCTTCGTCGACGCCGATATCCTCCAGCGCCTGGCGAACATCGAGATAACTCTTGCCGATGGTGACGATGCCAAGCTTGGCGCTGGTGCCGCCCGAATAGACGATCCGATTCAGCCCATTGGCGTGGATGAACGCTGAAGCGGCGGCGCGCTTGTATTCATGCAACCGCTCCTCCTGGCCGAGCATGTCGATCTCATTACGGATGTTGAGGCCGCCGGGCGGCATGTCGAAGTCCGGGATGACGATATCTAGCCGGTCGAGCGCGGCATCGACCGAGGCTGTCGATTCGATGTTGTCCTTGACGCATTTGATCGCCGCCCAGGTGCCGGCAAAGCGCGACATGGCAAAGCCGTAGAGGCCGTAGTCGATGATCTCCTGGACGCCGGCCGGATTAAGGATCGGCACCATGGTGTCGACGAACAGGAACTCGGTGGCATGCGCGTTGGTCGAGGATTCGGCCATGTGGTCGTCACCCATCAGAGCCAGCACGCCGCCATGTTTCGACGACCCGGCGAGATTGGCGTGGCGGAACACGTCGCCGGAGCGGTCGACGCCCGGACCCTTGCCGTACCAGACCGAAAAAACGCCGTCATGGGTACCCTCGCCCAGCAATTCGGCCTGCTGCGAGCCCCAGCAGGCGGTGGCGGCGAGCTCCTCGTTGAGACCGGGCTGGAAGACGATGTCCGACTGCGCGAGCTGGTTCCTGGCCTTCCACAGCTGCATGTCGAGGCCGCCGAGCGGCGAGCCGCGATAGCCGGAGACGAAACCGGCGGTGTTCAGGCCAGCCCGGCGGTCGCGCTCGCGCTGCATCAGAAGCATGCGGATGACTGCCTGGGCACCCGACAGGAAGATGCGCTCCTTTGCCAGGTCGAACTTGTCGTCGAGCGCGACATTGTGCAGCGTCATCAGGCATTTCCTGTGCGGAGGCCGCGCCTGGAGGTGCGCGGCCAACGTCGGAGTCGAGTGCCCACAGTCTTTCTTCCCTTGCCGGGGAGGTCAAACAAAATCGAAGGTGCCAGGCGGTCCGCAACAAACGATCCGTGCGCGGCCGTGTGGCGCCACGAAACGCCTGTCGGGGAGGATGGCCGAGCATGAAAAATTCCGGCGGCGGTCAGTGCCGCTGGTGATGCATCATGCAGCCTTTGGGCAACTGGGCTTCGGTTCACCGGGCAGCTTGCCGTCGACATGGCCGGCCAGGTCCTTGTTGAGCTCGTAGACTGGCCCGACCACCAGAGGCCGGTCGGGCAGGACCGACTGGTCGAGTGAGGACGTCAGAGTGGTCGCGAAACTCTGCAGCAACTTGCCGCTGGAATCCTCGATGCGGATCGACACCGCATAGGGCTTGTCCTTGACAACGCAGGTAAGCGGCGGGCTGGTGAGCGTCACATGCGGCAGCTTCGGCCATATTTTCTGGGTGACGATGATCGGATCACCGTCGGCCGGGTTCTGGAAGGAGACCACAGCGACCTGCCCCTCACCCACCGGCCGCAGCGGATTGAGAGTGATGACATAGGTGGCGATACCCAGCCGGTAGTTGAACTCGAACAGCTTCCCGGAAATGGCGAACAACTGGTCCTTGCCGGAATCACGGCAGGCGCCGAGCGCGGCCGCCGCGAACAACGCCGCGACGACAATCATCGCGCGTGAGAATCTTCTAGACATTGGTGACCTCCCTGGCCGCGGTCCGGCGGCGATAGTGTCGGTTTGCCTTCTGGCGGTTGCCGCACACCGCCATGTCGCACCAGAGGCGGCTGGAATTCCGGCTTTTGTCGACAAACAGCCAGCTGCAGTTCGGACATATCCTCAGCCTGGCAATGGTGTCGCTACGCAGCAGCGACAACGCCGAGACCGCAAGCGCGGCCTCGAAGGCAATCGGCGTCGCCGGATCACCGAACGGTTTTCCAGGCGTGCCGATTTCGGTGCGGCTATGAGCGAGGCCATCGGCGCAGGCTTCCAAGAATTTCGGCATATCGCCGGTCGCGATCGCACCTTTCGATACCGCGCCGCGAAACAGCCGATCGGTCGTCTCCCGGATCGACAGCACCACCGGTGCGATCTTTTCAGGCGCCGGCGCTACGAGCCGCCTGCCACCGAGCTCGGCGGCGCGAAAGGCACTCGCGGCTTCGGCAAAGCGGGCGATCTCGGCCGGATCGTCGAAACGGTCGAAAGTTTTCTCCGGATCGTTCCGCAAAACGACGGTGTTCGCCGTATCGAGCGCCAGCATGCCACCGGTAAAGCGGTGCGGAGTCCAGGATACTGTCATATGGCGAATCTAACTGATAACTCGCGTTTGACAAGTTAGATTCCGGGTGCAACGCTTGTCACTGAGGCGATCGCCGTACTGAGAATATCGTTCGTCCCAAACCTCTGCCCCGATTGCGGGGCATGCATAGAGGGTCTTGCATGCTCTATTTCTTCCAGCAGGTTCTGAACGGGCTGCATTCGGGCGCGCTCTACGCATTGCTTGCATTCGGCTACGTGCTGACCAACGGCATCCTGCACCGTACCAATCTTGCCTATGGCGCGCTGTTCGCCTTTTGCGGGCATACGATGATCCTCACTGCGGCGTTCGGCTATCAGGCGCTGTGGCTGACGCTGTTTGCATCGGTCGCGCTCGGCGTAGCTGCGGCATTCCTTTATGCGGCGCTGCTCAGCCATGTCCTGTCGCGAAGTATCTTCGAACCGCTGGCCGACCGCTCGCCCAACGCCATCGTGGTGACGACGCTCGGCATATTGCTGGTCTTGTCGGAAGCCAGCCGCATCGCCGCCGATACCCATGACCTATGGTTGCCGCCAATGCTGGCCCAGACCATCGTCTTCGCGCAGAATGCCAGCTTCAAGGCGACGTTGACGCTGATCCAATTGCTCGATTGCGCCGCCGTACTGGCGGCCATAGCGCTGGCTGCTTGGGGCTTCGCATATTCGAGCTTCGGCCGGAGCTGGCGCGCCGTATCCGACGATCCCAAGGCGGCTGCGATGTGCGGCGTCGATGTCCGTGCGGTGTTTCGGCGTGCGGTGCTTTTCGGCGGCCTTTGCGCGGCACTGGCCGGCGTGCTCGCCGCCTTCTACTACGGCAACATCAGCTTCGGCACAGGGTTGGTCTACGGGTTGAAAATCCTGTTCGTGACCGCAGTGGGCGGCTATCTTTCGCCTTTGCGGGCGGCACTGGGCGCCGCCGCTTTCGGCATGGCCGAATCGCTATGGGCCGGCTATTTTCCGCTCGAATGGCGGGACGGCTGGATGTACCTGTTCCTCGTCGCCATGCTTGTGCTGATCGGCGCCGGCCGCGACCAACAGAAGATCGCCTGAGCCGCACCCGACTTTGCTTGGGTGAAAGCGCCGCATGTCCTTGGACATGCAAAGGACGCGGCAGCATTTTGCCGCCCGTCATCTCACAACTGTGTTTATGCGGGCTGTCCCGTGTTGACCCGCCGGACCACGCACTGCATACCGTTGGTCCACAGCGACACGACGGACAGGGAACCGCCGCGCTCTGACACAAGGGAGGAATGCATGGCAGGGCTTCTCGCTCTTTCCAGAACCATTGACCGTTTGAACGAATTCATCGGCAAATGGGTTTCGTGGCTGATCCTGCTGGCGATCCTGGTAAGCGCCGCCAACGCCGTCATCCGCAAGGTGTTCGACATGTCCTCGAACGCCTGGCTGGAATTGCAATGGTATCTGTTCGGCGCCGCCTTCATGCTGGCCGCCGCCTACACGCTGAAGCAGAACGACCATATCCGCATCGATATCGTCTACGGCATGTTCTCGCGCCGCGTGCAGCACTGGATCGACCTTTTCGGTCACGTCTTCTTCCTGATGCCGTTCGTGACGTTGATGGTGGTCTATTTCGTTCCCTATGTGTCGCTGTCGTATCGCAGCGGGGAGATGTCGAACAATTCCGGCGGGCTGATCATCTGGCCGGCGAAGGCGATTTTGCTGGTCGGCTTTTTTCTGCTCGCGCTGCAGGGCATTTCCGAAATCATCAAGAAAATCGCCATCATGCGCGGTCAGATGGACGATCCCACTCCGTTCATATCGGTGCATGAGCAGGCCGAGCTCGAAGCCAAGGCGCTCGTCGAAGAGGTGCGCTCGTGATCGAGTTCATCGCCCAGAACATGGCGCCGATCATGTTCGCCTCGCTGGTCGTCTTCCTGCTGATCGGCTATCCCGTCGCCTTCTCGCTCGCCGCCAACGGCCTGATGTTCTTCTTCATCGGCGTGCTTCTGTCGCCCTATTCGGGCGGCTCGATCAATCTCGCCTGGCCGTTGCTGCACGCGTTGCCGGATAATTTCTACGGCAGCCGGGTGATGTCGAACGATACGCTACTGGCGATCCCGTTCTTCACCTTCATGGGCATCGTGCTCGAACGATCCGGCATGGCCGAAGACCTGCTCGACACGATCGGCCAGTTGTTCGGACCGGTCCGTGGTGGCCTCGCCTATGCCGTGATTTTCGTCGGCGCGCTGCTCGCCGCGACGACCGGCGTGGTGGCGGCCTCCGTCATTGCCATGGGTCTGATTTCGCTGCCGATCATGCTGCGCTACGGCTACGACCGGCGGCTGGCATCCGGCGTCATTGCCGCGTCCGGGACGCTCGCCCAGATCATCCCGCCGTCACTGGTGCTGATCGTCCTGGCCGACCAGCTCGGCCGCTCGGTCGGCGATATGTACAAGGGGGCGCTGATCCCCGGGCTCATTTTGACCGGCATCTACATGCTCTACATCCTGCTCATGTCGATCTTTCGGCCGAAGTCGATGCCGGCACTGCCGCTGGAGGCCCGCACGCTCGGCCACGGTGTGCTGTCGCTGCTGGCGGCGCTGCTGGCGGCGGTGGTTGTTTCCTATGCGGCGTATCGCTACCTCGCACCGAACCATGGCGGCAACGCCGATATCCTCGGCGCCACTACTGGCGTCATCTTCATCTATGTCGTGGCGATCGTCGACCAGCGCCTGAAGATCAACCTAATGTCCAGACTGGCACAGCAGGTGATCATCGTGCTGATCCCGCCGCTGGCGCTGATCTTCCTGGTGCTGGGCACCATCTTCCTTGGCATCGCCACGCCGACGGAAGGCGGCGCCATGGGCGCCGTCGGCGCGCTGGCAATGGCGGCGATGAAGGGGCGGCTGTCGCTCGACGTGGTCAAGCAGGCGCTGGCCTCGACGACCAGGCTGTCGTCCTTCGTTCTGTTTATCCTGATCGGCGCGCGGGTGTTCTCGCTGACCTTCTACGGCGTCAATGGCCACATCTGGGTCGAGCACCTGTTGACATCGCTGCCGGGCGGTGAAGTCGGTTTCCTGATTGGCGTCAACATCCTCGTCTTCGTGCTCGCCTTCTTCCTCGACTTTTTCGAGCTTGCCTTCATCATCGTGCCGCTTTTGGCGCCAGCGGCTGACAAACTCGGCATCGACCTGATCTGGTTTGGCGTGCTTTTGGGCGTCAACATGCAGACCTCCTTCATGCATCCGCCCTTCGGCTTCGCGCTGTTTTATCTGCGCTCGGTCGCCGCGCGCGTGCCCTATCTCGACCGACTCACCGGCAAGCAGATCGCGCCCGTCACCACAGGGCAGATCTATTGGGGCGCAGTGCCCTTCGTCTGCATCCAGGTGATCATGATCGGCCTGACCATCGCCTTCCCGCAGATGGTGATGCACTACAAAGGCACTGTCGTCGATCCTGGCACCATCAACTACCAGGTGCCGGAAACGCCTGGCATCGGCTTGTCGCCGCTTGGCACGCCGCCGGCCAACGGCGGCACTGCCCCGGCCTCACCTTCCCCACCGGATTTGTCGCAGCCGCCGAGCTTCGACGAAAAGCCGCCCGCGAAACCGGCGGCGCCGGCAATCGATCTGTCGCAACCACCGAGTTTCAACTGAGGAAGGCCCGGCAGCCATGAAGGCGGTTCGGTTGGAGCGAGTGGGCAGCCTCGCCGTGTGCGAGGTCGAGAAACCGACCGCCGGGCCGAACGATCTGCTGGTGCGCATCGAGGCGTGCGGCGTCTGCGGCACCGACAGGCATCTTTTCCATGGTGAATTCCCGTGCACGCCGCCGGTGACGCTCGGGCATGAATTCTCCGGCATCGTCGAGGCGGTCGGACCTGCCGTATCCGGCTTTTCCGTCGGCGACCGCGTCACCGGCGATCCCAACATTGCCTGTGGCCGATGCGAGCATTGTCAGGCCGGCCGGGTCAATCTCTGCGGCAATCTACGCGCCATCGGCATCCATCGCGATGGCGGCTTTGCCGAATATCTTGTCCTGCCCCAGAAACAGGCCTTCGTCTTGCCAGGCGATCTGAAGCCTACGCATGGTGCTTTCTGCGAGCCGCTCGGCTGCTGCCTGCATGGCGTGGACCTTGCCGCGATCAAACCAGGCTCGTCGGTCGCGGTGCTCGGCGGCGGCGTGATCGGCCTGCTCACCGTTCAACTGGCAAAGCTCGCCGGTGCGACGACCATTATCTTGTCGACCCGTCAGGCCTCGCGGCGGGCTCTTGCCGAGCAATTTGGCGCAACGGCGACGCTCGATCCCAGCGCCTTCGATGTCATCGATGCGATCGTCGGCCGGTCGGGTTTGATGCCGGGCGGCGTCGACGTGGTGTTCGAATGCGCCGGCGTGAAAGACACTGTTGAGCAGGCGATGCGGCTGGCCAAAGCGGGCGGCACCGTCGTCGTCGTCGGCGTGATGCCGCAAGGCATGAAAGTGGCGTTCGAACCGTTCGATCTGCTGTTCCGTGAGTTGAAGGTCCTGGGTTCCTTCCTCAACCCCTTTACCCATCGCCGGGCCGCCAATCTTATCGCCTCGGGGACGATCGAAGTAGATCGGCTGATATCACGACAGGTCAGCCTCGACGAGGCGGTGGCGATCATTGCCAACCCGCCGGCGCCAGGCGAGGTCAAGGTCGTGGTGGTGCCCGACTGATCGCAAATGAATGCGCTACGGCGCCAGTGTTCCGAAAGGAACACTGGCGCCGCGAAGCAACAGGATCAGAGCTTGGCATTGCGCTGCTGGACCATCATGAAGGTGTCATAGTTGTACTCGGCCACCTGCGCCCAGAGATAATGCTCCTTGCGGAACGCCTTGATCGAATCCCAGATCTTCTTGAACGGCGCATTCGAGGCTTCCATCTCGGCATAGACTTCGTTGGCCTTTTCGAAACAGGCGGCCATGATCTCCTGGCTGAACGGGCTCAACTTGGCACCGCCGGCAACCAGCCGCTTAACCGCCGCCGGATTGAGATAGTCGTATTTCTGCAGCATGTTGGCGTCGGCCGCTTGAGCGGCAGTATGCACCAGCGACTTGTAAGCCGGCGAAAGTTCGTCGTATTTCGCCTTGTTGAACATCAGATGGACGGTCGGTCCACCTTCCCACCAGCCGGGATAGTAGTAATAGGGCGCAACCTTGTAGAAGCCGAGCTTCTCGTCGTCGTAAGGGCCGACCCATTCGGCGGCGTCGATCGTGCCTTTTTCCAACGCCGGATAAATGTCGCCACCGGCGATCTGCTGCGGAACCACCCCGAGCCTTTGCACCACTTTGCCGGCAAAACCACCGATACGCATCTTGAGGCCGGAAAGGTCGGCGACCGTTTTGATCTCCTTGCGGAACCAGCCACCCATCTGCACGCCGGTATTGCCGCCCGGCAGCCCGAACAGACCTTGCGTCGCCAGGAACTCGTTGAACAGATCGATGCCGCCGCCATGATAGTGCCAGGCGTTGATGCCGCGCGCGTTGAGCGAAAACGGAACCGCCGCTCCCAGCGCCCACGTCGGGTCCTTGCCCCAGTAATAATATGCCACGGTATGGCAGGCCTCGACCGTGCCGGCTGTGGTGGCATCGGCGGCCTGCAGGCCGGGAACGAGTTCGCCGGAGGCGAAGACCTGGACCTGGAAGTTGCCGTCGGTCGCCTCCGACAGCATCTTGGAAAACACTTCGGCGCCGCCATAGATCGTATCGAGCGACTTCGGGAAGGACGACGCCAGTCGCCAGGTCACTTTCGGATTGGACTGGGCGATGGCCGGCGCAGCAAGTGTCGCGGCAGCGGCCGCAGCGCCGAAACCGGTGGTGCCGGCCTTGCGGATGAACGAACGACGATCCATGAAGTTCCTCCCTTTTGGATCCACTGACCGACATTCGGGACACTTCGGCGCCCGGATCGGCTTCGAGCCGACAATACACAGGCAAGGAGTCGAGTCCAGCACGGCAGCCCGGTTTGAGTGGCGCATTTCGGGGAAATTCACGGCGTTGGGGCAGATCTTGCAACTATAGTCTAAGGTCGATTAACTGGCCTACGCGACACGCCGAAACTTGCCATGGAAATGCGCCTTCGGATCGCCTATTTTGCAGGCAGATAATTCGTTGCACCCGATGGGATCCGGACCAAATGCACCAGCCGCTCGTCGCCGTATCGACCGATGTCCGCCAGTTCGACAATTACACCTGGCATGCCGCGCCACAGCAATATCTCGAAGCGGCGCTTTCGGGTGCAGGCGTGTTCCCGCTGCTGGTACCGTCCTTCGGCGACCGGCTCGACTTCGACGAACTGCTTTCCGCCGTCGACGGCGTCATGGTCACCGGCTCCAAATCGAACGTTCATCCCTCGCTCTATGGCGGTGACGCCAGCGAAGCCAATGGTCCTTACGACTCCGCCCGCGACGCGACGACGTTGCCGCTGATCCGCCGGGCGGTGGAGCGCGGGGTGCCATTGCTCGCCATCTGCCGCGGCATCCAGGAGATGAATGTGGCGCTGGGTGGCACGTTGGCCACCGAAATCCAGGAACGCGCCGGTTCGCTCGATCATCGTGCGCCGGCAAGCGACAATCAGGACGAACGCTTCGCCATCCGCCAGAGCGTGGCGATAAAACCCGGCAGCTGCCTGGCCGGGGTCTTCGGCGCCGGCGATATCATGGTCAATTCGGTGCATCGCCAGGCCATCGACCGGCTTGGCCCAAAGCTGCAGGTCGAAGCGGTCGCCGCCGACGGCACTGTCGAGGCGGTTTCGGTGCGCGATGCACGGGCTTTCGCTGTCGGCGTCCAGTGGCATCCCGAATACTGGGTCAAATCGGACAGTATCTCGGTAAAGATATTTCGCGCATTCGGCGATGCGGTGCGCCTGCATCAGGCGGCGAAATCGGGTGTGCGCGCAGCCGCGGAATAGTCCTGCCGCGCTCGCTAGTTGCCGGCTGACGCCAGCGTCAGCAGCGGCAGCGCCGGCGCGTAGGATTCGTAACCATCGCCGTCGGCGACTGAGAACATGACGATCGGATCGGTGCCGTTGGCGCTGAAGGTGACCGTGCCGTCATCCTGCTCTCGCCAGAACTTCGCCTGCTCGACGCCGGGCAACACCCGGCGGCAATTTGCTGCGACCGTCAACAGCGACAGGCCTTGCGAAATCTCGGCGCCGCGGCTGACCGCACAAGACCCCTCGTTGCCATGGGCTACCAGCCTGTAGTTGCCGGATGAAAGCGGTGACTCACTGGCCGCACGGCTTTCACCGCTACCGGCGTAAAACAGCTGGGCGCTGCCGAACAGCACAGCGACTGCCATCAATGCAGGAAGCGTCTTCATCCTGGTTCTCCGCGCATTTCAAGCGCGCCGGTTCGAAGAGATCAGGGAGGCGCGCTTCATCTTGCTGTCATGTCCTGTCAGGCGGACATACACTGCGAGGGGACCAGAATGATTCCGAAGGGTTAAGCTGAAGTTAATAGATATGGCAGCCCGCTTACGGCCTTGCCTTGACATTTGCCGTCTCCGGCACCGGCGTCAGCGCCTTGCGCTGCGAAAACCACGAGACCAGATTGTCGACGCAAAGGTCGGCCATGGCGCGGCGCGTATGCTCGGACGCCGAGCCGACATGCGGCAAAAGCGAGGTGTTGGGCGCGGCAAGCAACGCCGCTGGCACATTCGGCTCGTCGGCAAAGACGTCTAGCCCGGCAGCGGCGATGCTGCCGCTGGCAAGTGCGGCGGCAAGGGCTGGTTCGTCGACCGTGCTGCCCCGGCCGATATTGACGAAGACGCCGTTCGGCCCAAGAGCCGAGAGAATTTCGGCATTGACGGCCTTTTCCGTCGAGGCCCCGCCGGGCGCCACCGAGATCAGCGTGTCGACCGCCTCGGCGAGACCTTTCAGCGTCGGGTGATAGTCATAGGACAGGCCTTCGACGCGGCGCCGGTTGTGATAGGCGATGGGCAGTCCGAAAGCATCGAGCCGCCGGGCAATGGCGAGGCCGATGCGGCCCATGCCGAAGATGCCGACATGGCGACCGCGCAAAGTCAGCCGGCTCAGCGGATAGTTGCCGTTGCTCAGCCAGCTTCCGTCGCGCAGCCAGGCCTCGGCGCGCGGCAGTTCGCGGACGGCATTGATCAACAGGCCGAGCGCCGTATCGGCGACCTCTTCGGTCAGCACATCCGGTGTGTTGGTGACCATGATGCCGCGCCGTGCGGCGTGGCGGATGTCGACCGAATCATAGCCGACGCCGAAATTGGCGATAATCTCGAGCTTTGGCAGCGCGTCCATCAACGCGGCGCTTATGCCGCCAAAGGCGGCTATGCCGCGCACCGTATGACGCATCTCGTCGGTGACCAGCGACGGATCGGCGCGTTCGATCCGGACGCGGCTGAACGCCCCGTCGATGCGGCCGACCGCATGGTCGTTGAACTGGCCCGGCACCAGAATGGTAACAGCTTGCTGTTCGGTTTTTGTCATGCACGTTCCACCGGTTTGCCGGTCGACTGGCGCACATGCAGTTCCGGCTTGATCAGTTCCTGCGACGGCCGCACCGTCTGTCCGTTGAGTTTGTCGAGCAGCGCGCTGGCGGCGCGGCGGCCAACCTCGCGCTGGCCGTTCCACACGGTAGTCAGCGCCGGCGTGGCGATCGCCGCTTCCTCGAGGTCGTCGTAGCCGGTAACCGAGATGTCGATGCCCGGCACCAGCCCGGCGCGGGCAATGCCATTCATCAGGCCGATGGCGACGAGGTCGTTCCAGCAGCAGGCCGCGGTCGGCCTGTCCTTCAGCGCCAGGAACTGCCCGGCCGCCTCGAAGCCGGCCTGCTTGGTGCGCGGGCCGGGGATGCGCCAGGACGGCCTGACCTCAAGCCCTGCCGCCTCCATGGCGTTGACATATCCCTGATAGCGGTCGCGGCCGGTCGACGTCTGGTCGGTACCGCCGATCATGGCGATGCGCTTGTGGCCAAGCGAGATCAGATGGTTGGTGGCAAGCCCGGTGCCATAGGCGTCGTCGCCGCGAAACACCGGCACGTCGGCACCTTCGACGGTGCGTGCAATCAGCACTGCCGGGAGACCGTTCTCCTCGGCCAAGATTATGTCTTCGGGCGGCGTGCCGATGGCCGGCGACATGATGACCCCGTCAGCGCCAAGCTGCAGAAGCGTGTCTATGAAAGTGCGTTGTTTCTCGAGCTGGTCGTAGTGGTTCGACAGGATGAAGGTTTGCCGGCTGCGGTCGAGCTCGCTCTCTATCGAACGCAATATCTCGGCAAAGAACGGGTTCATGATGTCGTGGACGACGACGCCGACTATGCCCGAGCGCGAGGTGCGCAGGCTGGCGGCGCGGCGGTTGTAGATATAGCCGATGGCGCGTGCATGTTCCTTGATGCGATCGCGGGTGCCGCCGGCGACCAGCGGGCTGTCGCGCAAGGCCAGCGAGACCGTGGCCGTGGACACGCCGAGCGCATCCGCGATGGTCGAAAGCTTGATCTTCTGTGCCAGCGCCCTGCGCTCCCGAAGCAATTTAAACTGTTTAAAGGCCGGCTCTTATGCCATCGATTCCGAGCAAATCAAAGTTTTTTTGCCAGCGCTTCCGCCTCCGCGCCCAGCGTTGCGCGGTTGCGCAAGCGGAGCCGGTGCTCGCGGTGAACGATGTAGAGGCCGCTGGCGACGATGACTGTGGCACCGGCCAGCGTCCAGCGATCGGGAAACTGGTTGAAGACGATCAGGCCGGAGATGATCATCCAGATCATCTGCGAATAGGGATAGGGAGCCAGGGCCGTGGTGGTGGCAAGGCGATAGGCCTGCACAAGAAGCCAATGACCGATGGCGCCGAAGACGCCAAGCATCAGCAATATGAACCAGTGCCAGCCATCCTGCGGCAGCGAAGGCGAAAACGGCAGTGTCGGCAGCAGCAGCACGGCCGGCGCCAGCGCCGAAAACAGGATCAGGCTTTCCGAGGTTTCCGTAGCCGACATGCGGCGCGTCATGATGACGTAGAAACTGTTCGATAGCATCGAGCCGAGCGCAAAGAGATGGCCGACGCCAAAAACGCCGACGCCCGGCCGGGTGATGATGAGGACGCCGACAAAGCCGCTCATGATGGCCAGCCAGCGCCGCCAGCCAGCCCATTCGCCGAGCAACGGACCGGCAAGCGCGGTGATCACCATCGGGCCGAAGAAGTAGATCGAGGTGGTTTCCGCCAGTTGCAGCGTCCGCAGCGCCAGAATGTTGAACATCGTCGATCCGAACAGGAGCAGACCGCGCGTGATGTGCGCCGGCAGGTTGGCGGGACGAAAGCGCAGCGGCTCGCGCCATCCGCGCAGAAAGACGCCGACGATCAGCACATGGACCGCGAAGCGGGTCCAGGCGACGATCAGCGCCGAGACGCCGGCCAGCACAAGGTACTTGCTGCTGGTGTCGAGGAAGGTGAAAAACACATAGACGGAAAGCATGCACACGATCGCCGCTGGCGATGTCGCGCTTTCGTCATGTCTTGGGGGAGCATTCAATTTCAGGCCGGACGGGAAGCAAGGCGGTCCCTCACCAATGCGGTAATTGTCGCCTGCGGGCAAGCCAAAACAGGCTGGCACAACGACAGCCGCCGACAGGCTCAGTTTGTTTCCCAGTGGCCGACCTAGTGGCCGACGACTCAGGCGTGCATGCGGGCGCCCTTGGTGATCTTGTCGACGAGCTTCTTTTCGGCGCGAAGCGCGATGCCGACCACCTTGGCATCCTCCGGCGCAAATTCGGCAAAGACGGCGCGGTTGGCCAGATCATACCCGGTCGAAAACATTTCCTCGACATAGAGCGAAACCGTCACACCACGCTCCAGCGCCCGCCTCTGGATCGCGACGAGCGTCTGGCCGTCCGCCGAAAGCACGATGACCGGCTGGATCGACAGCGGGTTGTAGATATTGCCGGCGCGATCACGGTAGGGGTCGCCGATAATGTCGGGAAATTGCGCGACGATGCCGCTGGTCAGAAAGGCGGTGACATTGAGCTTTTGCCAGACGGGAAGATCATCCTTGAGGACGATTGCAAATTTCGTATCGAACATGCGACAGTTTCCAATCCGAAAAGGGGGCCAATCCGAGGCTGCGAGTGAAGTTATGGCGCACGATCTAGACCGGGAAGCCTTTCAGGGTCTTGGACGTTTGTGCGTGGATGCAGCCGAGAACTGCATCGTACCGGCACCCGGTGCTGCCGGGATGGAACGCATCGAGGCCCGGTTCCACGGCAATGCCTTCGATCTCCATCGCCACGACACCTATGCGATCGGGGTGACGCTTTATGGCGTGCAGCGCTTCCGCTATCGCGGCCAAATGCACAAGAGCTTGCCCGGCCAGATAATTATCCTTCATCCCGACGAACTGCACGATGGCGGTGCCGGCACCGAAGACGGCTTGCGATACAGAATGCTCTATTTGGAGCCGTCCCTGATGCTCGATTGTCTCGGCGGCGGATCACTGCCATTCGTCGGGAATGCCGTGGTGACAGACCGCGATCTCCGCGCGACGCTGCTTTCGGCGCTCGGGCCGCTGGATCAGGAACTGGACGAGCTGTTTGTCGTCGATTTCATGACGCAGCTTATGCAAAGCCTGGCCCGGCACGCCGGTCAGCCGGCGAAACCGGTAGCGAAAACGGCGTGGCGCGCCGCCAGCCTGGCGCGCGACTATCTGGAGGAAAATGTCGCGCGGATTGTACGTTCAGACGAATTGGAGGCGATAACCGGATTGGACCGTTATGCCCTTTCGCGGCATTTCCGCGCCACCTTCTCCACCAGCCCGCACCGGTTCCTGGTGATGCGCCGGCTTCAGCGGGCCCGTCGGATGATCGAAGCCGACGAGCCGCTGGCGCAAATCGCCATCGCAGCCGGCTTCAGTGATCAAAGCCATTTCAATCGGCATTTCAAGAAGGCGTTCGGCGTCACACCGGGACGCTGGTCGGCACTGACGCGGCGGCCGTCAGCGGCGAACGCGTGAGCTATTCAAGCATCTTGTCTTCGATATCCAGTTCGTCATCCGGGAGCACCATTTCGCCGTTCGACAGGTTCGCCTCGACGCGGGCAAGCAGCTTGAACAGCGCTTTCTGGTCCTTCTTGTCGAGACCCTTCAATGCCTGCTTTTCGGTCTTCTTCACCGACTTCTCGATGGCGTGGATGATTTCGCGACCGGTGTCGGTGAGGAAAATATGCGCCTGGCGGGCATCGGCGGACGAGGCCCGCTTCTCCAGAAAGCCCTGCGCCTGCAGCCGGTTGATGGTCTTGGTGATGGTCGGCGGACGCACGCCGAGGCGGCCGGCAAGGTTGCCGGGCGTCTGCCCGTCCTCGCGGTCGAGCGCCAGCATGATCTGGTCCTGGCCGGCATAGAAACCATGCGCTAGAAGCCGGGCGGCGAGCGCCGTGCGCGCCAGCCGCGCCGCCGAATGCAGCCGGCTCATTGTTGCAGTCTTGTCCGCCTTGGCCATGCTCATCCCTCCTCGGCCGAACCGGAGCGGACAGCATAGAAGCAGGCCGCCGGTTGGCAATGACGATCGAAAACATTCCGGCTCGGAAAATAGCTTTGCCGGCAAGCTTCGCGGTGTTCGCCGTGGCTAATGCCAGATGTTTATTTCAGTTAGATGACAAACGACTTTCCGCAATGGCTGGATGGGGACGTGACGAGGCGTTCTCAACCGGCTTTCACCGCGACCACCATCAACGCCTGATAGGCGTCCGCCATTTCCCGCAGCGCTGCCTGCGACAGCAGCCCGGCCTGCCGCGCAATGCCGTCCCGCGCGTTCGATGTATCGCGTTTGCCGGGGCGATCTTTATAGGGCGCGACGGTGGCGAATATCTGCTCGCTGAGGCTGTCGGGGAAGAACATCTGGCCGGTCATCACCGAGCGGTCGTCGGGAAAGATCTTGAAATGGATGTGGGTGGTGCGGCCACGATACCAGCCGGGATAGATGGTGGCGAAAGAAGCGATGCCGCTTTCATCGGTTCTCTGCCAGCCGCGGAGAAAGCTCTGGCCGGACGTGTCGATATCCTGCCCGTCGCCCTGTCCGGGATATCCGGAATAGGCGCCCTGGGCATCGCAATGCCAGATATCGACGCGTGCGCCGGGAAGCGGGCGGCAGGCGGCGTCGACGATTTGCAGCCGCACATTGAGGGCGATGCCCTTCTTGCCCTCGGTGATGTCGGCGCGTTCGAGCTTCGGGTCGAAATAGAACGGCCCTTCGGTGACCTCGGGCGTGATGGCGCAGACGCCGGCACCGGCCTCGAACAAAGCAAGCCCGGCATAGGGCGAAACCTGCCCGGCCCTTGCACCGGCGGGCAGGAATATGCCGCCAGCGGTAACCGCAACGAGACCGAGCGCCTGCCGACGGCTCAGTGGCAAGGACTTGTCGGACATCTGGCGCCTCTTCAACGCGAACAGCTCCGTAAATGACCCCGCCTGTCTAGGGCCCGCTGTCAGGCGGCGCCAATGAAAGTTCGGTAATGTGAGGAAAGTTCGGCAATACCAGCCCCTCTTTGGCCCACCGGTTTGCCTCGTGCAAAAGCCGAGCACACATCCTATATGGAGCCGACAATCCCTATTCGAGGCACAATATGAGCGACGCACAGACGCAGATCCCCGTAACCGTCCTCACCGGCTATCTCGGCGCCGGCAAGACGACACTGCTCAACCGCATCCTTTCGGAAAACCATGGCAAGCGCTACGCCGTCATCGTCAATGAATTCGGCGAGATCGGCATCGACAACGAGCTGATCGTGGAATCCGACGAGGAAATCTACGAGATGAACAATGGCTGCGTCTGCTGCACCGTGCGCGGCGACCTGATCCGCGTCGTCGAAGGCCTGATGCGCAGGCCTGGCCGCTTCGACGCCATAGTGGTTGAGACCACAGGCCTCGCCGATCCCGTGCCGGTGGCGCAGACCTTCTTCATGGACGACGACGTGCGTTCCAAGACCAGGCTCGATGCGGTGGTGGCGCTGGTCGACGCCAAGCACTTGCCGCTGCGCCTCAAGGATTCCCGCGAGGCCGAGGACCAGATCGCCTTTGCCGATGTCGTCGTGCTCAACAAGACCGATCTGGTCACCCCCGAAGAGCTGAGCAAGGTGGAGGCGACGATCCGCGCCATCAACCCGGCGGCACGAATCCATCGCACCACGCGCGCCAGCGTGGCGCTGTCCGAGGTGCTCGATCGCGGTGCGTTCGACCTGTCCCGGGCGCTGGAGAACGATCCGCACTTCCTCGAGGCGCATGACGATCACGACCATCATGATCATGACCACCATCACCATGATCACGACGGCCATGATCACCACGATCATGACGGGCATCATCATGCGCACCCTTCCGACATCCATGACGTGACTGTGCAGTCGGTGTCGCTGCGCGGCGGCGAGATGGACCCGAAAAAGTTCTTCCCGTGGATCGAGAAGGTCACCCAAATGGAAGGCCCGAACATCCTGCGGCTGAAAGGGATCATTGCGCTGAAAGGCGATGACGAGCGCTATGTCATCCAGGGTGTGCACATGATCATCGAGGGCGACCACCAGCGCGCCTGGAAGGACAACGAGAAGCACGAGAGCCGGCTGGTGTTCATCGGCCGCGAACTCGACGCCGAGCGACTGAAGACAAGCTTCGAGGCCTGCCAGGCCGCTTGATTTAGCTGCCCTTTCTTCCTTCTGAGAGAAGTGCAGCCTAAACGCTGGCGGTCTCTCCTCACCACGATCCGAAGCACGGGTTGAGACCCGCAGCTCAACCCCTTAAGGGTGAGGCAGCAGAAATCTCGAACGGAATGATCTCTCATGCCGACAGTCGCCCCGCTCGATCTCGAAGGCCACTGCCTCGCCGCCGTGTTTCTCGGCGACGTGCCGCATTTTGCGCTGGCCGACGGCACAATCCATCGGCTCGACCATGGCCACAAGACGGTGCAGGCCAATGACGGAATGCTCGCCGCCTTCCATGATGCGGCAAACGACCGACTGATCACCGGTGGTGAGGACGGCAGGATCTTTGCCGTGACCCCAGGCGGCAATACAACGGAATTGGCGACCGCAGGCAAAAAATGGATAACCAGCGTCGCCGCCGGGCCGCAAGGCGCTGTTGCCTATGCTTCGGGCAAGATTGCCTATGTGCGTTTTGCCGACGGCAAGACCAGGGAATTCTCGCATCCGCGCTCGGTCGAGGGGCTGGCCTTCTCGCCCAAAGGCATGCGCTTCGGCGTTGCCCGCTACAATGGCGCGACGCTGCACTTCCCGGCTGCCGACGGCAAGCCGGTCGAGCTCGAATGGGCCGGCGCCCACACCGGCATCACCTTCTCGCCGGACGGCGGCTTCGTCGTCACCTCCATGCAGGAAAACGCGCTGCATGGCTGGAAGCTCGCCGACGGCAAGCACATGCGCATGTCCGGCTACCCCGGCAAGGTGAAAAGCCTGTCGTGGAGCGCCAAGGGCAAATGGCTGGCGAGTTCCGGCGCACCGGCGGCGATCGTCTGGCCGTTTTCGGGCAAGGACGGGCCGATGGGCAAGGCGCCGCTGGAACTCGGCACGCGCGGCAATGCGATGGTCACCTCCGTCGCCTGTCACCCGAGCCAGGACGTCGTTGCTATCGGCTATGATGACGGGATGGTGATGGCGGTGCGCTTCGCCGACGCCAAGGAAGTGCTGTTGCGCCGGCCCGGCAAGGGCGCCGTCACTTCGATGATGTGGGACAAGGAAGAGCGCCGCGTCGCCTTTGGCAGCGCTGCTGGCGACTGCGGCGTCATCGATATTTCGGCGTAGCCTGTTACTTACTCGGCTCCGCAAGATACTTTGCCGGTCAATTCAGCCTGCTTGCCGTCCTTTTCGGCCTCGGCCGTTCCATCATAGATTGAGAGCAAATAGCGGCCGTCATAGACGCCTTCGTCGCTGGCCTTGGTCAGGATCGCCAGTTCGACGTAGCCGTAGGCGTTTTCGACCTGCCGTTCGTGGTAGACGAGCAGCCGCAATTCCTTGTTGTCGAGCCAATATTGCGTGAGGTTCTGATCCTCGAACACCGTCTTGCGCAGACTGTCGGCAGCCGGCCTGCCCAGAATCTCGAGCTCACCGCTAAAATTGAAGGTCGGCCCGCCCATGCCTCTGGTGACCCCGGCAC
Source organism: Mesorhizobium sp. M0018 (assembly GCF_040323955.1). Lineage (NCBI taxonomy): Bacteria > Pseudomonadati > Pseudomonadota > Alphaproteobacteria > Hyphomicrobiales > Phyllobacteriaceae > Mesorhizobium > Mesorhizobium sp. M0018. The sequence goes on along the minus strand of NZ_JAMYVL010000006.1, from coordinate 42,032 downwards.
CGATCTGAAATTTGACGGCTGCATCCTCGGCGGAACACCAGATGCCGCCGGACGCCAGAGCCGCACCAACCGACGACAGCAGCGTTGTTGCGCAGACGGTCGCCCGCACCATCTTATGCCCTCCAGCCGAAGTACCATTGGCGCCCGAAGGCGGCTCGCGGTCAAGCGCCTGTTTTCATTCAAATGACCGCTGACCCAACACAGGGCAGCCGCCCGGCCAATTGCGGTAGCGGCCGCCGATTGTCTAATGTGCGACTGAGAGGGCCGCCATGAACGTCATGAACCATGCAAAGACTTCCATCGGCGGCATCGGCCCGGCCCGGATCGCCGAGTTGCGCGCGACCGAGGCAGAAGTCTTCTGCCGGGCGCGGCCGAAATCGATGGCGAAAATCGGCAATGGCCTGCCCGGCTTCTTCGGCGGCGTGCCGATGCATTGGATGAACGACTGGCCGACGCCGTTCCCGATCCTTGTCGATAGTGCCAGGGGCGCCATCATCAGAGATATCGACGGCAACCGGCTCGACGATTTCTGCCTTGGCGACACCGGTTCGATGTTCGGTCATTCGCCGCCGCCGGTCGCACGCGCCATCCGCAGGCAGGCCGGACGCGGCCTGACCTACATGCTGCCTGCCGAGAACGCGCTCGCCATCGGGCCGCTGCTGCAGCAGCGTTTCGGCTTGCCGTTCTGGCAGATCGCGACGACGGCGACCGACGCCAACCGCTTCGCGCTGCGGGTTGCCCGCGCCGTTACCGGCCGGGAGAAGATACTGGTCTTCAACGGCTGCTATCATGGCTCGGTCGACGAGACGATGGTGCGGCTGGTCGCCGGGAAAGCGGTGAATCGACCGGGACTGGCCGGCGAGTTCCGCGACCTGACGCGGGCGACTGATGTCGTCGAGTTCAACGATCTGCCGGCGCTCGACGCGGCACTCCGGGGCAACGATGTCGCCTGCGTCATCGCCGAGCCGGTGCTGACCAATTCCTGCATGGTGCTGCCCGAAGCCGGCTTTCATGATGGCTTGCGGCGTCTCACCCGTGCGACCGGCACGCTGCTTCTAATCGACGAGACGCATACAATCTCGACCGGTCCCGGCGGCTATACAAGCAAATACGGGCTGGAGCCGGACCTGTTCGTGCTAGGCAAGCCGATTGCCGGCGGCGTACCGGCGAGCGTCTGGGGCATGAGCGAAGACGTTGCGGCCCGCTATGCCGCTTATATCAGCCGGAAAGAGCCCGGCTACTCCGGCATGGGGACAACGCTGTCGGCCAATCCGCTGCAATTCGCAGCGATGCGCGCCACGCTCGAATATGTCATGACCGACGAGAACTACAGCCATATGGACAATCTGGCGCGGCGGCTCGACGCCGGGCTGACCGCCGTCATCGATCGCTATCGTCTGCCCTGGCATGTTGCTCGCGTCGGTGCCCGTGTCGAGTTCATCTGCGCGCCGGGCCCGCTGAGGAACGGCGGCGAAGCGGAGGCTGCGCACGTGCCGGAGCTCGAGGCGGCAATCCATGTCGCGCTGGTCAATCGCGGCGTGCTGATCGCACCCTTCCACAACATGATGCTGATCTCTCCTGCGACCAGCGCCGCCCAGGTGAACCGGCTGATCACTGCCTTCGGCGCGGTTGCGGCAAAGCTTACGGCGTGAGACAAGCTTGCGGCATGAAACAAGCGCCCAAGCAAAGTTTGAACCTGGTCACGGCATCCCCTTCGGGCTCGACGCCCGCCGAGGCGCTGGCCTTTCTCGACGCTCATCCCGAGATCGAAGCGTTCGACATCGTGCTGACCGACGCCAATGGCGTCGGGCGCGGCAAGATCGTGCGCCGGCATGAGTTGATGAGCATCTTCGAGGGGGGCCGGCACATGCCGATCTCGATCCTCGGCCTCGACATCACCGGCGAGGATGTTCACGAGACCGGGCTGATCTGGACGACGGGCGACGGCGACCTGCGGGCGTGGCCGATCCCCGGCACACTGGTGCCGCTGTTCGGCACCCAGCCGCCGCGCGGTCAGGTGCTGATGGCGATGTACCATCTCGATGGCCAGCCGATGTCGTCCGACCCGCGGCTGGCACTCGCCCGCCAGGTAGACATCCTCGCGGCCCAGGGCCTGCATCCGGCCGGCGCCTTCGAGCTCGAATTCTTCCTGCTCGCCAACGAGCGCGACGCCGAAGGCAAGGTGCAGCCGGCGCACGCGGTGCTTGACGGACGCCGCTCGGCCAAGACTGAGGTCTATTCCGTCGACCATCTGCACGGCATGGAGCCGCTGTTTTCCGACATCTACGCCGCAGCCAAGGTGCAAGGCATCCCGGCCGAGACGGTCATCTCGGAATATGCGCCCGGCCAGTACGAGCTGACGCTCAACTACCGCAAGGATGTGATGCGGGCGGCCGACGATCTCGTCATGCTCAAGCGACTGGTGCGGGCGCAGGCGCGCCGTCATGGTGTCACCGCTTGCTTCATGGCCAAGCCGATCGAGAAATATGCCGGCTCGGGCATGCATTTTCACGTCTCGCTGCTAGACGATGCCGGCAAGAATGTCTTTGCCGAAACCGGCGGCGAAAGCTGGTCGCTGCCGCTGCTGCGCGGCCTCGGCGGACTGATCCAGACGATGGCGGAATCGATGCTGGTCTTCGCGCCGCACGCCAATTCATGGCGGCGCTTCGTCTCGCAATCCTATGCGCCGGTGGCGCCGACCTGGGGCGTCAACAACCGTTCGGTGGCACTGCGTGTGCCGGCCGGCGATGCCAGGAACCGCCGCATCGAGCACCGGCCATCGGGCGTCGACGCGAATCCTTACCTGGTGGCGGCAACGGTGCTGGCCGGTGTCGTCAAAGGCCTCGACGAGGGCCTCGATCCCGGTCCCGAAACCACCGGCAATGGCTACGAATCAGCCGTCACGCGCACGACGATGCCGGTCGACTGGCGTGCCGCGATCGAGGCGGCAAGGGCGTCGACCTTCCTCAAGGGCGCATTGGGCGAAGACCTGCACCGGACGTTCGTGGCGATCAAGCAGTCGGAATATCTGCGCGTGGCGCGCACGGTCAGCGAACTGGATTATCACCTCTATCTGCACGAGGTGTAGGGCATCACATCGTCGGCCATCCGCCGGTGAAGGCCCATGCGGAATAATTTCAGCGGAACCTTCGGCGGGCTTTGCTCATTGCGTGTCTGATTGCAGGAGCGAGCAAGGCCGCCTTAGTCATGATCGCCAGGATGCAGACAACCCCGACGCCGCACCATGCCAAAGTGCAGGCAAGACGCTTGCCTGCAAGCAAGTCTCCGGAAACGACAGAAATCGACGCCAGGACGATTCCTGAACTGCGCGAAACGGCCAAGATCTGCCGCCGCTGTCCGCTATGGCACGACGCCACGCAGACCGTGTTCGGTGAAGGCCCTGATAAAGCCAAGGTGATCTTCGTCGGCGAACAGCCGGGCGACCAGGAGGACCTGGCGGGCAAGCCCTTCGTCGGTCCGGCGGGCAAGGTGTTCGACGCGATCCTGGACGATGCCGGCGTCGATCGGCTGAAAGTCTACGTCACCAACGCAGTCAAGCATTTCAAGTTCGAGCCGCGCGGCAAGCGGCGCATCCACTCCAAGCCGAACGCCGGCGAGGTGCAGGCTTGTCGCTGGTGGCTCGACAAGGAAATCGATCTGATCAAGCCCAATCTGGCGGTGGCGCTCGGCGCAACGGCGGCGCAGGCGCTGCTCGGCAAGGTGGTGCCGATCATGAAGATGCGCGGGGCCGTCGTGGAGCGTGACGATGGCTTGCGTGTCTTCGTCACCATCCACCCGTCCTTCATCCTGCGCATTCGCGAGCCGGCGGACAGGCAGGCAGAACGCGACCGGTTCCTGCAGGATATGAGAGCGGTGAAAAAGCTGATGGCCGCCTGAGCTATTTGATCAATATCGCCCTGAGATCGTTGACGTTTGTGCCGGTCGGACCGGGTACGAAAAGGTCATCTACGGCATTGAATGCCGTCCAGGCGTTGTTGCCGGCAAGCATGGCCTTGGCATCGATGCCCGCCTTATGCATCCGCGACACTGTCGAGCCGTCGGCGAAGGCGCCGGCATTGTCTTCCGAACCGTCTATGCCGTCGGTGTCGGCGGCCAGTGCGTGGACGCCCGCCAGGCCGCTGATCCCAATGGCGAAGGCGAGCAGGAATTCCGAGTTGCGGCCGCCTTTGCCTTTCGCGCGCAAGGTCACGGTCGTCTCGCCGCCCGACAGGATCAGCACCGGTTTTGCGAATGGCCGGTTGCGCGTCGCCACTTCGCGCGCGATTGCAGCGTGGACGCCGCCGACCTCACGCGCCTCGCCCTCGATGGAATCGGAGAGAATGACCGCTTCGATACCTTGGTACCTGGCTTCGGCCGCAGCCGCTTCCAGCGATACGCCGGCCGAGGCGATCAGATGTACCTCGTTGCGCGAAAAACGCGGATCATCGACGCGCGGTGCATCGGCGGCCGGCGAATTGATGTGCGCCATCACTGAAGCCGGTAGTTTCATGTCATAGGCGGCGATCGACGCTAATGCATCTTCGCGGCTGCCGGAATCGGGAACGGTCGGGCCGGAAGCGACCAGCGCCGGGTTATCGCCCGGAATGTCGGAGACCACCAGCGACACCACCTTGGCTGGATAGGCAGCGGCTGCCAGCCTGCCGCCCTTGATCGTGGAAAGGTGTTTGCGGATGGTGTTCATCGCGGCGATCGGCGCGCTGGAGGCGAGCAGCGCCTCGTTGACGGCGATCTCATCGGCCAGCGTCAGACCTTCGGCAGGTGACGGCAGCAGCGCCGAGCCGCCGCCCGAAATGAGCGCCACGACGAGGTCGTCCGCAGTCAGTCCCTGGATCTTTTCGAGCAGCCGCCGGGAAGCTTCGAGCCCCGCGCCATCCGGCACCGGATGCGCCGCCTCGATGATCTCGATGCGCCGGCAGGCCGCGCCATAGCCGTAGCGGGTGACGACCAGCCCTTCGATCGGCCGGTCCCACACTTTCTCGAAAGCCGCCGCCATCTGCGCCGAGCCTTTTCCTGCACCGATGACGATGGTCCGGCCCTTCGGCCTTGCCGGCAAATGATCCTTGATCGTCCTCTGGGGATCCGCGGCGGCAACGGCGGCGTTGAAGATCGAAATGAGAAAGGACTTGGGATCGAGCGCGGTCATACTGAGGTACCACGGACGCTGTGCGAGCTTCTGCGGCGTTTGCGCTGCCCCTCACCGTTACCCTCTCCCCGCAGAGAGACGGCAAGAGGGGATCGCCAGCGTTGGAGCGTTTCCCTTGTCCCCGTCACTACGCGGGGAGAAGGTGCCGGCAGGCGGATGAGGGGCAGCGCCAACGTCACGATGTTGCTTCCGGCGGCAGGACCAACTCCTGGCTATCGACGCCCAAGTAGCTACACAACGTATCGACGACCACCCCGTGGTCCTCGCGCTCCGGTAGACCGGAGACGGCGATCACGCCGATGACGCCAGCGCCCTTGACAGTGATGGGAAAGCCGCCACCGGCCAGCACATAGTCGGCAACGTCCAGCCCTTCGCCGGGCTTGAAGCTGCGGTCGGGGCGCTGCTGCTCCAGCACAATGCGGTAGGTGCTTTTCAGGAACCGCCGCACGACGTTGATCTTGCGCCGCGCCCAGTCCGGATTGGAGGCGTTCGAGCCGGGCATTGCCGCATAGAACAGCGGCCGGTCGAAAGTTCTGATATCGACGATGATTGGCAGGTTTTCCTTGAGAGCCCGGTCGCGCATCGCCGAGCCGATCTCGAAAGCGACGGCTTCGTCGAAGGCCGAAAAGACAAGCGTGGCTTCCTGTTTCTTGATCAGAGCGATGTCGTCCGCAACGGCCATGTCGTTCCCCTGTCGATCTCGCCTGTTGCTTTGGCGGATGGCTGCCGCCCGGTCAAGCCGGCCGCATACGACGGCTAAACCGCTATATCCGCCTTGGCCGCCCGGCCGGCGACATAGACCTCGCGCACGGCGCGGTCATCGCCGAGCGTCTGCAGCAGAAACAATTCCTCGGCGAGCGTGTCCGCCGTCTCCACCCGCAGCCGCATCGCCGGCGTGGCGCGGGCGTCGAGCACGATGATATCGGCGTCGCTGCCTTCCTCCAGGGTGCCGATCTTTTCCGCAAGCGACAGCGCCTCGGCATTACCGCGGGTCAGCTGCCAGAAGGACTGGAACGGATTGAGCTTCTCGCCGTTCAGCGCGATCACCTTGTAGCCCTCGTCCATGGTGCGCAGCATCGAATAGTTGGTGCCACCGCCGACATCGGTGGCTGCGGCGATGCGAAGCGGCTTCTCGCGGCGGCTATAGCGCTGATAATCGAACAGGCCCGAGCCGAGAAACAGGTTGGAGGTCGGGCAGAACACCGCCACCGAGCCGCTATCCGAAAGCGCATCCGCCTCGCGCTCCGACAGGTGGATGCAATGGCCGAACAGGCTTCTGCGCCCGAGCAGCCCATAGTGTTCGTAGATGTCGGTGTAGTCCCGCGTCTGCGGGTATAATTGCTGCGTGAAGGCGATCTCGGCGTGGTTTTCCGACAGATGCGTCTGCATGTGCAGATCAGGATATTCGCGGCAGAGCGCGCCCGCCATCTCCAATTGCTCGGGCGACGAGGTGATGGCGAAGCGCGGCGTGATGGCATAGTGCTGGCGCCCCTTGCCGTGCCACTCATCGATCAACGCCTTGCTGTCGTCATAGCCCGATTGCGGCGTGTCGAGCACGCCGTCCGGCGCGTTGCGGTCCATCATCACCTTGCCGGCGATGTTGAGCATGTTGCGGTCGTGCGACTCTGCAAAGAACGCTTCGGCAGATTCCTTGTGTACCGAGCAATAGGCCGCGACTGTCGTGGTGCCGTGGCGCAACACTTCATCCAGGAACAGCCTGGCGATACGGCGGCCATGCTGGGCGTTCTGGAATTTGGTCTCTTCCGGAAAAGTATAGGTGTTCAGCCAGTCGAGCAGTTCGGCGCCGAAGGAAGCGATGACCTGCATCTGCGGAAAATGTGCATGCGCATCGATGAACCCGGGCAGCAGCAGATGTGGCCTGTGGTCGACCTTTTTTGTTCCCTCGCCCGCCTTTTTCTCGACCTCGGCATAGGCGCCAGCGGCAACGATCCTTCCGTCGCGCATCAGCAGGCCGCCATCTTGCTCGTAGCGCCAGGCGGAATGGTCGTCGATGGTTTCTGGCCAGCGCAAAAACGACAGCGTGCGGCCGCGCAGCAGCGTGCTGGTCATGCTATTTCCCCGCGCCTTCGAACCAGGCTACCAGCAGTGCCCGTTCCTTGTCGGTGATCTGGGTGACGTTGGCGGGCGGCATGGCGTGGCTGCGTCCGGCCTGCAGGTAGATCTCGCCGGCGTGCTCGGCGATGCCGGCATCGGTATCGAGCATCACGCCCTTAGGCGCGTGGTAAATGCCCTCGTAGGACGGCTCCGCCGCATGGCACATCGAACAGCGGCCAAGCACCGTATCACGCACGGCGGGAAAGTGCGCCGAGGCGACGTAGACCTGTGCCGCCGAGGACGTTTTGACCTCGCCGGTCAGCAGCTTCGGTGCCGTCGACAGCCAGATGATGACGACGAACAGGACGGCGGCGGCCAGCCAGGTCCAGGTCGGATTGCCTTTGCGCGCGTGCCTGGTATTGAAATAGTGCCGGATCAGCACGCCGATGATGAACACCAGCGAGGCAATGACCCAGTTGAACTCTGTGCCGAACGCCAGCGGATAATGGTTCGACAGCATCAGGAACAAAACCGGCAGCGTCAGGTAATTGTTGTGCAGCGAGCGCTGTTTGGCGATCTTGCCGTATTTCGGATTGGGCTTACGGCCAGCGATCAGGTCGGCGACGACGATCTTCTGGTTGGGGATGATGACCATGAAAACGTTGGCCGACATGATCGTCGCGGTGATGGCGCCGAGATGCAGGAAGGCGGCGCGGCCGGTGAACAGGTGGGTCAGTCCCCAGGCCATGAATACCAGCACCCCATACAGCACCAGCATCAGGCCGGTGTCGCTGTTGCCGAGCGGCGAACGGCACAAGAGATCGTAGACCACCCAGCCGACGCCGATCGTCGCCAGCGACAGCAAGATGCCTGTAGGCACCGACATGGCAAGGACATTCGGATCGATCAGGAACAGGTCCGCCCCGGCATAGTAGACGACGCACAGCATGGCGAAGCCCGACAGCCAGGTGGCGTAGGATTCCCACTTGAACCAGGTCAGATGCTCGGGCATCTCAGCCGGCGCCACCAGATATTTCTGCACATGGTAGAAGCCGCCGCCATGCACCTGCCATTCCTCGCCGAAGGCTCCGGCAGGCATGCCCGGACGCTGGCGCAGCCCGAGATCGAGCGCGACGAAATAAAAGGACGATCCAATCCAGGCGATACCGGTGACGACGTGCAGCCAGCGCACGGCGAAACTCAGCCAATCCCAGAATATCGCGAAATCCATCATGAAAAAATCGTCCCTGCCGATCCACTGACTTTACGGACTGGAGCGCAAACGGAAAGGGCCGAGCTGCACGATGACTTTCAAAAAAAATTGGAAAATACTAGGCTGATCATACGCAGCCACATGAGAGCCACGGAAGCCGCATGGCCTATCTCGACAACATCGCCGTTTTCGTCCGCGTCGTCGAGCTCGGCAATTTGTCGGCGGCTGGGCGCGACATGCGCATTTCGCCCGCGGTCGCCTCTAACCGGATCAAGGAGCTCGAGAAGCACCTGGGCGTCAGGCTGTTCAACCGCACGACGCGACAATTGATGCCGACCGAGCACGGCACCGTGTTCTACTCTGGCGCCAAGCAGGTGCTGGAGGCGGTCACCGAGGCGGAAGCGGCGGTCAGCGCGCTATCCGGCCAGCCGCGCGGCACCATAAAGGTGACAGCGCCGCTCGGCCTCGGGCGGCGGCTGGTAGCATCCGGAATCCCGGATTTCCACGACAGGTACCCAGATATCGAGGTGCGGCTCCGGCTTTCCGATCACAATGTCGATATCATGAAGGAAGGCATCGACGTTGCGTTCCGGCTGGGCATCATCGAGGATTCCAGCCTCAGGATGCGCGGCATCATGGACTGCGAACGCGTGCTGGTAGCGGCTCCACAATATCTGGACGTGCGCGGCGAGCCGACCGAGCCGCAGGAGTTGATCGGCAAGAAACACGATTGCCTGATGCTGCGCTATTCCGGCGCGCGCGAATATGTCTGGACGCTGCAGACGCCGAATGGGCCGCAAAAGTTCGAGGTGCACGGCCCCTACGATACCGATGATGGCGACGTGCTGACCGGCTGGGCGCTGTCCGGCCGCGGTATCATCAACAAGCCGCGCTTCGAGGTCGAGCCGTTTATCCGCGACCAGCGGCTGAAGGTGATCCTGAGCAATACGCCGCCGACGCCGGTGCAGTTCGCCGCCGTCTACCCGCACAAGAAGCTGCAGGATCCGAAGGTGCGGCTGCTGCTCGATTTCATGGCCGAGCGCTGCCAGCGGCTGATCAGGGATATTCTGGCCGGCAAATGATCGCTGGCTGGCCGGTTGCTTTCCGTCCAGCCGGCGAGATAATTCTCAAGGAATCTCGCTCAACAGGGAAAAGCGATGGCCAACGGCGCCACAATGTGTCTCGCCGTTTCACTGTCTCCGGAAGCCGCTCCTTCCCATCCGCCCGACGCCGGCCCGGACTTCAGTCTGCTGACGCGGTTCGTGCAAGAAGCCGAAGCGGCCGGTCTGGATATGGTGTTGCTCGGCGATTCCGCGCCGGTTGCAGGCGGGCTGAACCGGCAAATGCGCTTCGAAGCAACGACCTTGGTGGCGGCCCTGGCGACGGTGACAAGCAGGATCGGCCTCGTCGCTGCCGCGTCGACGGTCGCCCACCAGCCCTATAATCTCGCGCGCCGTTTCGCCTCGCTCGATATCATCAGCCATGGCCGCACCGGCTGGAACACGAGCATGATGCCCGACCCGCGCGAGGCCGCCAATTTCAGCCGGCCGGAAGGGTTTTCCTGCGACGATTTCCGCCTGCGCGCCGATGAATTCATCGGCATCGTGCAAGGCTTGTGGAAAGGCTGGGACGCAGACGCGCTGCTGTTCGACAAAGTTGGCGGCCGCTTCTTCGATCCCGAGAAGATGCACCTTCTCGACCACAAGGGCGAATACTGTTCCGTGCGCGGGCCGCTCAACGTGGCGCGGTCGCCGCAGGACACGCCGGTGCTGGTCATGTCCGGCCTGTCCGAGCCCGCCATGTATATCGCCGCCCGCACCGCCGATGTCGTCCTGCTGGATGAGCCATCGATCGAGCCGGCGAAGGCTGGCGATCTGAAGCGCCGTGCGCTTGCCTTCGGGCGCAGGCCGGAGGCGCTGAAAGTGCTGATGAACGTTACCGGCAGCGCCGAAATAACCGCCGCGCCGGACCTGTTTGCGGACAGCCTCGAAGAGTGCTTTCGCTCGAAAGCCTGCGACGGCTTCAACATCGCCATGCCGTTCACATCGGCGCTCGACGATTTCGTCGGTCTCGTGCTGCCGGAGCTTCGCCGCCGCGGCCTTGTCCAGTCCGGCTACAGCGCGGCGACACTGCGCGCCCATCTCGGGCTTGCAGGGGAGGATCGGCAATGAGCGCCGGTCGAGGCCAGATGAAGCTCGGCGCCTTCCTGTGGGCGACAGGCCACCACATCGCCGCCTGGCGCCATCCGCAGGCGCATGTCACGGCCGGCATCGACATCGATCATTACATCCAGCTGGCGCGGACGGCGGAAGCGGCAAAGTTCGACATGATCTTCTGCGAGGACGCCGCCGGCGTGCGCGAGGCCAATGTCAACATCGCCAGCCAAACGTCGCGCTCGATCGGCTTCGAGCCGATCAGCCTGCTTGCCGCGCTCGCCGTCCAGACGGCGCGCATCGGCCTCGTCTCCACGGCGTCGACGAGCTATAACGAGCCTTACGGGCTGGCGCGAACCTTCCTGTCGCTCGACCATCTGAGCGGCGGCCGTGCCGGCTGGAACCTTGTCACTTCCGCCAGCCAGATCGAGGCCGCCAATTTCGGCTCGACCGGTCTGCGCCCGCATGCCGACCGCTATGAACGGGCGCGCGAATTCGCTGCCGTGGTCGCTGGCCTTTGGCAAGGCCAGGGCGGACACGAAGGCAGAAGCTTTTCGGTGCGCGACCCGCTTGATCTGCCGCGCTCGCCACAAGGTGCGCCGGTCATGGTTCAGGCGGGAGCGTCGGACGAAGGCCGCGATCTCGCCGCCCGGACCGCCGATGTGGTGTTCACTGCGGCGCAGACATTCGAGGAGGGGAAGGCCTTCTACGACGACCTCAGGGGACGGCTGGCGGCCTATGGGCGCGAGCCGGACGACCTCAAGATCATGCCTGGCGTCGCGCCGGTCGTCGCGGCAAGCGAAGCGGAAGCCCGGGCAAAACATGATGAACTGCAGGAGCTGATACCGGACGATGTCGGTGTCGCGCTGCTTTCCAGCTATCTCAGCATATCCGATCTCGCGCGCTATCCCATCGACGGACCGCTGCCCGAGCTGCCGGCCAGCGAAGGCATGCAGAGCCGGCAGGCGCTCGTCATCGAGCAATCACGCCGCGACAAGCTGTCCATTCGCCAGCTTGCCCGTCATTTCGCCGGCGCGCGCGGCCATTGGCGCGTCGTCGGAACGCCCGCCCAGATCGCCGACCAGCTCGAGGCACGCTTCGAGGGCGGCGCCGCAGACGGTTTCAACGTCATGCCATCCTATTTTCCCGGCGAACTCGAAGCCTTTGCCACACTAGTCGTGCCGGAGCTGCAGCGGCGCGGGCTGTTCCGGAAGGATTATGAAGGCAGCACGCTGCGCGACCATCTGGGCTTGAAAAGGCCGGCGTAAACGACGAGCGGAACGAAAGTCGGAGATCGCCGTTTTGGGATGCTGTGCCGCGCGGCGATGAGGGCGTCTGCGCGCATGTTCGATTGACCTTCCACAAACTTCGCCCTCTTCAAACCAAGCGGACGCAACCGCCACAGGAGCCGATCATGGATGCCATCGCCACCCGCAACGACCTGCAATCCAATGCCAAGAAAGAGTGTATCGATCTTCTCAATGCCCGCCTCGCCGACGCCATCGATCTGGCCTTGATCACCAAGCAGGCGCACTGGAACGTCAAGGGACCGCAATTCATCGCCATCCACGAGATGCTCGACACGTTCCGCGAGGAGCTCGACGGCCATGTCGACACCATTGCCGAGCGCGCCGTACAGCTCGGCGGGACGGCGCTCGGCACATCGCAAGAGGTGTCGAAGGCGACTATGCTCAAGGCCTATCCGACCGACATCCACAAGACCCGGGATCATCTGGCGGCGCTGATCGACCGCTATGCCGCAACCGCCAAGCGGGCACGCGCGGCGATCGACGAGGCGGCCGGCGCGGGCGATGCCGACACCGCCGACATCTTCACCGCCTATTCACGCTCGCTCGACAAATTGCTGTGGTTCCTTGAGGCGCACACGCAGGAGAAGGAATAGCCAAAACGTCAGCCAGCCATCGCCTTGCGGTGAGGGGCTTTGGACTGAGCGGACGGTGCCGCCGCATGGCCGGCCAACGCCGTCATAATCTCGGCCGCGGCGAGCGCTGCAATGACTTGCGGGCGCTTGTCTTTCACCGCATCGCCGCCGATCGGCGAGACGAGGCGGGCAAATTCCGCCTCGCTTCCGTCCGCCGACTTAAGGAACCAGTTCCGGAAGGTCGCCTTCTTGGTCCTGGAGCCGATCATGCTGACATAGGCGGCATCGCGGCGTTTCAGCGCCTCGGCGACGATCAGGAAGTCCAGCGCATGGTCATGTGTCAGGACGACGAAGGCGGATCCAGCCGGGGCTTCGCGCACCATCGCCTCAGGCATCGGCGTCAGCTTGGTTTCGACCGCTTCCGGCATGCCTTTGAGCGCCTCGGCTCGCGTCTCGACAACGACGACATGCACCGGCAGCAAGGCCATCGCGGAGGCCAGCGCCTGGCCGACATGGCCGCCGCCGAGGATGTAGACATGCGGTCGCTGCGCTTCCTCGGTTTCCGCCGCCGCAACCAGCTTGGCTTCAAGCGCGGGGTCGACTAGCTGGATCAGCAGCTCGACCCTGCCGCCGCAGCACTGCCCGATGTCTGGGCCGAGCGCGATGTCGAGGGTGGCGCGGATATCCCTCCCCCTTGAGGGGAGGGTGGCGGCGAAGCCGCCGGGTGGGGTCGCCGCGGCAGTGCTCGACGCGCTGGCGGTACCTTCTGAGACGACCCCCTCTGGCCGCTCCGCGGCCATCTCCCCCTCAAGGGGGGAGAAAAGCATCTGTCGCGCTTTGTCGATCGCCATGTATTCGAGCTGGCCGCCGCCGATCGTACCGAAAGTGGCCGATCCTGAGACGAGCATGAAGGCACCCGTCTCGCGCGGCGTCGAACCTTTTGTCCGGGCCACCTCAACGAAGGCGACCCGGCCGGCGCCGGCAAGAAAGGCTTTCAGGCTCTGCACTTTCGCGTTCATCATTTGCGTTCCCTATCGGGAAATATAGAGTTTTTCGGCCTGAATTGCACGTTTTCCGGGATTCAAGTGCCGGTTTTGGCTTCCCGCTTCAGCCGTTCGATCGCCATCAGCACACGCTCCGGCGTGGCCGGCGGGTCGAGGCGCGGGCAGATCTTGTGGCTGGCAACGCTCGCCACTGCGTCCGACAGCGCATGCAGCACCGACATTGCGAGCGGAAAGGGCGGCTCGCCGACCGCCTTGGAACGGTACACCGTCGGCTCGCCTGCTTGCGCCCAGTCGGCCAACGTCACATTAAAAATCTTCGGCCGGTCCGACGCGAGCGGGATCTTGTAGGTCGATGGCGCATGGGTGCGCAGCCGCCCCTTGTCGTCCCACCACAGTTCCTCCGTTGTCAGCCAGCCCATGCCCTGGATGAAGCCGCCCTCGATCTGGCCGAGGTCGATGGCGCGGTTCAGCGAGCGGCCGGTTTCGTGCAGGATGTCGGTGCGCTCGACGATATATTCGCCGGTCAGCGTGTCGACAGACACTTCCGAGCACGCGGCGCCGTAAGCGAAATAGTAGAAGGGATGGCCCTCGCCCTTGTCGCGGTCCCAATGGATTTTCGGCGTCTTGTAGAAACCCGCCGCCGAAAGCTGGATGCGCGCCATATAAGCCTGCCTGACGAGATCGGCGAAGGCGATCTCCTGGTTGCCGATGCGCACGCGGTTGGGCAGGAACAGCACCTGGTCGCGCGGCACCTGGTATCTCTCGACGGCAAAATTGGTCAACCGGTCCTTGATCTGGCGGGCGGCATTCTGCGCCGCCATGCCGTTGAGATCGGAGCCGGAAGACGCGGCGGTGGCCGAGGTATTCGGCACCTTGCCGGTCGTCGTCGCGGTGATCTTGACCTGATCGAGGTCGATCTGGAACTCTTCCGCCACAACCTGCGCCACCTTGACATAGAGGCCCTGCCCCATCTCGGTGCCGCCGTGGTTCAGATGCACCGAACCGTCGGTATAGACATGCACCAGCGCGCCGGCCTGGTTGTAGTGGGTGGCGGTGAACGAGATGCCGAACTTGACCGGCGTCAGCGCCAGTCCGCGCTTGATGAAGCGGCTGTTGGCGTTGAAAGCATCGATGGTGCGGCGGCGCCTCGCATAGTCGGAACTCGCCTCCAGCTCGGCGACTATGCGGTGGATGATGTTGTCCTCGACCGTCTGGTGATAGGGCGTGATGTTGCGGTCGCTGGTGCCGTAGAAATTCTTCTTGCGGATTTCGAGCGGGTCCTTGCCGACGGCAAACGCGACTTCGTCGATGACGCGCTCGGCGCCGACCATGCCTTGCGGGCCGCCGAAGCCGCGAAAGGCAGTGTTCGATACCGTGTTGGTGTAGAGCGGCGCCGATTGCGCGTGCACCGCCGGCCAGAAATAGGTGTTGTCGCAATGGAACAGCGCGCGGTCAGTGACCGGGCCGGAGAGGTCGGCCGAGAAGCCGCAGCGCGCCGCGAACATGAAATCTACGCCCAGAATATTGCCTTCGTCGTCGAAGCCGACCTCGTAGTCGACGAGGAAATCGTGGCGTTTGCCGGTGGCGATCATGTCGTCGTCGCGGTCGGGCCGGATTTTCACGGCCCGATGATGTTTCTTCGCGGCGATAGCGGCCAATGCCGCAAACTGATTGCCTTGCGTTTCCTTACCGCCGAAAGCGCCGCCCATCCGGCGGATTTCCACCGTCACCGCATGGCTCGGCACACCCAGCGCATGGCTGACCATGTGCTGGATTTCGCTCGGGTGCTGGGTCGAGGAATAGATGGTGACGTCGTGGTCCTCGCCGGGGATGGCCAAGGCGATATGACCTTCGAGATAGAAATGCTCCTGGCCGCCTATGCGCATTTTTCCCTTCAGCCGGCGCGGCGCCGCATTGATCGCAGCCGCTGCATCACCGCGCTTCAGCGTCAGCGGGGGCGTGACCAGCTTATCTTTCCGGGGATCGAGCTCACCGACATCGGCGACGAACGGCAATTCCTTGTATTCGACCTTGGCCAGCCTCGTTGCACGGCGCGCCTGCTCGCGGGTTTCGGCAATGACGCAGAAGATCGGTTGGCCAAAGAATTGCACCTTGCCGTCGGCCAGCACCGGCTCGTCGTGACGGCCGGTCGGCGAAATGTCGTTCTCGCCTGGCACGTCGCTCGCCGTCAGCACGTCGATGACGCCGGGTGCCGCGCGCACCGCCGATAGGTCCATGCTGGTGATGGTGGCATGCGTCGCCGTCGAAAGCCCAAGGCAGCCGTGCAGCGTGCCGGCCGGTTCCGGCATGTCGTCGATATAGACGGCCGTGCCACTGACATGCTTGTGCGCGGAATCATGGCGCTGGTCGGTGGCGACGCCGCCGGCGATTTTTTGCGCCTTCAGGTTTGGCGTGGCGTGCTTGTTCATCATGCCGCCTCGTGCCGTGATACCTGGATCGGCGCCCGGGTGCCGGTGGTTTCGGCAAAGAAGCGCAGCAGCAGGTTGCGCGCCGCCAGCGCCCGGTATTCGGCGCTTGCCCGCATGTCGGTTAGCGGCGTGAAATCGCCGGCATACGCGGCCATCGCCGCCTCGACCGTCGCTTCCGTCCAGGGCTTGCCAAGCAATGCCTTTTCGACGCCAAAGGCTCGCTTCGGCGTTGCCGCCATGCCGCCATAGGCGATGCGCACATCCGCCACCGTGCCATGCTCGGCGAGCTTCAGGAAAAACGCGCCTAGCGCTGCTGTGATATCTTCGTCGCGGCGCTTGGTGATCTTGTAGACGGCAAATTTCGTCTCGCTGCCCGGCACCGGAACATGCACGGCCTCGACGAATTCGCCGGGCTGCCGGTCCTGCTTGCCATAGGCGATGAAAAACTCCTCGAGCGGGATCGTTCGACGCTTGTCGCCGCGGCGCAGCGTCAGGCGGGCACCGAGTGCGATCAGCGGCGGCGGCGTGTCGCCGATCGGCGAACCGTTGGCGATATTGCCGCCGATGGTGCCCATGTTGCGCACCTGATCGCCGCCGATGCGGTCGAACAGCGGGCCGAGCGCCGGGATGCGTTTCGCCAGCGTCGAGAAGGCTTCGCTATAGGTGACACCGGCGCCGATCGAGATGACGCCCTTGTCCTCGGAAATCCCGCACAGACCATCGAGATTGCCGATGAAAACCGCCGGCGCAATATCGCGCATGTGCTTGGTCACCCAAAGGCCGACATCGGTCGAACCCGCGACGATAGTGGCGCCCGGCTCCTTGACGAGTACGCTGGCCAGATCGTCGGCATTGGCCGGCACGATCAGCCGCTTGTTGCCGGAGCCGATCTCGATGCGCGAACCGTCCTTCATCGCTTCGAGCTTGGCCGTGACTGCCTTGCGCTCCGCCGCCAACGGATCCTTTGCCGCCGTGCCGTAGCTGGAGATGGCACGTGCGGCGCGCATGATCGCCTCGTAGCCGGTGCAGCGGCAGAGATTGCCTTGCAGCGCCTTTTCGATGGCGGCGTCCGACGGCTCCGGCGCCCGCATCCACAGAGCATAAAGCGACATGACGAAACCCGGTGTACAGAAGCCGCATTGCGAGCCGTGGAAATCGACCATGGCCTGCTGCACGGGATGCAGTTTTCCTGCGTCGCCGCGCAGATGCTCGACGGTCACGATATGCGTGCCGTCTAGCGAGCCAAGGAAGCGGATGCAGGCATTGACGCTTTCATAGACCAGTGTTCCACCGGAGAGCCTGCCGACCAGCACCGTGCAGGCGCCACAGTCGCCCTCGGCGCAACCTTCCTTGGTGCCGCGCAGCGAGCGGTCGAGCCGCAGCCAGTCGAGCAGGGTCTGGTCCGGTGCAACCGTGCCGAGCGCGACGTCCTCGCCATTGAGGATGAAGCGGATTTCGTTGCGTGTCTTGATCCCTGCCATCTCAGCTTCCCCGGTAGGTCGAATAGCCGTACGGCGACAGAAGCAGCGGCACATGATAGTGCATCGGCTCGGCCATACCGAAGCGGATCGGCACATGGTCGAGGAAGGCCGGTTCCGCCAGTTTTGTCCCTTGCCCGCGCAGATAATCGCCGGCCGCAAAGACCAGCTCGTATTCGCCGGTGCGGAATTCAGCGCCGGCAAGCAGCGGAGCATCGCAACGGCCGTCGTGATTGGTGACGACCGTTTTCAGATGCGTCCGGGCCTGACCTTCAAGATGATAGAGCTCGATCGACAGACCGGCCGCCGGTTTGCCGGCCGCAGTGTCGAGGACGTGGGTCGTCAGGCGTCCGCCTTCGGCTTTCGACGTTTCCGCCACTGGCTGCTCCATTCCCTGAACGGTCGAACACTATTCATGAATTGTGCGCCAATTAAAGGCGATGCATAAGTCCCGGTCGAGCGGAGCGCGACAAAAACACTTTCAAAAATTTCGGGGGAATGCGCAGGCACTCCTTTCGACTATCCTGATTACAATTTCCGGCAGGAGCGAGAATGCGTTACGAACGAGACATGCGCGGCTACGGAGCCAATCCGCCGGATCCGAAATGGCCCGGCGGGGCGCATGTCGCGGTGCAGTTCGTCGTCAATTACGAAGAGGGCGGCGAGAATTGCGTCCTGCACGGCGACAAGGCTTCGGAGGCTTTCCTGTCGGAGATCGTCGGCGCCGCGCCCTGGCCCGGCCAGCGCCACTGGAACATGGAATCGATCTACGAATACGGCGCCCGAGCCGGCTTCTGGCGATTGCTGCGCCTGTTCAGCGAGGCACAGGTGCCGATCACCTGCTATGGCGTCGCCACGGCCCTGGCGCGTTCGCCCGACCAGGTTGCGGCGATGCAGGAGGCCGGCTGGGAGATCGCTTCGCACGGGCTGAAATGGATCGACTACCGCGACCATCCCCCGGAAGACGAGCGCCACGACATGGAGGCGGCGATCCGGCTGCATTATGAGGTGACAGGAGCGCGGCCGACCGGCTGGTACACCGGCCGCACCTCGATCAACACGGTGCGGCTGGCGGCGGAAGAGGGCGGCTTCGACTATGTGTCGGACACCTATGACGACGAACTGCCCTACTGGTTCGAGCATGCGGCACCGGACGGGTCGGCGAAGCCGCAGCTGGTCATCCCCTACACGCTCGACGCCAACGATATGCGCTTTGCCACGCCGCAGGGCTTCAACTCGGGCGACCAGTTCTTTGCCTATCTCAGGGATAGTTTCGATATGCTCTATGCCGAGGGCAAGGCAGGGCGGCCGCGCATGATGAATATCGGCCTGCACTGCCGCCTGGTTGGGCGGCCGGGCCGGGTCGCGGCACTGAAGCGCTTCATCGACTACGTCAAATCGCATGACAAGGTCTGGCTGGCACGACGCATCGACATTGCAAAACACTGGCAGGAGACGCATCCGTTCCGGTTGCCGGCGCTGCGCCCGTCGAAAATGGAATTCGAGGCCTTCGTCCACACATTCGGCGGCGTCTTCGAGCATTCGCCGTGGGTTGCCGAGCGCGCTTATGAGCTGGAGCTCGGCCCGGCCCATGACAGTGCCGGCGGCCTGCACAACGCGCTCTGCCGCGTGTTTCGCGCGGCCAGCGAGGCCGAGCGGTTTGCTGTGCTCAATGCCCACCCCGATCTTGCCGGAAAACTGGCACAGGCCAAGCGGCTGACGGCGGAATCGTCGAGGGAACAGGCTTCGGCAGGGCTCGACGCGCTGACCGAGAAGGAGCGCGAGCTGTTCGCAAAACTCAATGCCGCCTACGTCACCAGTTTCGGTTTCCCCTTCATTATTGCGGTGAAAGGAAAGACCAAGGCGGAGATCCTGGCCGAGTTCGAGGCGCGTATCGGCAACAGCCACGACGTCGAATTCGAAACCGCCTGCAGACAGGTCGAGTGCATCGCGCTGCTTCGTCTCAAGGACATGCTTCCGCAATAGGGCTTCGGCTGCCGCCATGGGCCGTGGCTTCCGCAACAGGCTTGAATTTATGGATATGATGAAAATGGCCGAGCGAACCTATTATGCGCCGCAGGGCGGACATCCCGGCCAGAGTGAATTGCTGACCGGCCGCGCTGTGTTCACACAGGCCTATGCGGTCATCCCCAAGGGTGTGATGCAGGACATCGTCACCAGCGCCTTGCCGTTCTGGGATGGGACACGCGTCTGGGTGCTGTCGCGGCCGCTGTCGGGTTTTGCCGAGACGTTTTCGCAATACATCGTCGAGCTCGCGCCCGGCGGCGGCAGCGACCGCCCCGAGCTTGACGCCGCCGCCGAAGGTGCCCTGTTCGTAGTCGAAGGCGAGCTATGCGTTTCGCTTGCCGACAAGAAACATAGCTTAAGGCCGGGCGGCTTTGCCTACCTGCCCCCGGCGAGCGGGTGGACGGTGCGCAATGAAAGCGGTGCCGCCGTCCGCTTTCACTGGATCCGCAAGACTTATGACGCAGTCGACGGCATCGACCAGCCGCAAGCGTTCTTCGCCAACGAACAGGAAATCGCGCCGACGCCAATGCCGGGTACCGAAGGCCGATGGGCGACGACGCGCTTCGTCGATCCGGCCGACATGCGCCACGACATGCATGTCACCATCGTCACGCTCGAGCCTGGCGCGGTCATTCCCTTCGCCGAGACGCACGTCATGGAGCACGGGCTCTATGTGCTGGAGGGCAAGGCGGTCTACCGTCTCAACCAGGACTGGGTCGAAGTCGAAGCCGGCGACTATATGTGGCTGCGCGCCTTTTGCCCGCAGGCTTGTTATGCCGGCGGGCCGGGCAAATTCCGCTATCTCCTCTACAAGGACGTCAACCGCCACGCCAAGCTTGGCAGCGCCGGCGTCGTGAGACCTACACCATGATCCGCATCGTCGCGCGGCCGCTGACCCGCGAGAATTTCGCCGAATTCGGCGACGTCATCGATATGGGCGGCGACAACCATTATCCGATCAATGGCGGCAAGGCTGAGCGCTACCATGACCTCGCCACGGCGGAAGCACGAGGGCCGAATGCGCGCGTGCTGATCTCGATGGTGCGTGGCACGCCCTATGAGCTGCCGTTGAAGCTTACCATGGTGGAGCGCCATCCGTTTGGCAGCCAGGCCTTCATCCCGCTGTCACCACGGCCGTTCCTGGTCGTCGTCTGCCATGACGGCGAGGAGGGCCCGGGCGAGCCGCATGCCTTCATCACCGCGCCCGGGCAAGGCATCAACTATCCGCGCAATCTGTGGCACGGAGTGCTGACGCCGATCGGCGATGTCCAGGATTTTGTGGTCGTCGACCGCGGCGGCGACGGCTCCAATCTCGAAGAGTGCCATTTCTCGCACGCCTACGAGATCGATCTTCCCGACGGGATTAGATGATGACCGACATTTCGCTGATCGACCGACTGCTCGACGTCATCGAGCACGACATCGTGCCGAAGACCGTCGAAGGCGTCGCGCACGGCAATAAGCTGTTCGGCGCGGCCATTCTGCGCAAGGACGACCGCTCGCTGGTGCTTGCCGAAACCAACAACGAGACCGAAAACCCGCTCTGGCACGGCGAGGTGCATTGCCTGAAGCGCTTCTACGAAATGCCTAAAGCCGAACGCGTCGACACCAAGGACGCGATCTTTCTTGCCACGCACGAACCCTGCTCGCTCTGCCTGTCGGCGATCACCTGGACCGGCTTCGACAATTTCTTCTATCTGTTCAGCCACGAAGACTCGCGCGACAGCTTCGACATCCCGCACGATTTGAAGATCCTGAAAGAGGTCTTCACCCTCGATCCCGGCGGCTACAATGCCGAGAATGCCTATTGGAAGAGCTTTTCGATCCGCAAATTGGTGCGCTCGCTGCCCGATGCCGAGCGCGAGCGGCTGGAAGCGCGTATCGGCGCAATATCAGCGCGCTATGACGAATTGTCCGCCGCCTATCAAGCAAGCAAGGCCGAAAACGACATACCGCTGAATTGACGCGGATTGACCAGCCGAATTCGTTGACTGGCCCATGACGCGCTCTCACGGGCTCCATCATCTGGCGCTCCTGGAGTTCGCCCGCATGAAAATCGTCACTGAATTCCCACGAAAGATCGTCGAATTTCCGGATATGGGGATCATCATGCCGGACGGCTGCCGGCTGTCGGCGCGGGTGTGGATGCCGGCCGATGCTGCCGACGATCCAGTGCCGGCAATCCTCGAACACCTGCCCTATCGCAAGCGCGACGGCACGATCTATCGTGATCAGCTGACGCATCCCTATTTTGCCGGCCACGGCTACGCCTCGATCCGCGTCGACATGCGCGGCAATGGCGATTCCGAAGGGCTGATGGACGACGAATATTCCGAGCAGGAATTGCAGGACGCTTGCGACGTCATCGCCTGGGCGGCGGACCAGCCCTGGTGCAACGGCAATGTCGGCATGATGGGCATTTCGTGGGGCGGCTTCAACTGCCTGCAGGTAGCAGCCAAGCAGCCGCCGGCGCTGAAGGCGGTCATCAGTCTCTGTTCGACGGTCGACCGCTATGCCGACGACATCCACTACAAGGGCGGCTGCCTGCTGATCGAGAATTTCGGCTGGGCCTCGACCATGCTGTCCTATTCGTCAAGGCCGCCGGATCCGTTGCTGGCCGGCGACAACAGATGGCGCGACCTGTGGCTGACCAGGCTGGAGAACCAGCCCTTCCTGGCACCGCTGTGGCTGAAGCACCAGCATCGCGATGCCTATTGGAAGCGCGGCTCGATCTGCGAGGACTATTCCGCCATCCATGCCGCGGTGCTGTCGATCGGCGGCTGGCATGATGGCTATCGCAATACGATTTCCCATCTCGCCGTCAATATCGAGGCGCCGGTCAAGGGCATCGTCGGCCCGTGGATCCACAAATACCCGCATTACGCCGCGCCCGAACCGCGCATCGGCTTCCTGCAGGAGGCCTTGCGCTGGTGGGACCGCTGGCTGAAGGACATCGACACCGGCGTCGAGGCCGACCCCGCCTACCGCGCCTATGTCATGGACAGCGTGCGTCCGGCGCGCTGGCATCCCGAGCGGCCGGGCCGCTGGGTCGCTGAATCGGAATGGCCATCACCCAACATCGAGACCCAAGAGGTTGAGCTTATCGCTGAAGGCAACCACGCTATCGTCGCTTCGCCGCAAAGCTGCGGCCTCGCCGGCGGCGAATATTTCCCCTTCACCTTCGGCCCGGAACTGCCGGGTGACCAGCGCCCCGACGATGCGCTGTCGGTGTGCTTCGACCAGCCGGTGCTGACCGAAACGATCGACATTGTCGGTGCTCCCGAAGTTGTGGTCAGGGTCTCGTCGGACCGGCGCCAGGCGAACATCGCGGTTCGGCTGTGCGACGTCCATCCGGACGGGGCATCGGAGCTGATCTCGTACGGCGTGCTCAACCTGACGCATCGCAACTCGCACGAATTTCCCAAAGCGCTAGTGCCCGGCGAAACCGTCAGCGCCCGGGTGGTGCTCGACCAATGCGCCTATCGCGTGCCGGTCGGCCATCGCTTGCGCGTTGCCGTTTCGAACGCCTACTGGCCGATGATCTGGCCGTCGCCGGAGCCGGTCCGGCTCGAATTGTCGGCCGCGACATTGATGCTGCCGGTACGCCCGCCAGCGACAGGCGACGAGGTCACCTTCCCCGCTCCCGAAGGTGCTGCGCCCTGGGCAACGGAGACGCTTCGGCCCGCCAATTCCGAGCGTCATGTCGATCGCGACGAAAAGACCGGAATGATTACGGTTTCCATCGTCGACGATTTCGGTGAGGTGCGCGACCTGGAGCATGGCCTCGCCCACGGGAGCCTCGCCAGGGAGACATGGGTGATCCATCCTGACAATCCGCTGTCAGCCTCGGGCAAGACGCATTGGACCCAGACGCTGTCGCGAAATGGATGGTCGGTGCGCACAGAAACCTTCGCCGAAATGCGGTCCGACGCGCAAAGCTTCGTGGTTAGCGCCAGAATCGAAGCCTATGAAGGCGAGAAACTCGTCTTCGAGCGCAACTTCGAGGAGAAAATCCCGCGCGCACTGCTTTGAGCGCTTATAGCGATTGGTCCAATTGCGACGCACGATTTACGCCACGGCATGTCGCATTCGGTCTTGCTTACCGCTTTCCCTTACGGTCATTATTCTCCCGATAGAAATGAGAAAAACGACCATAAGGTCGGACCAACAGAGTGAGGAACTCAACATGTCGAACGAACTGGAATATCTGAGCCGGCGCGTTGCGTCCGGCAAGCTGAGCCGTCGCGATTTTCTCGGCCGGGCAGCAGCGCTCGGCGTCACCGCAACCTTCGCCAATTCGCTGCTATCCAGCGCTTCCCGCGCGGCGGGTCCGGTCAAGGGCGGCACGCTCAAGGCCGGCCTGGTCGGTGGCGAGTCCACCAACAGCCTCGATCCGGCGCTGTTTATGACGCAGGTGCCGTTCGCCTTCGGCAAGATGTGGGGCGAACTGATCGTCGAACTGTCTCCCGAAGGCAAGCTCGAGAACCGCATCGCCGAGGAGATCGGCTCGTCGGACGACGCCAAGACCTGGACGCTGAAGATCCGCGATGGCGTCGAGTTTCACAACGGCAAGAAGGTGACCGCAGAGGACGTGGCCGCCACCCTCGAACGCCATTCGGACGAGAAGTCGAAGTCCGGCGCGCTCGGTTACATGAAAGGCATCGAGAGCATAAAGGCCAGCGGCAAGGAAGTGGTGCTGACGCTGAAGGAGCCGAATGCCGACCTGCCCTACCTGCTTAGCGACTATCACCTGATCATCCAGCCGAACGGCGGCAAGGACAAGGCCGATGCCGGTATCTCGGCGGGTCCTTACAAGGTCACCACCAACGAGCCCGGCGTGCGCCATGGCGGCGAGCGCTTCGCCAATTACTGGCAGGGCGACAAGATGGGCCATGCCGACCAGATAGAGATCATCGTCATCAACGACGCCACGGCCCGCACGGCGGCGCTGCAGGGCGGCCAGGTCAACATGATCAACCGGGTCGAGCCGAAGATCGTCGATCTGATCAAGCGCGTGCCCGGCGTCACCATCCGCAACCATTCGGGACCCGGCCACTACGTCTTCATCATGCACTGCGACACCGCGCCGTTCGACAACAACGACTTGCGGATGGCGTTGAAGCTGGCGATCGACCGCGAGGAGATGCTGAACAAGGTGCTGCGTGGCTATGGCTCGCTCGGCAACGACTTCCCGATCAATGCATCGTACCCGCTATTCACCGAGATCGAGCAGCGCAAATACGATCCCGATAAGGCCAAGTTCCACTACAAGAAATCGGGCCATGACGGTGCCGTCCTGCTCCGGACGTCGGACGTCGCCTTCCCCGGTGCCGTCGATGCCGCACAGCTGTTCCAGCAAAGCGCGGCCAAGGCCGGCATCAAGCTGGAGATCAAACGCGAACCGGGCGACGGCTACTGGTCGGAAGTCTGGAACAAGCAGCCCTTCTGCGCCTCCTACTGGGGCGGCCGGTCGACGCAGGACCAGATGTACTCTACCGCCTATCTGTCGACGGCCGACTGGAACGACACACGTTTCAAGCGTCCGGATTTCGACAAGATGGTGCTGGCGGCTCGCGCCGAGCTCGACGAGGCCAAGCGCAAGGCAATGTACCACGACATGGCTGCGATGGTGCGCGACGAGGGCGGCTTGATCCTGCCGATGTTCAATCAGTTCATCGACGCGACGGGCGCCAAGGTCGCCGGCTGGGTGGATGATCCGCATCAGGAGTTGATGAACGGATATGCTCTGGCGAAGTGCTGGCTCGAAGCCTGAGCCCGGCCTTGCGGATATGTCCTCACCCATCGTGAAACTGGTGGCCCAGCGCATTGCGCTGGGCATTCTGCTGCTGTTGGCCGTTTCGGTCCTGATCTTCGCCGGCACCCAAATCCTGCCCGGCGACGTCGCGCAAGCCATTCTCGGGCAGTCGGCGACACCGGAGTCGCTCGCCAATCTGCGCGAGCAGCTCGGCCTCAATGATCCCGCTTACATCCGTTATTTTCGCTGGCTCGGCGGCATCCTGACCGGTGATCTCGGCACGGCTATGTCGAGCGGTCAGGATATCGCAACCTCTATCAAGGGAAGGCTGTGGAACACGCTGTTCCTTGCCTTCTGGGCGGCGATCGTCGCGGTGCCGCTGGCGATCATCCTCGGCCTGATCGCGGTGCGCTACCGCAATGGCTGGGTCGACAAGCTGATCTCCGGGTTAGCGCTCGCCTCGACCTCGTTTCCGGAATTCTTCATCGGCTATGTGCTCGTCTTTTTCTTCGCGGTGCAACATCAATGGTTTCCCGCCATTTCCACGGTCTATGACGGGATGCCTTTCGGCGAACGCATTCAGGCCATAGCACTGCCGGCGGCAGCGCTGACCCTGGTGGTGCTCGCGCATATGATGCGCATGACGCGCGCTGCGATCCTCAATGTGATGCAGTCCGCCTATGTCGAGACCGCCGAACTCAAGGGGCTTTCGGCCTTCGCGGTCATCCGCAGGCATGCCTTCCCCAATGCCATCGCGCCGATCATCAACGTCGTGATGCTCAATCTCGCTTACCTGATCGTCGGCGTCGTCGTCGTCGAAGTTATCTTTGTCTATCCAGGCATGGGCCAATACCTGGTCGACCACGTCACCAAGCGTGACGTGCCGGTGGTGCAGGCGGTCGGGCTGATCTTCGCCGCCGTCTACATCAGCCTGAACATCATCGCGGACATAGCGGCGATCATCGCCAATCCGCGCCTCAGACATCCGAAATGAGGGGGGCGGGTATGCTCGTCATCAAACGCATCCCTATCCCGGCATTGGTCGGCATCGTGCTGACGGCGCTGTTCGTGCTGGCAGCAATTTTTGCGCCGTGGATCGCGCCGCATGGCAATGCCGAGATCGTCAGCGACGTCCCTTGGGAACCGATGTCCGCGGCGCATTGGCTGGGCACCGACAATCTCGGCCGCGATCTGTTGTCGCGCATGATCTACGGCGCCCGCATCACCCTGTTCATCGCGGTGCTGGCGACCGCGCTGTCCTTCTCGCTCGGCGCCATCCTCGGCTTTTCGGCAGCGGTTTTCGGCGGCTGGTTCGACACGCTTCTGTCGCGTCTCGTCGATCTCCTGATGTCGATCCCGACACTGATCATGGCCCTTGTCGTGCTGTCGGTGCTGCCATCCAATCTGGTGACACTGATCCTGGTCATGGGCATTCTCGACTCGACCCGCGTCTACCGCCTGTCGAGGGCGGTCGCCGTCGACATCAACGTCATGGATTATGTCGAGGCGGCCAAGCTGCGCGGCGAAGGCAGCGGCTGGATCATCTTCCGGGAAATCCTGCCCAATGCGCTGTCGCCGCTGGTTTCGGAACTCGGCCTGCGCTTCATCTATGCCGTACTGTTCCTGTCGACGCTGTCCTTCCTCGGGCTTGGCGTGCAGCCGCCGGACGCCGATTGGGGCGGCATGGTCAAGGAAAACAAGGATGGCATCGTCTTCGGCATAGGCGCCGCCCTCATTCCGGCGGCGGCGATCGCAGCGCTGGCGATTTCCGTCAATCTCGTCGCCGACTGGGTGCTCAACCGTACGACAAGCCTGAAGGGAGGACGCGGGTAATGGCTGACAAGCAACCGAAGCCCGGGCAACCGAAGCCCGGGCAACCAAAGTCCGGCGTGCTGCTCGACATCCGCAATCTGCGCATCGAGGCCACGGTATATCCGCCGGGTGAGGCGCCGAAGAACATCGTGCTGGTGCACGATGTCTCGCTGACGCTCGAAAAGGGCAAGGTGCTCGGATTGATCGGCGAGTCCGGCGCCGGCAAATCGACCATCGGCCTGTCGTCGATGGGCTACGGCCGCGGCGGCGTGCGCATCACCGGCGGCGAGGTCATCCTCAATGGCCGCGACATCCTGAAGGGCGGCAACGAAGGGTTTCGCAAATTGCGCGGCCGCGAGGTCTGCTATGTCGCGCAATCGGCGGCAGCCGCCTTCAATCCGGCGCACAGGCTGATGGACCAGGTGGTCGAGGCAGCACTCCTGCACGGCACGGCGACGCGGGCCGAAGCCGAAAAGCGCGCCGTGGCGCTGTTCAAGAAGCTCAGCCTGCCGAACCCCGAAAGCATCGGCGAGCGCTTTCCCCACCAGGTGTCGGGCGGTCAGCTGCAGCGCGTGATGACGGCAATGGCGCTGTGCTCGGAGCCCGACCTGATCGTCTTCGACGAGCCGACCACGGCGCTGGACGTGACGACGCAGATCGACGTCTTGGCGGCGATCAAGGATGCCATCCGCGACACGCATGTCGCGGCACTCTACATCACTCACGACCTTGCCGTCGTCGCCCAGGTCTCGGACGAGATCATGGTGTTGCGCCACGGCCGGCTGGTCGAATGGGGCGGCACCCGCCAGATCATCAAGGAGCCGCGCCAAGAATACACCAACGCGCTGGTTTCGGTGCATGAGATCGAACACCAGGAGCAGAAGCCCGGCACGAGCCCGTTCCTGTCGGTCAAGAACATCACCGCCGCCTATGGCCGCAGTCACATCAAGGTGCTGAAGAACGTCTCCGTCGATATTTTCCCCGGCCAGAC
Source organism: Mesorhizobium sp. M0018 (assembly GCF_040323955.1). Lineage (NCBI taxonomy): Bacteria > Pseudomonadati > Pseudomonadota > Alphaproteobacteria > Hyphomicrobiales > Phyllobacteriaceae > Mesorhizobium > Mesorhizobium sp. M0018. The sequence continues at coordinate 14,068 of NZ_JAMYVL010000006.1, read as the reverse complement.
GCTGGCGGTGGTCGGCGAGTCCGGCTCCGGCAAATCGACACTGGCGCGCGCCATCACCGGCCTCTTGCCGCCCGAACAAGGCACCGTCACCTTCGACGGACGGCCGCTCGCCAACCGACTTGCCGACCGGCCGAAGGAGGACCTGCGCCAGCTGCAGATGATCTACCAGATGGCCGACGTGGCGATGAACCCGCGCCAGACGGTCGGCACCATCATCGGTCGGCCGCTGGAATTCTATTTTGGGATGCGCGGGCTTGAGCGCGACAAACGCGTCGCCGAACTGCTCGACAAGATCGAAATGGGTAAAGGCTATGTCGACCGCTATCCGGCCGAGCTTTCGGGCGGCCAGAAGCAGCGCGTCTGCATCGCTCGTTCGCTCGCCGCCAAGCCGAAGCTGATCATCTGCGACGAGGTGACCTCGGCGCTCGATCCGCTGGTCGCCCACGGCATACTGGAGCTGCTCCTCGGGCTGCAGAAAGAGGAAAACGTCGCCTATCTGTTCATCACCCACGACCTGGCCACGGTCAAGTCGATCGCCGATTCGATCGCCGTGATGTATCGCGGCGAAGTGGTGCGCTACGGCGCCAAGAGCACCGTGCTGACGCCACCATTCGATGCCTACACCGATCTTTTGCTATCGTCGGTGCCAGAAATGGAGATCGGCTGGCTAGAGAAAGCGATCAAGGGACGGCGCATGGCCAGCGCGGGGAACTAGCGGGCCGCCCTTTGCGCCCGACGATCCTGTCCGGGCGTGGATTGAACGGCAGGCCCGCCCTGACTTTTCCGATTAAGCCGCATGGAGGCGCCCTTGGCGTTCGACACAAAACTGTTGCTCATCATCCTCGACGGCGTGCCTTACCGGAACTGGCGACGGCTGATGGGCAATCTCGAAGGCTGGGTGCAATCAGGCGAAGCCCGCGTATGGAAAATGCGTTCCGTGCTGCCGTCGACCTCGGCATCCTGCTATGCCTCGATCCACACCGGCGTGCCGCCGCAAGTGCACGGTATCCTGTCGAACGAGAACCGGTTTCGCGTCGAACAGCCGGACATCTTTTCCGAAGTCAGCAGGGCCGGCGGCAAGACCGGTGCGGTCACCCACTCCTACTGGTCCGAATTCTTCCGGGCCTATCCGTTCGACCTGGTCGAGGACATGGAGTTCGACCAGCCGGGCAGGCCGATCAGCCATGGCCGGTTCCACACCATGACCGGCTACAATGCCAGGAACCAGATGACGCCGAGCGACGTCGACCTGTTCGCGACGTTGACCATGCTGACCAGGCGCTACGGCATCGATTACGGCATCCTGCACAGCTGTACTCTGGACTCGATGGGCCACCGCTTCGGCCATGACTGCCACGAGATGGATCATGCCGTCTATGCAATGGACGCCATGCTCGCCGGCTTCCTGCCGCGCTGGCGGGAAGCCGGCTACGAGGTGATCGTCACCGCCGATCATGGCCAGACCGATCGCGGCCATCATGGCGGCCACGACGAGGAGATGCAGGATTTCGCACTTTACTACTTCGGATCCGGCGAGGGTCCGGAAGCCAGTACGCTGCTCGATCAGTTGCAGCTCGCGCCGACGGTGCTTGCGCGCCTCGGCGTGCCGGTGCCGGCGACGATGAAGGCAAAGCCGTTCCTGAGTTGAGCGCGCGCCCTCTTCTCCCTCTGGCAACGCTCCCGCTCTTCAGTTAGCCTCCGCAGATATACGGGCGGATGCGGTGAACCTTTTTGGGCCGATCAGCGACACAGCAGGCAGGAGCCAGGCGGCTCGACCGGCGATGACGGCCGCGGAGACCGATCGCGCGCTTGTCGAGCGGGTCGCGAAAGGCGACCGTGCCGCCGTGCGGCTCCTGTTCATGCGCCACCACGCGCGGGTCTACCGCTTCGTGGCACGCCAGACGGGATCGGAACTGATGGCCGACGATATCGCGAACGAGGTGTTCCTCGAACTCTGGCGGCAGGCACCGGCCTTCGAGGGGCGCTCGGAGGTTTCGACATGGCTGCTCGGCATTGCCCGCTTCAAGGCGCTGTCCCTGCTGCGCAAGAAGAAGGAAGACTGGATCGACGACGATGATGCGGCCCAGGTCGCCGACGGCGCCGACACGCCTGAAGTCGTGACGATGAAGGAAGACAAGGCCGCCGCCTTGCGACACTTTATCGATGCCATGCCGGAAGAGCACCGCACGGTGATCGACCTTGCCTATTATCACGGGCAATCGGTGAGCGAGATCGGCGAGGTACTCGGCATCCCGGTCGCAACGGTCAAGACCAGGATGTTCTGCGCCCGCAAGAAACTCGGCGAAGCCCTCAAGGCCGCCGGTTACGACAGGGGGTGGCCATGAGCGCCGCTGAAAAGATGTCACGCCGCGACGAAATGGAAATGCTGCTGCCGTTTTATCTGAACGGCTCGCTGGAGGGCACCGAGCTCGAAGCCATCGAGGAATGGCTGACGAGCGATCCGGCGGCGATGGCCGCACTAGGCGAGGCCGAGGCCGAATTCTCCGGCACCGCTGCCGCAAACGAGGCAATCCGCCCGCCGGCCGATGCGCTCAGCCGCTTTGCCAAGGCGCTCGACGCCGAGGCCGGCCCGTCCCGCGCGCCGGCGGCATCGTCCTGGCTGGCGCAAGCCTGGAGCCGCTTCATGGCGGTGCCCGCCGGCGTCGCCTGGGCCGCGGCCGCGGTGCTGCTGGCCCTGGTCGTCGCGCAATCCTTTGTGCAGACCGGCAACAGAGGTGGCGATTTCGAGATTGCCGGATCGGAGGACGATCTGGCCAAAATGCCGTTTGCACTGGTGAAGTTCAAACCGGATGCGAAGCTGTCCGATATCGTCGCTTTTCTCGACCAGAACCAGTTGAAGATCGCTGGCGGGCCGACCGCCGACGGCGTCTTCCGCGTCGGCGTCCCGGCCGAGACCGCCGCCGACTATCAGAAGCTGCTTGGCCTTATCGCCGCCCAGCCTTTCACCGAAGCTGCCCTGGAGGGAAGGAAACCGGCTGATGGCGGCTGAGGCGGTCATTCGATTGACGGCGGCGATCACAATCTTCGCCGCGTCTGCCGTTGCACAAACCAACGATCCTAACCTCACCCAGGCTGAGATCGACTGCCTGAACCGGGGAAATGCTGCCAACGCCGACTGCGCCAAGGATGGCGGCGGCGTGAAGGATGGCGGCAAAGCGCCGGCTCATGGAACGACGGGCGCGGTGTTTCTTCCGGGCTTGATTGTCGACCTGTTCCCCAATCCTGCCGTAGTCACCGAGGCGCCGATACCTCCTGGCAATACTGCAACCCCACCCGCCGTCGCGCCGGCAATACAGGCTGCGGTGCCGGGCGGTGCGGTGGTTGCGCCGACCGATCTTGTGGCAACCGAGCCGCCGCGCGCCGTGACCGGCGATTTCGTGCCCGACGAGGTGCTGGTCACCGTCAATGGCGATGCCGGCGCGGTCCAGCAGATCGCGGCCTCGTTCGGCCTCGAGATACGCTCGCAGCGGCAGTCGCGGCTGCTCGGCAACACGCTGGTGCGCTTCGGCATTCCCGATGGCCGCCCGGTCGGCGTCGTGCTGGCGCAGCTCGCCGCCGACGGCCGCACTTTGCGGCGTGAGGCCAACCATGTCTACTCGCTGCAGCAGGCGGCCAGCATCGCCAATTATGCGTTCGAGCGCATCGCGCTCGATGCCGACAAAGCCAGCGGCGAGAATGTGCGCGTCGGCGTCATCGACACCGGCATCGACGACGGCAATCCGGCGCTCTCCGGCGTCATCGCCGGGCAGTTCGATGCCATGCCCGACGTGCCGATCAAGGCGCGCGACCACGGCACTTCGGTCGATGGACTGATCGCCGGCACCGGCGCGTTCAAAGGCATGGCGCCGGGCGCCAGGATCTATCATGCCCGCGCCTTCGAGGGCGGCAAGTCGACCATGGACGTCGTCCTTTCGGCGCTTGACTGGGCGGCGGAGCAGGATGTCCGCATCATCAATATGAGCTTCGTCGGCCCGAAGAACGACCTGCTCGGCATCGCCTGCCGCAATGCGCGTGCGCTTGGCATCGTGCTGGTTGCGGCCGCCGGCAATAACGGACCGAAGGCGCCCTATGGTTATCCGGCCGCCTTCGACGGCGTGATCGCGGTGACGGCCACCGATGCCAAGGACGGGCTGATGCCGCAGGCCAATCGCGGCGCCTATGTCTTCATCTCCGCTCCCGGCGTTGAGATGGTGGCGCCGAGCGGCGCCGGCTCGGACGTGGTGACCGGGACGTCCTTCGCCGCGGCGATCGTGACCGGCGCCGTCGCCAATCTGTTGCATGCCGCGCCCGACCGCTCCGCCGACTGGGTCGAGAAAGCACTTGCCGCCACGGCAAAGGATCTCGGCGCGAAGGGGCGGGACAATGACTTCGGCTACGGGCTTCTGAACACCAAGGCGGCCGAGGCGGCGAATGAATAGCCCGCTCAGGACGCGTTTTGCTGAGGACGTAGGAGAAAATAGAATGCGGCGACGTGCGTTATCATCAGCAGCGGTACGTAGATGATCGGGATCGCGTAGGTGGCGCCCAGTTCGCCTGCGCGTGCAGGAAGGCCGATCTGAATGGCGTGGTAATAGTCGACGATGAGGTCGACCGTCCCTGCGACGTTGAAGGCGACGACCAACGGCCAGAAGAGCGGGCGTATCCTCACCGTGAGCAGCGCCAGCATGGCCAGCACGCCGGTCGCGAAATCGCCGTAGGCGGCGAACACGGCGAAATCAGCGGGCAGATTGGGGCTTACGACGCCCGGAACTAGGAAGACGAGCCCGAAGAAGCGGAAGCTGTGCAGCATAGCGATAGCGCGTTGCGCCGCGACCCGGTCCATCGACCTGAGCAACGGCAAACCGTACGCGCCGAAGCAAAGCAGCCACGCGACATAGCCGAGAACAAGATGGGTTTGGAACACCATTTCCGTGGACATTTGGCCTACTCTCAACAGTTGGTTCACGCGGCTTTAAGCCCGCTACCGCAATTCGACTATCCGGTGTAATCACAACAACCTATGAAGCAGAACTACACAGTCCGACATGGTGCGCTGGAGGGCGTCGAGGCGTTCCTGGCCGTCGCCATGCGGCGTAACTTCCGCCGTGCCGCCACCGATCTCGGCGTGACGCCATCGGCCGTGAGCCAAGCGGTGCGCGCGCTGGAAGCTCGCCTGGGCACGGCGTTGTTCGTCCGCACGACGCGGAGCGTTGGTTTAACCGAACCTGGCCAGCGGTTCCTCGACCGTGCCGGCCCGGCATTCGAGGAGCTCGTAGCGGCCGGCGAGGCTGCCCGCGATATCGGCCAGCGGCCGACCGGTCTGCTGCGCCTGTCTGTGCCTCGCGCTATCGTGCCGCTGATGTTGGAGCCGGTGCTCGCGTCGTTCTGCCAAGCCTATCCTGAGATCGAACTGGAGATCGCCGTGAGCGACCAGATGGTCGATCTCGCGACCGGCGGGTTCGACGCCGGCATCCGCCTCGGGCAACTCATCGCCGCCGACATGGTCGCGGTGCGGCTGACCCCGCCGTTCTCGTTCGTAGTCGTCGGCAGCCCTGACTATTTTGAGCGCTACGGCCGTCCCGAGCGTGTCGACGACTTGCGCCACCACGCCTGCTTACGCTTGCGCCGCTCGAATGGCGCCATCGCACCCTGGTCGTTCATCGACGGTAACGGTGCAATCGAAGCGATCGTCTCAGGCCCGCTGATTGCGCACGACTATTCGACATTGGTCGGGGCCGCGATGCGGGGCGTCGGGTTGGCGCAGACGCCGCGACCACTCGCCGAAGGTCCGATAGCCGAAGGAAAACTCCAGTCGGTGCTCGACGGCGTCGCCACGACGACGCCGGGTGTCTTCCTTTATCATCCCGGCAAGCGCCAAGTCCTGCCGAAGCTGCGCGCCTTCATCGATCACCTCAAATCCGCGGCCTGAGACCAGGACGCACCCGCTGGTGCTGGCCAACAGCCGCCAAGAGTCGACCTCGGCCGTTCAGAGTGATTGCCTCTAGGCCGGCGCGCCGGCGACCGATCCCCTGACCACCAGGTCGACCGGCCAGACTTCGCCGCGAGCGCCCTCCTCCAGGCCGGAAATCCGCGCCGCCAGCCGTTCGGCGATGCGCGCGCCGGCGAGGCGGATCGACGAACGCGTCGTCGACAATGGCACCGAAAAATTTTCCGGCTTCAGCCAGGGAAAGACGTCGTCATGGGCGATCAGCGACAGGTCGCCCGGAATGGTCAGGCCGAGATCGCGCACCGCGCGCACCACGCCGAGCGCCATGATCAGGCTGGAGCAGGCGATCGCCGTCGGCGCGTCGCTTTGTTCCAGCAAGCGCCGGGCGGCGCGATAGCCGTTCTCCTCGGTCATGGTCAGCGAACAGACATGCTGATCACGAAGCACCAGGCCGCTCGCCGCAAGCGCGCGGCGCACGCCGCGCTCGCGATGAATGGCGAAGGTCTCGCGATCGTCGCCGTTGATCAGCGCCAGACGCCTGTGACCGAGCTGAACGAGTAGCCGTGCCGCCTCGTGGAAGGCGCCCTCATTGTCGATGTCGGTGAACGGATAGTCGAAATCGAAGCCTTCGCTGCGGCCATGGACGATGAAGGGAATGCCGAGCGTGTTGACGAGTGCCACCCGCCGGTCGGCCGGCCTCGGCGACGAGATATAGACCGCGTCGACCTGCCGGTTGGCGACAATGCGGCGGTAGGTCGTCTCCTGGTCGTCGGCATCGGCCGGTGACAGCACCAGGTCGAGCTCGTGCGAACGCGCATAGTCGCCGAGGCCGGACAGGAACTCGACGAAATGCGGGTCGATGTCGACGGTCGTTCCCGTCGGCAGCACATAGCCGATCATGCCGGTCTTGCCGGTCGCCAGCCGGCGGGCGCTCGGATTGGGGCGATAGCCGTGACGCTTGGCGGCATCGACCACCCGCCGGCGCGTTTCCTCGTTGACTTCCGGGTAGCCGTTCAATGCGCGGCTCACCGTAGTCTGCGAAAGCGCCAGCATGTGGGAGAGCTGCTTGAGGTTCACCGGAGGCCTCCAACCTCAAAGCGCTTTTAATCTGAATCGAGCTAGCCGCTACGAACCGCGTTGCCGAGCGCACTGACCATACGCACGGTTCGGACCGGTTTGAAGCCGAATTTGCTGCTGCACCGCCAGAAAACTGTGCTGCAGCGCACTTTCGCCAGCACCCGGCCGCAGAAATTAAATCGATTAATCTGGCTTTCTCTTGACTCCGGACCAATTCAGTGGCGTGATCAAAATCACCAAAGCGCTTTGGAAGACTCTACGAAAGGTTGCAGTTCCTTTCCGACTGAGTCACAGTCCTGCAGCGCCGGCGGACGGAATGGAGGTTTCGTTCGGTGTTTGTCACCACTGGGAGGGAATACCGATGAAGAAAATGCTTCTGCTGGGCGCTGCGTTTGCCACGCTTGCGCTCGCCATGCCGGCGCAAGCCGAACTGAAGTTCAAGCCGGGCGAAGATCCCCGTTTCAACTGGGCGAACTACGAAGAGCTCAAGAAAGTCGACCTCAAGGGCGAGACGCTGACGATCTTCGGGCCGTGGCGCGGCGAGGACGAAGGGCTTATCCGCACCGTCCTCGATTACTTCTCCGAAGCCACCGGCGCCGAGATCAAGTACTCCTCGTCGGAGAATTACGAGCAGCAGATCGTCATCGACACGCAGGCCGGCAGCCCGCCCAACATTGCCGTGCTGCCGCAGCCGGGCCTGATCCAGGATCTGGCATCGAAGGGCCTTTTGACGCCGCTCGGCGACGATACGGCCAACTGGGTCAAGGACAATTACGGCGCCGGCCAATCCTGGGTCGACCTCGGCACCTTCAAGGACAAGGACGGCAAGCCCGGCTTCTTCGCCTTTCCGTACAAGGCCGACGTGAAGTCGCTGGTCTGGTACTCGCCGGACAATTTCGAGGAAGCCGGCTACAAGGTGCCGAAGACGCAGGAAGAGCTTGCCGAGCTCGAAAAGAAGATCATCGCCGACGGCGGCACGCCATGGTGCATCGGGCTTGGTTCGGGCGGCGCCACCGGCTGGCCGGCGACCGACTGGGTCGAAGACATCATGCTGCGCACCCAGACGCCCGAGACCTACGACAAATGGGTGAAGAACGAAATTCCGTTCAACGATCCGGCAGTGGTCAACGCCATCGACATTTTCGGCAAGATCGCCACCGACGACAAGATGGTCGAGGGCGGCGCCAAGGCGGTTGCGGCGACCGATTTCCGTGACAGCCCGAAGGGCCTCTTCTCGGTGCCGCCAAAATGTTATCTGCACCATCAGGCATCGTTCATCCCGACCTTCTTCCCGCAAGGCACCAAGATCGGCGAGGATGCCGACTTCTTCTACTTCCCGCCTTACGCTTCCAAGCCCGAGCTCGGCACTCCGGTGCTCGGCGCCGGCACGCTCGCCATGATCACCAAAGACAGCAAGAGTGCCCGCGCGTTCATCGAATTCCTGAAGCTGCCGCTCGCTCATGAGATCTGGATGGCACAGGGCGGCTTCGTGACGCCGTTCAAGTCGGTCAACAAGGACGCCTATGCCAGCGACGCGCTGAAGAAGCAGGGCGAGATCCTGGCCAACGCCTCGACCTTCCGCTTCGACGGGTCCGACCTGATGCCGGGCAAGATCGGCGCCGGTGCGTTCTGGACCGGCATGATCGACCTGGTCGGCGGCAAGTCCGCCCAGGACGTCGCCACCGACATCCAGAAAAGCTGGGACGCGATCAAGTAAGCGGCCGGCTTGAGTTCCCAATGTGACGTGGTCCGGGCCTCAAACGGCCCGGACCTTATCCGGTGCTTGGCGTCGCGTCGATTGTCGTGAGCACAACGCATTCCGGCATGACGCGCGCCCAGTGACCTGCTTTCCGGCTGGTCGCGCTCCAGACAACTGAATCGGCGCATGATCCCGTCGCCAAAGCCATTCTCGACTGGCGGATCCGTGCGCAGGGGGAGGGACCCATGGCGGCTCAGATTTTCTCGGCGATATTCGTCATCATCATCGGCGTGGGCGGCTGCGTCGCCTATTTCTGGGGCGCCAACAAGGCACTCGACACGATCTTTCCGGCACGCGGCGTTTCCGGCAAGGCAGCGATCAACAATCTGCGCCGGCAGGGGGTGATCCGACCCTGGCTGTTCGTCGGCCCGGCGATGATCATCCTCACGATCTACCTGATCTACCCGGTAGTGGAGACGCTGAGGCTGTCGTTCCTCGATCGCGGCGGCGCCCATTTCGTCGGCTTGGCCAACTATCAATGGGCGTTCGGCGACCGCGAGTTCCGCAACTCGATCCTCAACAACATCATCTGGCTGGCGGTGGTGCCGGCCGCCTGCACCTTCCTCGGGCTGATCATCGCCGTGCTCACCGACAAGATCTGGTGGGGCACCATCGCAAAAAGCCTGATCTTCCTGCCGCTCGCCATCTCGTTCGTCGGCGCCAGCGTCATCTGGAAATTCATCTACGAATATCGCGGCGAGGGCCAGACGCAGATCGGCCTGCTCAATGCCATCATCCAGTATTTCGGCGGCCAGCCGCAGGTCTGGATCTCGCTGCCGTTCTGGAACAACTTCTTCCTGATGGTCATCCTGATCTGGATCCAGACCGGCTTTGCCATGGTCATCCTGTCGTCGGCCTTGCGCGGCATTCCGGAAGAGACGCTGGAAGCCGCCGTCATCGACGGCGCCAACCCTTTCCAGATCTTCTGGAAGATCATGGTGCCGCAGATCTGGGGCACCATCGCCGTGGTCTGGACCACCATCACCATCCTGGTGCTGAAGGTTTTCGACATCGTGCTGACCATGACCAACGGCCAGTGGAACAGCCAGGTGCTGGCCAATCTGATGTTCGACTGGATGTTCCGCGGCGGCGGCGATTTCGGCCGCGGCGCCACCATCGCCATCATCATCATGATCGCGGTCATTCCGATCATGGTCTGGAACATCCGCCAGGCGAACAAAGAGACGGAAGGGCATTGAGATGGCCGTGTCGACGGGAAAGTCCTTTGTCAGCCGTTTCGGCGTCCATATCGCCGTCTTCATCTTCGTTGCGATCTGGACGATCCCGACGCTCGGCATTCTGGTCTCGTCGCTGCGCGACAAGGACCAGATCATCGCTTCGGGCTGGTGGAACTCGTTCACCAGTTCCAGCCAGACGGAAGCCGGACGGCTGCCGCCCGCCTCGGCGCAACTCGAGAAGGACGGCAAGTTCGTTCTGCAAGGCAATATTTTCGGCGACGGTCCGGCCCGCAACATCAGCGCCTTCGGCGTCAAGTCGGCAGCGCCGACGCAATATCCCGCCGGCACGACAGCCGATCTCGGCGACGGCGTGACCCTGCAGCTCAATGCCGACGGCAGTTTCGTCATGACCTCGCCGAAGGCTTTCGAAGGCGAACGCGGCCAGCGCGTCTATTACGCCTCGTCGGCGCCGCCGAAATTCACCACCGACAATTACGACACGGTGCTGTTTTCGGAAGGCATCGGCCGCTCCTTCATGAACTCGCTGACCGTCACCATTCCGGCGACCGTCATCCCGATCCTGATCGCCGCGTTCGCCGCTTACGCGCTGGCCTGGATGCGCTTTCCTGGCCGGGCCCTGCTCATCGCCGTCATCATCGGCCTCCTGGTGGTGCCGCTGCAGATGTCGCTGATCCCGCTATTGAAGCTCTATAACGGCGTCGGCAGCTTCTTCGGCGTGCCGTCGAAGACCTATCTCGGCATCTGGCTGGCGCATACCGGCTTCGGTCTGCCTTTCGCCATCTATCTGTTGAGGAGCTATATCGCCGGCCTGCCACGCGAGATCATGGAGTCGGCACGCATCGACGGGGCCAGCGATTTCGAAATCTTCGTCAAGATCGTGCTGCCATTGTCGTTCCCGGTGCTGGCCTCGTTCGCCATCTTCCAGTTTCTCTGGGTGTGGAACGATCTGCTGGTGGCGATGGTTTTCCTTGGTACCGAGGGCGACCAGATCGTGCTTACCGCCAAGCTTAATGCGTTGCTCGGCTCGCGCGGCGGCGACTGGGAGATCCTGACGACATCGGCCTTCGTCACCATCATCGTGCCGCTGATCGTGTTCTTCTCGCTGCAGCGCTATTTCGTCCGCGGGCTGCTTGCCGGCTCGGTGAAAGGAGGTTGAGATCATGCAATCCGCTTTGAAGGCGACCCCGAAGCCCGATCTCGCTATCGATCGCGACTGGTGGCGAGGTGCCGTGATCTACCAGATCTACCCGCGCAGCTACCAGGATTCGAACGGCGACGGCATCGGCGACCTCAGGGGCATGATCGGCCGGCTGCCCTACATCGCCTCGCTCGGTGTCGACGCCATCTGGATCTCGCCATTCTTCAAATCGCCGATGAAGGATTTTGGCTACGACGTGTCGGATTATTGCGACGTCGATCCGATGTTCGGCACGCTGGCCGACTTCGACGCGCTGACCGCAGAGGCGCACCGGCTTGGCCTCAAGGTGATGATCGACGAGGTGCTCTCGCACACCGCCGACATCCATCCGTGGTTCAGGGAAAGCCGGTCGAGCCGCAGCAATCCAAAAGCCGACTGGTATGTCTGGGCGGATGCCAAGCCGGACGGCACGCCGCCCAACAACTGGCTGTCTATCTTCGGCGGCTCGGCCTGGCAGTGGGACACCAGCCGCCAGCAATATTATCTTCATAATTTCCTGGCCGAGCAGCCTGACCTCAACTTCCACAGCCGCGCGGTCCAGGACGCGCTGCTCGACGTCACCCGCTTCTGGCTGGAGCGCGGCGTCGACGGTTTTCGCCTCGATACCATCAATTTCTATTTCCACAGCCAGGGCCTGGAAAACAATCCGCCGCTGCCGCCCGAGCAGCGCAACGACCAGACGGCGCCGGCCGTCAACCCCTACAACTACCAGGACCATCTGTACGACAAGAGCCGGCCTGAAAACCTCGGCTTCCTCGAACGCTTCCGCGCCTTGCTCGACGAATACCCGGCGACGGCCGCGGTTGGCGAGGTCGGCGATTCGCAGCGTGGGCTGGAAGTGGTGGCGGCCTATACGGCCGGCGGCAAGCGCGTGCATATGTGTTACTCCTTCGACTTCCTGGCGCCGGAGAAGATCAGCGCGGCAAAGGTACGCTCGGTGCTGGAAACCTTCGGCAAGGTGGCCAGCGACGGCTGGTCGTGCTGGGCCTTCTCCAACCATGACGTGATGCGCCCTGCCTCGCGCTGGGCAGCCGGCGAGCCCGACCCGACCGCCTACCTCAAGGTCATCTCGGCGCTGCTGATGTCGTTGCGCGGCTCGGTCTGCATCTATCAGGGCGAGGAGCTCGGGCTCAGCGAGGCCGAGCTCAGCTTCGAGGATCTGCAGGACCCATACGGCATCCGCTTCTGGCCTGAATTCAAGGGACGCGACGGCTGCCGTACGCCGATGGTTTGGGACGGCGCTGCCCGCAATGGCGGCTTCTCGACGGCAAAGCCCTGGCTGCCGGTGCCCAGCAAGCACCTTGCGCAAGCCGTCAATGTGCAGCAAGGCGACGACGGCTCGCTGCTCGAGCACTACCGGCGCTTCCTGGCTTTCCGCCGCGCCCATCCGGCACTGGCCAAGGGTGATATCGAGTTCATCGAAAGCGAGGGCGACACCGTCGCCTTCACGCGCCGCGAAGGCAACGAGCAGATCGTCTGCGCCTTCAATCTCGGAGCAAAGCCGGCCGAGGTCGATCTTGGCGGCCGCTCATTGCAGCCCTTGCCGGGACACGGGTTTTCGGGACAGACTGGCGCCGGCACGATCCGCCTCGGCGGCTACGGCGCCTGGTTCGGGCGTATCGACTGAATTCAAGGAAGAACTGGAGGGTACCATGGCCGATGTCACGCTAAGGCAAGTGAGGAAATCATATGGCAATCTCAACATTCTGCACGGCGTCGACCTCGACATAAAGTCGGGCGAATTCATCGTCTTCGTCGGTCCCTCGGGTTGCGGCAAGTCGACCTTGCTGCGCTGCATCGCCGGGCTGGAGGAGATCACCTCGGGCGAGCTCAAGATCGACGGCGAGATCGTCAACGACGTGCCGCCGTCAAAGCGCGGCATCGCCATGGTGTTCCAGTCCTATGCGCTTTATCCGCACATGACCGTCTACGACAACATGGCGTTCTCGATGAAGATCGGCAAGGAAAGCAAGGCCGAGATCGACAAGCGGGTGCGCCAGGCGGCCGAGATCCTGCAGCTGACCAAATATCTCGACCGTCTGCCCAAGGCGATGTCGGGCGGCCAGCGCCAGCGCGTCGCCATCGGCCGCGCCATCGTGCGCAATCCCAAGGTCTTCCTGTTCGACGAGCCGCTATCCAACCTCGACGCGGCGCTGCGCGTCGCCACCCGCATCGAGATCGCCAAGCTCAAGGAGTCAATGCCGGCCACGACGATGATCTACGTCACCCACGACCAGGTCGAGGCGATGACGCTGGCCGACCGCATCGTCGTGCTGAAGGAAGGCCATATCGAACAGGTCGGCACGCCGATGGAGCTCTACAAGCGGCCCGGCAATCTGTTCGTCGCCCAGTTCATCGGCTCGCCGGCGATGAACATCCTGCCGGCGACGATCGACAAGACCGGCAACCCGACGGTCGTCAGCCATGTCGGCGGCCGCAAGGCAACGGTGCCGATCGCAACGCCTGCGTCGGCGAAAGGCGCAGCGGTGAGCTTCGGGGTGCGGCCGGAGGATCTGATGATTGCCACCGGCGCCGACTATTTGTTCGAAGGGACGGTCGATTACGTCGAGCAGCTCGGCGAGGTCCAGCTCGTCTATGTCGACATCGGCCGCGCCGACCTGCCGCTGGTGACCAAGCTGCCGGGCAATGTCGAGGTCAAGCGCGGAGCGACACTGCGGCTGACGGCGGACGCCGGAGACCTGCATATTTTCGACGCGGACGGGCGCTCTTTCGCGCTCCATGAAGCAGAAGCAAAGGCGGCTTGAAGCAGGCGTTCTTCCGCCATGCGAGAGACAAGAGCGGGCGGGCCGGGCCCCCCCCGCGGGGTGGGGATATAAATCGGGCGGTAATTAGTGAATTGCCTGTTACTCGAGCGCCGACCACGCACG